>JBIQHJ010000101.1:0-2950 GCA_044508625.1 Alcaligenaceae bacterium
TATCTTGACCAGCGACTTGCCCGACTTGAAGCCGTATTTCCAGGGCACCACCACCCGCAGCGGCGCCCCGTTCTGCGGCGGCAGGCGCCGGCCGTACACGCCGAAAGTCAGCAGGGCCAGGGGATGCATGGCCTCGTCCATGCGTAGGCCCTCGGTATAGGGCCAGTCGAGGATGCCCGCGCGCACGCCCGGCATGGCCTCGGGCTGCAGGTCGGTGGTGAACACCACGTAGCGCGCGTCGCCGGTGGGCTCCACCCGCTTGAGCAGGTGCGAGAGCGAATACCCCATCCAGGGAACCACCATGGACCAGGCCTCGACGCAGCGCAGGCGATAGACGCGCTCCTCGATGGGCGCCAGGCGCAGCAGGTCGTCCAGGTCCAGCGTCAGCGGGCGGCGCACCGCCCCGTCGATGCGGACCTGCCAGGGCTCGAGGCGCATGCCGCCGGCATTCTCGGACGGATCCGCCTTGCCGGTGCCGAATTCGTAGAAATTGTTGTAGGTGGTGATGTCGCGCCAACTGTTGGGCGGATCCTCGACCGAGAATTCGGGATTTCGCGTGCCCGCGAGGGCCGGCCCTTGCGGGTCCCCCGCCTCCTCGGCGCGGGCGCCCCAGGGCAGGCCCAGGGCCAGCGAGCCGGCCGCGGCCTGCCGCAGCCACTGGCGCCGGGATTGCCAGACGGCCTCCGGGGTGATCTCGGAGGGCCGGATATCGTTGCGGCCGCGCATAGGGTCTCCTGGAAAGATCCGCATTTTTCCTTGGATCATTGTCTGCCGCAAAAGTTCAAATTTCAAGCACCTGCCCTCTGGGGACGCACGCTGCAGGGGGCGGGCGCCACGGAGGAACGGGCCGGGTGGCCCGCGCCGCGGGGACACGCCCTGCGCCCGCCGGGCGCGGCATCACACGCGCGCCAGCAGCCAGCGCGGGCGCCCGGCGAGTCCTTGTCCGACGGCGGGGCGCGGCATCACACGCGCGCCAGCAGCCAGGCCTGCATGTCGGTCACGCTCGAGACCAGGGCCGTGGGCTCGGCCGCGCCCAGCACCTTGCGCGAATGCGCGCCGTAGCTGACCGCCAGGCTGTCGACCCCGGCGTGGCGGGCCATCAGCACGTCGTGGGTGGTGTCCCCCACCATCACCGCCTCGAAGGGCTCGATCTCGAATTCGAGCAGGAGCTGCTCGAGCATGGCCGGATCGGGCTTGCCGGCCGCCTCGTCGGCGCAGCGTGTCGCCCGGAACACCTCGCGCAGCGACAGGGCGTCGAGCGCCCGGTCCAGCCCCCGGCGGCTCTTGCCCGTGGCCACCCCCAGGATCACGCCCTGCCCGTGCAGGCCCCGCAGAAAGGGTTCCTGTCCCGGAAACAGCCGCTGCTCCCGGTCGCCGCGCAGGAAATGCTCGCGGTAGCGTTCGGCGAAGGCCCCCATCCGCTCGTGCGTCAGGTCCGGCACCAGCCGGTACAGGGCGGTTTCGATCGACAGGCCGATGACCCAGCTCGCCTCCTCGACCGAGGGCAGCGGCAGGCCCAGGTCGGCGCAGGCGCCCCGCAGGGCGGCGACGATGTGCTGGGTGGAATCCATGAGGGTGCCGTCCCAGTCGAAAATGACGGCGCGGTAGGTCTTCATGCGGAGTCTCCGAGCGTGCGCAGCAAGGCCACGCAGGCGGGGGGCAGCGGCGCCTCGAGCCGCAGCGGCTCGCCGGTCACCGGATGAGGCAGTTCGAGGTGGTGCGCATGCAGGAACATGCGCCGGAAACCCTGGGCCGCGAGGGCGGCGCGCACCTCGGCGGGGCCGTATTTCTCGTCGCCCGCGATCGGATGGCCGCTGGCCGCGAGGTGCACCCGGATCTGGTGGGTGCGGCCGCTGCGCAGCTCGGCGCCCACGAGACTGTAGCGCCCGTAGCGCCGCCGCAGGGTGACGATGGTGTGCGCGGGCCTACCCAGGGGGTCCACCCGGACGCGGCGCTCGCCCGAGGCGGTCAGGGTCTTGAGCAGGGGCAGCCGGATGTGCTGCCGGTCGTTGACCCAGTCCCCCACCACCAGGGCGAGGTAGTGCTTGCGGCCGGCGCCCTGGCGCATCATCTCGTGCAGGGCGAGCAGCGCCCGGCGCGAGCGGGCGATCATCAGCAGCCCCGAGGTCTCGCGGTCCAGCCGGTGGGCCAGCTCGAGGAAGCGCTCGCCGGGCCGCGCCGCCCTCAGTTGCTCGATCACGCCGAAGGACACGCCGCTGCCGCCATGCACCGCCACGCCGGCGGGCTTGTCGATGACCAGCAGGTCGGGATCCTCGTGGATCACCGGGAAGGCGGCCGGGGGGACGCCCGGCCGCTCGCCGGGCGCGGGCAGCCGCAGGGGCGGGATGCGCAACTGGTCGCCCTCGCTCAGCCGGGTATCCGCCGCGCAGCGGCCCTTGTTGATCCGCACCTCGCCGCCGCGGATCGCCTTGTAGATGTGGCTCTTGGGCACCCCCTTGCAGACGCGCAGCAGGAAGTTGTCCACACGCTGCCCCGCATGCTCGGGCCCGACGGTGACGACCCGCACGCTCGGCGCGGACGGACTGCCCCCGCGGGCCCCATCCGCGTCGGATCGTGCACGCCGGGCGGAATCTTTTACAGGAATGGGAACAACTATTTTGCGCATGGGGAAAAGCGGCATATAATCGCTTCCAGCCTATAGAGGCTGGAAACCGCTGGACGTAGAGATGCAATGGATGCGTCTCCGTCGAGTCAAGAGGCGCTCATTGTAATGCCTGGATTCCAGCTTCCGGGTCCAAGGTCGCCGGCACCGTCCTGGTCCCACCCCGCCCACACAGTACTGTCGGGCCCGGTGGATCGACGGGATGCCGCGTGCGACGCTGTCGGTTTCTGCTCTTTCCAGCACCAGGCGCGGCCATTTGTGCGCGCCTGCCGTTCCCAGCAAATACTTTCGTCAACCACTACTGTGCCCCTGACCGCCCTGCTGCCA
>JBIQHJ010000057.1:0-23310 GCA_044508625.1 Alcaligenaceae bacterium
GTGGTCGACGTGGCCGAGCGCTTCCTGCGCCTGGGCTGCGACGAGATCGACGTGGCCGACACCATCGGCGTCGGAACGGCGGCGCAGGTCAAGCGCGTGATGCTCGCCGTGGGCCAGGTGGCGGACCTGGGCACGCGGGTGGCGGGCCATTTCCACGATACCTACGGGCAGGCGCTCGCCAACATCGTGGCCGCGATGGACGCGGGCGTGCGGATCTTCCACAGCTCGGTGGCGGGCCTCGGCGGCTGCCCCTACGCCAAGGGCGCCACCGGCAACGTCGCCACCGAGGACGTCCTCTACCTGATGCGCGGCCAGGGCATGGACACGGGCGTGGACCTCGACGCGGTGGTCGGGATCGGCCAGTGGATCTCCGGCCACCTCGGCCGCAAGGCCGCGAGCCGGGCGGGCAACGCGCTCATGGCCAAAAAGTCATGACGCCTTTCGCCAGGCCGACGCCAGAGGAACACGCCGAGCTCCTGGCCCAGATCGGGACGCTGCCGCTGCGCGGACGCGCCTGGCCGCGCTGGATCGGGGTACTGGCCTGGCTCATCATGCTGCTGATCGCCGGGCGCCTCATCGCCACCGCGAGCAGCCCCGCCGGCCAGCAGGTCGGCCCCATGGTCGCCGGGGCCGTGCTGGTGTGCTTCGCCGCCCTGCTGGTCATGACGTGGGGGATCTGGAATTCGATCACCGAGATCTCGGAATACGGCCTGCGCCAGAGCTGGATCACGCGCCGCGAGGTGTCCTGGGACCAGATCCAGTCCACCAAGTTCATCCCCCTCGTCGCCTCGAAAAAGCTCGTGTGCTTCGTGCAGAAAGGGCGCCCCGTGACCTTCCAGGCCGGGACGCCCGAGCTGCAGGCTGCCTTCGCGCGAATCAGCCTGGTCTACCGCCGGCGATCCTGAGGCCCCCGGCATACGGGGCCGCTCCGCACATACGGCGCCGCTCCGCACGCCACGGGCCTCAGCCCCAGCCCCGCATTGACCCGCGGGACGAACCCGCACAGGGCCACGGCGACCTCGTGGCCCGTGCCCGGCCTCAGCGCACCGGCAGGGGATACATCAGGCCGCCCTCGGTCCACAGGGCGTTCAGGCCGCGCCGGATCTTGAGGGGGCTGTCCATGCCGACGTTGCGCTCGAACGATTCGCCGTAGTTGCCGACCTGCTTGATGATGTTGTAGGCCCATTTCTCGTCCACGCCGAGGTCCTTGCCGGCCCCGGGCGTCGCGCCCAGCAGGCGGCGCACGTTGGGATCGGCGCTGTCCAGCTTGCCGTCCACGTTGGCCGAGGTGAGGCCCAGTTCCTCGGCGCCGATCATGGCATTGAAGGACCACTTGACGATGTTCAGCCAGGCGTCGTCGCCCTGCCGCACGAAGGGCCCCAGGGGCTCCTTGGAGATGATCTCGGGCAGGACCTCGTAGTCGTCGGGCTTGGACAGCTTGGAGATCCGGATCGAGGCCAGGCCCGAGGCATCTGTGGTGAACACGTCGCAGCGCCCGGACGCGAAGGCGTTGACCACCTCGTTGAACTGCTCGATCACCACCGGGGTGTACTTCACGCCGTTGGCGCGGGCCCAGTCGGCCATGGTGTTCTCGTTCGAGGTGCCGGTCTGCATGCAGACGGTGGCGCCGTTGATTTCCTTGGCGCTCTTGATGCCCAGCGACTTGGCGACCAGGAAGCCCTGGCCGTCGTAGAAATTGATCGCCGCGTGGATGGCCCCGACGCCGGTGTCGCGGGTCAGCGTGACGGTGGTGTTGCGGGACAGCAGGTCGATCTCGCCGGATTGCAGCGCCGTGAAGCGCTGCTGGGCGTTCAGCGGCACGATCTTGACCTTGGAGGCATCGCCCAGCGCCGCGGCGGCCACCGCGCGGCACATGTCGACGTCCAGGCCCTTCCAGTCGCCCTTGGCGTCGGGGGCCGAGAAACCCGCGAAACCCGTCGTCACGCCGCAGCGCACGGCGCCGCGCCCTTTGACGACGGCCAAGGTGTCCGCATGAGCCAGCGGAATGCCGGCGGCGAGCGCCAGCACGCCCGCCATGGTTTTCAAACCGCGCATGAATGTCTCCCAGAGGGCCGGAATGGCCGCAAAAGGAAATATTACCCCAAGGCCTTCCCGCGCCCGGTCATATGCGCCACCGTCCCCGGCCATATGGCGAAAGGCCAGGCGCGTCGCGGCCCTGCCGCCCCTGGCCCCGCCCGTCCACGGCCACATGCGTCGCCATCGCCGCTACTCGTAGTTGCGCGCGTCCTCGATGACCTTGCCGTCGTTGGGCAGGCTGCCCTCGGGCACCACCTCGACCTGCGCCCGCAGCTTGGTCTGTTCGCGCACGCTCTGGGCCACGGCCTCGGCGTCGAGCGCGCCGCGGGACTCGACTTTCAGCGTCATGGAATCGTGCCCCGTCTCGCCGGACACGACCAGGCGCGCCCGCGCGATCCCGGGATGGCTCGCCACCACCCGGGCGACCTGCTCGGGATGCACGAACATGCCCCGCACCTTGGTCGTCTGGTCGGCGCGTCCCATCCAGCCCCGGATGCGCGCATTGGTGCGCCCGCAGGGGGACTCGCCCGGCAAAATGGCCGACAGGTCGCCGGTGCCGAAGCGCAGCAGGGGATAGTCGGGATTGAAGCGGGTCACCACGACCTCGCCCACCTCGCCCTCGGGCACGGGCTGGTCGGTGCCGGGGCGGACGATCTCGAGGATCAGGTCCTCGTTGAGCACCAGGCCCTCGCGGGCCGGGGTCTCGAAGGCCACCATGCCCAGGTCGGCGCTGCCATAGGCCTGGAAACCCTCGATGCCGCGCGCGGCGAACCAGGCCTGCAGCGAGGGGGGAAAGGCCTCGCCTGAGAACAGCGCGCGCCGCATCGAGGGCAGCCCCACGCCCATGTCGTCGGCCTTTTCCAGGATGATGCGCAAGAAGCTCGGCGTGCCGGTGTAGGCCTCGGGCGCGAGGTCGGCCATGGCGCGGACCTGCTGCTCGGTCTGTCCCACGCCGCCGGGAAACACCGTGCAGCCCAGGGCGTGGGCGGCGGTCTCCATCATGGAGCCGGCCGGCGTGAAATGATAGGAAAAGCAGTTGTGGACCAGGCAGCCCGGCCGCACGCCCGCCGCATGCAGGGCGCGGGCAAAGCCCCAGTAATCCGGCCGCGCGCCCTCGGGTTCGTAGATCGGCCCGGGCGAGGCGAAGACCCGGCGCGCCCGGCCCCAGCCGATCGCCGAGACGCCGCCGAACACCCGGTCGCGCTCGCCGGCGCCCGCATGGGAGAGGCGGGCCGCATGCTGGATCCGCAGCAATTCGCTCTTGCGCAGCACCGGCACGCGGGCGAGCCCGGCCCGGTCCGACAGGCCGGCGGGATCGATGCCTTGCAGTTGCTGCGCGACGGCCGGCGCCGACTCGGCCGCCGCCCGCAGGAAATCGGGCAGGCGGGCGAACAGCTCGCGCTCGCGCTCGGCCGCCGGCTGTATCTCGCGGACGTCGAAGAAAGCCTGCATGCCCACCCCCTGTGCTCAGGCCAGCCAGCGCTTGCGGCGGCGATAGTGCTTGACGTTGTGGTAGTCGACCTTGCCGCCGCCCCCGAGGTAGAACTCCTGGACGTCGGGATTCTGCTTGAGCGCCGCGGCGCTGCCGCTCATGACCACGTTGCCGTTCTCGAGCAGGTAGGCATGATCGACGATGTCGAGCGCCGCCCTGGCGTTCTGCTCGACCAGCAGCACGCTCGTGCCGTGCTCCTGGTTGATCGTCCGGATGATGGAAAAGATCTCTTTCACCAGCACCGGCGCCAGGCCGAGCGAAGGCTCGTCCAGCATGATCAGTTGCGGCTCGGTCATCAGCGCGCGGGCGATCGCCAGCATCTGCTGCTCGCCCCCCGACAGATAGCCCGCCTTGGTGCGCGAGCGCTCCGCCAGGCGGGGAAAATAGGCGTAGGCCTGCTCCCGGAGGTCGCCGTAGCGGCTCTTGGCGCGGCGGCCGGGATAGGCCGCGAGCAGGTTGTCGTCCGGCGTCAGGTGCTCGAAGATGCGCCGCCCCTCCAGCACGTGGACCAGGCCCATGCGCACCCGCTGCGGCGGGCTGTGATGGCCGATGTCCTCGCCGCGGAAAGTCACCTGCCCGCGCCTGACCGCGCCGCGCTCGGGCGCCAGCAAGCCGCTGATGGTCTTCAGCGTGGTCGACTTGCCGGCGCCGTTGGCGCCGAGGATGGCCACCATCGAGCCCTCCTCGACGTCCAGCGAGACGCCCTTGATGGCGAGGAACACCTTGTCATAGGCGACCTCGACATTGTTCAGTGAGAGCAAGCTCACTTCTTGGCCTCCTTGGCCGCCTTTTCCGCATCCTCGCGCACGAGCTGCCAGACCACGTCCTGGTAGGCATGGCCCCAGTCGTTCAGCGGCACCCACTTGCTGCCGTCCCACTCGGACACGCGGCCCCAGCCGCCGCCCTGGTGGTCCTTGTCGGTGATGGTGAGCGGCGGCATCAGGCCCTCGGCGTCGAAGTCCTTGATCATCTCGAAGCCGGCCTTGAGCTTGTCGCCCGTGAGCGGCGGCCCGAGCTTGTCCAGCGCCTGCCTGGCGGCCTGCGCCATGATCGCCATGCTGGCCACCCCGATGTTGTAGTAGGTGGAACCCACGACCTTGGCGTCGCCCGTGCCCTTGCCCGCCGCGACGACCTTCTCGCTGATGCGCTTGAGGATGGCCGAATCGGCGCCGGTGTTGACGGCGGTGAAGCGCTTGACCCCCACGACGGCATCGCCCTGGAAGGAACGCATGTCGGTCTCGGACAGCCAGATCACGGAATAGATGCTCTTGGGCGATATGCCGTTCGAGATCGCGCCGCGGATCGAGACCGCCTGGCCGGGGCCCGCGCCCCAGATGATGACGTTGTCGGGCCGGAAGCGCCGCACGTCGGTCCAGGCGGCCGACTGCTCGGTGCCGGGGACCGCATAGGGGAAGGTCTTCAGCGTGAAGCCCTTGGTCTTGGCCATGGCCTCGATCAGCGCGATGGGCTCGCGCCCGAAGGGCGAGTCGATGTGGACGAAGGCGATCTTCTTGTCCTTCAGGCCGCCATGCTCATCCATGTACTGCAGCAGCAAGGCCGCCTGCGAGCGGTAGATGGCCGCCGACGGGAAGACGAAGGGGAAGCGCTGTCCGTCGATGGCGTCCGCGCGGCCATGCGCGAACGTGATCATCGGCAGATGGTCCTCGTTGGCGCGCGGCATCACGGCATTCGCGACCGGCGTGCTGAGGAAATCGAAGAAAATGGCCCCCTCGTCGCGGGCCTGGTTGTACAGAGCGATGCCCTGCTGCGGCTGGCTGCCCTGATCCCGGACGATCAGATCGACGGGATGGCCGCCGATGCCGCCTTCCAGGTTGAGCAGCTTGACGTAGTCCTGCTGTCCCTGGCTGTACTCGTCCGTCAGGAACGTGTAGACGCGCGTGAAGTCCAGCAGCGTGGCGGCCTTGATGGGCGCCTTGTCCTGGGCATGGACGGCCCCGCCCGCCAGGCCGGCCGCGAGGATCGCGGCGCCGGCCAGGCCGCTGCCGACCAGTGTACGAATGCTATGTCTCATGTTGACCTCCTCCTGTGCGTGATGACACCAAATACAAGCTCAACTCTGGGTGTGCCGGAACGGCCAGACCAGGAAATATTTCCGGGCGTTGTCGTAGATCTTGGCCAGGCCCAGCGGCTCGAATAGCAGGAACCCGATGATCATGGCCCCGTAGATCATGAGCGGGATGTGCGCCATCAGCGAGGCCGACACCGGCAGCCAGCCGGCCTCCACCAGCGGCGCGACGATGTTCAGGAGCACGATGGGCGCCAGCAGCACGAAGCCCGCGCCGAGGAAAGCGCCGATCACGCTGCCCAGGCCGCCCACCAGCACCATGGCGACGAGCTGGATCGAAATGTCGAAACTGAATTGCTGCGGCGTGACGGCCCGGTAGAAGCAGAAGGCGAGGATCGCCCCGGTCACCCCGCCCAGGAACGAGCTGGTGAAGAACGCCAGCAGCTTGTACTTGAAGATGTTCACGCCGATCACCGCCGCGGCGAAGTCCTTGTCGCGCACCGCCACCAGCGCCCGGCCGAAGCTCGTGCGCTTGATGTTGAGCATCAGCAGCGTCACGATCACCGCCCACAGCAGGGCCACGTAATAGCGCGCGACCAGCGTGTCGACGGGCAGCCACAGGAACTCGACGGAGGGCGCCTGCAGGGTGGCCACCGCGCCTCCGGAAATCGCCTTGACGTTGACGATGACCCAGTCCACCAGGAACTGCATCGCCAGCGTGGCCATCACCAGGTACAGGCCCTTGACGCGCAGCGCCGCCGCCCCGAACAGGCACCCGATGAGCGCGGCGAGCAGGCCCGCCGCCAGCAGGGCGAACTCGAACGGCACGCCGGCCTGGGTCAGGTGGATGCTGGTGTAGGCCCCGATCGCCATGACCGCGCCGAAGCCGAAGTGCAATTGCCCGGCGACCCCCATCAGCAGCGTGAGCGCCAGCGTGGCGGTGCTCCAGACCAGCCAGGGCAGCATGTAGCTCGACAGGTACAGGTCGGACATGTAGAGCGGCGCCGCCACCGCCAGCACGAAGACCGCCGCGACCTGCCAGCGGTCGGCCGGCAGCGGCCAGAGCTGACGGGCCGAGGCATAGCGGGTGTGGTGGATGCCGGAGAGCCGATAGAACATGACCTATACCCTTTCGATGTCTTCGCGGCCGAACATCCCATAGGGCCGGATCATGATGGTCAGCAGGATGACGACCGAGGTCACCACGTCGCGCGTGCTGCCGCCGACCAGCGGGTCGACGTAGCCCGGGATGACGCTGCCGAGGACGCCGACCACGATGCCCCCGAGCAGCGCCCCGGGGATGCTGTCGATGCCGCCGAGGATCACCACGGCCACGGCCGGGAACAGCAAGGCGGTCAGTGACCATTCCACGCCCTGCACCGTGCCCCATATCGTGCCGGCCCCGACCGCACAGACGCCGGCCAGGCCCCAGGACACCGCCACCGCGTGCTCGACCGAAATCCCCACGGACCAGCTCGAGACGTGGTCGTCCGACACCGCGCGCAGCTTGGTCCCCAGCCGGGTGCGGAAGAACAGCGCCGCGAGGGCGAACAGCGCCAGGGCCACCACGCCGCCCAGCAGGTAGACCCGGTTGATGAAGACGTCGCCAAGCACCAGCGGCGCCATGCCCACCCCGAGGTCGAGGTGCTTGGGCGAGGTGCCGAGGATCCCGGGGACGAGCCCCCGCAGGAAAATGTCCAGCCCCAGGGTGAGCATGACGATCATGATGATCGGCTGGCCGACGAGGGTCCGCAGCAGCAGGCGCTCGATCAGCAGCCCGAAGGCGAACAGCGCCACGATGCCCAGCGCCACGGCCGCGTAGATCGAGAGGCCGAAGGACGTCAGCAGCCACGTCACGTAGCCCGCGGTCATGACCATGGCGCCCTGCGCGAAATTGAGCACGCCCGAGGACTTGTAGATCAGCACGATGCCCAGCGCCACCATGCCGTACATCAGCCCCGTCAGGGCGCCATTGGCGAGCAGCTCGAGAAAGAATTCGATGTTCATGCGGCCACCTCCCGGCCGGCCGCCGAAGGGACGTCGCGGATCGCGAGGTGCCGCTTCAGCACGCCCGACGCGCCGGTTTCATAAGTGATCTGCGCCTCGGACTCGACCGCGTCCAGGCCCGCGTAGACGGCGTCGATGATGTCGCGATAGTGCTCCTCGATGACGCCCCGGCGCAGCTTGCGCGTGCGGGTGACCTCGCCGTCGTCCGGATCGAATTCCTTGTGCAGGTTGACGTAGCGGCGGATCCGCACCGCCTCGGGCAGCAGGGTGTTGACGTGCGCGATCACCTCGCCGACCAGGCCGTAGACCTCGGATTTCTGCGACAGGTCGGCGAAGGAGGTATAGGCCACGCCGTGTTCCTGCGCCCAATGGCCCACGGCGTCCCAGTCGATGGCCACCAGCGCCGAAAGGTATTCGCGGCCGGCGCCGATCACGCACACGTCCTTGACGTACTGGCTGAATTTCAGGTGGTTTTCGATGTAGGTGGGGATGAAGCGTTGCCCGCCGCCGGTATGGACGACCTCGGACACCCGCCCGAGGACCACGAGCTGGCCGTCGTCCTCGATGTGGCCGGCGTCCCCGGTATGCAGCCATCCGTCCTGCAGGACCTCGGCCGTGGCCTTGGGATTCCGGTAGTAGCCGTCGAACACATTGCCGCCGCGCACCAGGATCTCGCCCGAATCGCTGACGCGCACCTCGACGCCCGGGAAGGGCACGCCCACGGTGTGCAGCTTGACCGTGCCCGGCTCTTGCGCCGCGCACAGGGCGCAGTTCTCGGTCTGGCCGTAGAACTGGCGCAGATCCAGGCCCAGGGCGCGAAAGAACAGGAACACCTCCTCGCCGATCGCCTCGCCGGCGGTGTACGAGCGGCGCGCCCGGGCGAGGCCGAGCTGGTCCTTGATCGGCCCGTAGATCAGGATCTCGCCCAGGCCGCGCCACAGCCGGCCGGCCAGGCCGGGCTCGACGCCCTGCAGCCGCCGGCGCTCGAGCCGGATGGCGAACGGCATGAAATGCTGGAAAAGCCTGCGCTTGAACGGACTCGATTCCTCGATGCCGACCTGCACCCGTGTGAGCATGGCCGACCAGGCCCGCGGCGAGGTGAAATACACGGTGGGCGCGATCTCGCGCAGGTCGTGCTGCACGGTTTCCTGGTTTTCCGGGATGTTCACGGAAAAGCGCAGGACCAGGGCCGCGCCGATCGAAAAGATGAAGTCCCCGACCCAGGCGATGGGCATGTAGGCCATGTGCGTCTCGCCCGGCCCGAAATAACCCGCCGCGGCCGCGTTGCGCACCGCGAACAGGACGTGCCGGTGCTTCAGCGGAATCGCCTTGGGCGCGCCGGTGGTGCCCGAGGAGTGCAGCAGCACGGCGACGTCGTCGGCGCGCGGGCGCTGGAGCAGTTCGTCGCGCAGGCCGGGATTCTCGCGCAGGCGCTCGCGCCCGCGGCGCACGACTTCGGTGAATGCGATCACACCCTCGGGCACGCTGCCCGTCAGCCCCCGGGGATCGTCGTAGAGGATCCACTCGAGCGCGGGATGGCGCTCGCGCAGGTCGAGCAGCTTGTCGACCTGCTCCTGGTCCTCGGCGATCGCGCAGCGCACGCCCTCGCGGTCGAGCTGGCCGAAGATCTCGTCGGGCGTGGTGTCGGGATACGCCGGCGAGGGCACCGCGCGCAGGGCGATCGCCCCCAGCATCCCGAAATACAGCGCGGGGCGGTTGTCGCCGATGACCAGCACATTGTCCCCCGGCGCCACGCCCAGGGTCTCGAGCCCCGCGGCCGCGCCCAGGACCTGGTCGAGGTACTCGCCCCAGCGATACTCCTGCCAGATCCCGCGGTCGCGCTCGCGCATCGCCACCCCCTCGCCATGGGCGCGGGCATTGCCGGCGAGCACCGCGATCAGGTGGTCGCCATCGCGGCCATCCGCATCCGGCCGGCGCGCGCCGGGATGCTCATTCGTCATTCGACACCCCTCCGATATAGGCCGACACGACGTCCGGGTGGTTGACGGCCTCGTCCACCGGGCCCTCCGTGACCACCCGGCCGTTGTTCAGCACCAGGGCGCGGCCGCAAATGGCGGTGACCACGTCCATGTGGTGCTCGATCAGCAGGATGGTCAGGTCCAGCGCCTCCTGGGCATCCAGGATGAAGCGCACGATGTATTCCTTTTCCTCCTGGTTCATGCCCGCCATGGGCTCGTCCAGGATCAGCAGCCGGGGCTCGGCCGCCAGGGCGCGCGCCAGCTCGACCCGCTTTTGCAGGCCCAGGGGGATGACCTCGACCGGCTCGTCGCGCACGCTCTCGAGCTGCAGCAGGTCGATGATCTCCTCGGCCTTGTAGCGATGGGCGATTTCCTCTTTTTGCGCCCACCACCAGTAGAACAGCGAGGCCAGCGCGCTGGGCCGCATGAAGATGTGGCGGCCCAGCAGGATGTTGTCGAGCACGCTCATGCCCTTGAACAGGGCGACGTTCTGGAAGGTGCGGGCGATGCCGTCGCGGGCGACCCGGTGGGGATGGACCTTGTTGAGCGATCGGCCCTCGAAGCTGATCGTGCCCTCTTGCGGCGGATAGAAGCCGGTGATCGCGTTGATGAGCGTGGTCTTGCCCGCGCCATTGGGGCCGATCAGGCCGTAGATCTCGCCCTTGCGGACGTCCATGGAGACGTCGGCCAGGGCCTGGACGCCGCCGAACCATCGACTGACATGCTTGAGGGACAATACCCCCTCATTCGAACCCGCAGCACCCGACACCGAAGCCCCCTCAGATTCTCACGAAAACATATCTGAAACACGATCCGTTCCATCTAAGATACAGTGTAGGTGCCATGCCAACTGTCACGTATATGACATTCGCTCCCGTCCTAGGGTAATCACCCATGAACATCGTACAGATGCTGCAGGCCCATGCCGCATGGTTCGATCTCCTGGATGCCGACCAGCAGGCGCGTGTCGTCCGGGACACGGCCCTGGCCACCATCCCGGCCGGGACCATCATCGAGCACAAGGGCGTCGTGGCCGACGCATGGATCGGCGTCCTGGCCGGCCTGATCAAGGTTTCCGTGGGCAACGCCGACGGCAAGATGGCCTCGCTCACGGGCGTGCCCGCCGGGGGCTGGATCGGCGAGGGCTCGCTGCTCAAGCACGAGGCGCGCAAGTACGACGTGGTGGCCCTGCGCCAGAGCACCATCGCGCGCCTGCGCGGCGACACCTTCTATTGGCTGCTGGACAACAGCATTCCCTTCAACCGCTACCTGCTGCACCAGCTCAACGAGCGCGTGGCGCAATTCATCGGCAAGGCCGAATACGACCGGCTGCTCGCGCCCGACGCGCGCGTCGCGCGCTGCCTGGCCGAGCTGTTCAACCCCCTGCTCTACCCCAGCGACTCGATGCGCCTCGAGATCACCCAGGAGGAAATCGGCTACCTGGCGCGGATCTCGCGCCAGCGCACCAACCAGGCCCTGCGCGCCCTCGAGGACGCCCGCCTGCTGAAGGTCGAGTACGGCGCCGTCCAGGTCCTGGACCTCGAGGGCCTCAAGCGCTACGGCATCTGAGAGGCGCCGGGGCGGGCCGGCGGCCGCCGCGCGAGGCTGCGTCCCGCCTCGCCCCCGCGCGTCCGCGAGGCCTCCTTCAATCCCCCCTGATCAGCCCCGCGGCGGCCGTCTGGTTGGTGGTCATGTCGATCAGGATGAAGGCGCCCGTCGCCCGCTGGCGCTCGTAGCCGTCCAGCACCAGGGCGTCGCGGGTGCGCAGGGTCGCGCGGCCGATGTCGTTCATCGCCAGCGTGCCGTTCCAGTCGACCGAGCGCAGCTCGTGGATGTCGCGCCGGCTGTGGACGGCCTGCACCCGCGCCTGCGTCAGCCGGGTGCCCTGCTTGAGCCAGTACAGGCGCGAGGGGTTGAGCGCCTGCTGGTCCAGCCAGCACAGCTCGGCCTCGAAATCGCGCCCCATGCGGGCCTGGGCCAGGGCGCCGACCAGCAGGTCGCCGCGCGAGATATCGACGTCGCGGTCCAGGACCAGCGTCACGCTGTCGCCGTCGCGGGCCGCGTCCAGCTCGTCCTCGCCGCGCAGGATGCGGACGATGCGCACGGGCTCCTGGCTGGGCAGCACCCGCAGGGCATCGCCCACGCGCCAGGCGCCGCCCGCGAGCTGGCCCGCGTAGCCGCGGAAGGCGTCCCGGCCGCTGCCGTTGTGGCGGATCACCCATTGCACGAAGAACCTCGGGTCGTCCTCCGCCCGCTCGTCATCCACCGGCAGGTCCTCGAGCAGGGACAGCAGGGGCGGGCCGCCGTACCAGGGCGTCCGCCCGGAGGGCCGGACCACGTTGTCGCCGGACAGCGCCGACAGCGGCAGGATGTGGAAGGAGGCGATCCCCAGCCGCTCGGCGAGCTCGCGGTACGCCGCGCGGATGCGCTCGTAGACGGCCTGGTCCCAGTCGACCAGGTCCATCTTGTTGACGGCCACGACGATATGGCGCAGCCCCAGCAGGCGCGCCAGCGTGCTGTGGCGCTTGGTCTGGGGCAGCAGTTCGCCCTCGCGCACGCGGCTGGCGTCGATCAGGATGATGGCCGCCCGGGCTGTCGAGGCGCCGGTCACCATGTTGCGGGTGTACTGTTCGTGGCCCGGCGCGTCGGCGACGATGAATTTCCGCGCGGGGGTGGCGAAGTACCGATAGGCCACGTCGATGGTGATGCCCTGCTCGCGCTCGGCCTCCAGCCCGTCGGTCAGCAGGGCGAGGTCCAGGGCGCTGCCCGGCGCGCGCGCGTACTTGGACCCGGTGATCGCCCGCAACTGGTCGGCGAACACGCCCTTGCTGTCGAACAGCAGGCGTCCGATCAGGGTGGATTTGCCATCGTCCACCGAACCCGCGGTGATCAGCCGCAGCACGCTGGTTTCCGGCGCGGCCTGCCATTGTTCATTGATTGTGTTCATGACGGAGATTCCTTTGTCCGGGGCGGGCCGCTCAGAAGTAGCCCTGTTTCTTGCGCCGTTCCATCGAGGCCTCGGAGGTCTGGTCGTCCATGCGCGTGGCGCCGCGTTCGGTCACGGTCGTCACCGCCGTCTCTGCGATGATGGCCGCCGGCGTGGCGGCCGTCGACGCCACGGGGCAGGTGCAGGACACGTCGCCCACGGTGCGGAAGCGCACCGTCAGGCGCTCGACCCGCTCGCCCTCGCGCGCCGGGGTCAGCGGCGTCACGGGCGCCAGCAGGTCGCCGCGGCGCACGACGTTGCGCTCGTGGGCGTAGTAGATCGAGGGCAGGTCCAGGCCCTCGCGCTCGATGTACTGCCAGACGTCCAGCTCGGTCCAGTTCGAGATCGGGAACACGCGGATGTTCTCGCCCGGGTGCACGCGGGTGTTGTAGAGGTTCCAGAGCTCGGGGCGCTGGGCCTTGGGATCCCACTGGCCGAACTCGTCGCGGAAGGAGCAGATGCGCTCTTTGGCGCGCGCCTTTTCCTCGTCGCGGCGCGCCCCGCCGATGCAGGCATCGAAGCCGAATTCCTCGATCGCCTCCAGCAGGGTGGTGGCCTGCGCGGCGTTGCGCGAATCGGTCGCGTGGCGCAGCACCACGGTGCCGCGCGCGATGGAGTCCTCGACCGAGCGCACGATCAGGTCCTCGCCCAGCGCGGCCGCGCGCCGGTCGCGGAACGCGATGACCTCGGGGAAATTGTGCCCCGTGTCGATGTGCATCAGGGGAAAGGGAAAGCGGCCGGGCCGGAAGGCCTTTTCGGCCAGGCGCAGCAGCACCACGGAATCCTTGCCGCCGGAAAACAGCAGCACGGGGCGGGCGCACTCGGCGGCCACCTCGCGCAGGATGTGGATCGCCTCGGACTCCAGCCAGTCCAGGTGCGTGCGCAGCTTCAGTTCAGTCATGTCATCCTCATCGAAGGGCGGGATCGCGCGCCACCACGCCGGGGCGCTTGCCCGCCAGGTTGCCGGCGTGCAGGCCGCATTCGCGGCTGTCGCGCTGCTCCCACCACCAGCGGCCGGCGCGCGGGTCCTCGCCCGGCCGCACCGCCCGGGTACAGGGCTCGCAGCCGATCGAGGGGTAGCCCCGGTCATGCAGGGGGTTGTAGGGAATGCCCAGCGCCCGCACCAGGGCCCAGACCTGTCCGCCCGTCCAGGCGGCCAGAGGATTGAACTTGCGCAGGCCGAAGGCCGAGTCCCATTCCTCGGCTTCCAGGGCGGTGCGCGTCACGGACTGCTCGCGCCGCTGGCCGGTGATCCAGGCCGAATGGCCCGCCAGCGCCCGGCGCAGGGGCTCGACCTTGCGGATCCCGCAGCAGGCCTTGCGCAGCTCGACGCTCTCGTAGAAGGCATGCGTGCCATGGGCCCGGACGTGCTCCCGCACGGCCTCGGGATCGGGCCGCATGATCCGCGGCACGATGCCGTAGCGCTCGGCCACGACGCCGGCCATCGCCAGGGTCTCGGGGTGCAGGCGGCCGGTATCCAGCATGAACACCCCCAGGCCCGGCGCGGCCTGCGCGATGGCATGGATCAGGACCATGTCCTCGACCCCCATCGAGGAGGCCAGCAGCGCGTCGGGGTGGGCCGCGGCGATCCGCTCCAGGTCGGCCAGCAACGCGCCCCAGGCACGGTCCAGCGACCCCTCGATACTCGTCGACACGCTCAGCCTCCTCGATCCGGAACACCCACCGGGCCCGCGGGCCCGCCAGGGGATTCTCCGGGGGAGCCGGGCGGCAAGGCAGCCGCGGCGGCTCGTTCGGAGGATCCCAGGTGGAACAGTGTGCATCGGCCGGCCCGCCGCGGGAACGAATTAATCGTTGGTTCCTTATAACCCCCTGCCCGGCCCCCGCGGCTCGCCGCCCCGTGCCCGGGTCGCGCCCCATTTTTGCGGGATCCGCCCGCAACGGGGGACGCACCCGCCCCGAAAGCCGCACAGCGCCGATCCCGCGCACTAGAATGTATCCTTCTCCATCCTCCACCCTCTCCGACAATTCTCGAATAGGCTACCGTCATGACAGAACCCATGCCGCATCCGCTGCCTTCCTACCTGAATCCAAAAGATCCAGGGCCCTGGGGCATCTACCTCCAGCAGGTGGACCGCGTGGCGCCATACCTGGGCCCGCTCACGCGCTGGATCGAAACGCTCAAGCGCCCCAAGCGCATCCTGATCGTCGACATCCCCGTCGAACTCGACAACGGCCAGGTGGCCCACTTCGAGGGCTACCGCGTCCAGCACAACACCTCGCGCGGCCCCGGCAAGGGCGGCGTGCGCTACCACCAGGACGTCACGCTGTCCGAGGTCATGGCCCTGTCGGCCTGGATGTCGGTCAAGGCCGCCGCGGTGAACCTGCCCTTCGGTGGCGCCAAGGGCGGCATCCGCATCGACCCGCGCGACTATTCCCGGGCCGAGCTCGAGCGCATCACCCGCCGCTACACCAGCGAAATCGGCGCCATCATCGGCCCCAACAAGGACATCCCCGCCCCCGACGTCAACACCAACGCCCAGACCATGGCGTGGATGATGGACACCTATTCCATGAACGAGGGCATGACCGCCACTGGCGTGGTCACCGGCAAGCCCGTGGCGCTGGGCGGCAGCCTGGGCCGCGTCGAGGCGACCGGCCGGGGGGTCTACGTGGCCGCCTGCGAGGCGGCGCGCGAATGCCACATCGACATCAAGGGCGCGCGCGTCGCCGTCCAGGGCTTCGGGAACGTGGGCGGCACCGCGGCGCGCCTGCTGCACGAGGCCGGCGCCAAGGTCGTGGCCGTCTACGACCACACCGGCATCGTCCACAACGCCCACGGCCTGAACATCCTCGCGCTGTTCGACCACGTGCGCACCGCGGGCGGCGTGGCCGGCGCGCCGGACTCCGAATCGCTCACGCCCAAGGAATTCTGGTCGCTGGAAACCGAGATCCTCATCCCGGCCGCCCTCGAAGGCCAGATCACGCAGGACAACGCCGACCTGATCCACACCAAGATCCTGGTCGAGGGCGCCAACGGCCCGACGACCCCCGAGGCCGACGACATCCTCTCGTCCAAGGGCACGATGATCGTGCCCGACGTGGTGGCCAACGCCGGCGGGGTCACGGTCAGCTATTTCGAGTGGGTGCAGGACTTCTCGAGCTTCTTCTGGACCGAGCAGGAAATCAACCACCGCCTCGAGGCCATGATGCGCGCGGCCTACAGCGCCATGTCGGGCGTGGCGCGCGAGCACCAGGTGTCGCTGCGCACCGCCGCGTTCATCGTGGCCTGCACGCGCATCCTCGAGGCCCGCCAGGTGCGCGGCCTGTACCCCTGATGCCGGGGCCCGCGGCGCGCGCGCCGGCGCGCCTGGTGCTGCTCGGCACCGGCGGCACGATCGCCGCCACCGCCGGGCACGCCAGCCAGCTCACCGACTACACGGTGACCGAGGGCATCGACGCCATGCTGGCGGCGGTGCCCGGCGCCGCCGCGCTGGCCGACATCCGCTGCGAGCAGGTCTTCAACGTCGACAGCCGCCAGCTCACCACCGCCCGCGTGCTGCGGCTCGCGCGGCGCATCGACGCCTTGCTGCGCGACCCCGGCGTCGACGGCGTCGTCGTCACGCACGGGACGGACACGCTCGAGGAGACCGCCTTTTTCCTGCACCTGACGGTGCGCCACCTCAAGCCCGTGGTGCTGGTGGGCGCCATGCGCCCGGGCTCCGCGCTCAGCGCGGACGGCCCGCTGAACCTGTACAACGCCCTGCTGGTCGCGCGCGACCCGCTCAGCCGGGACTGCGGCGTCCTGGTGGCGATGAACGACCGGATCCTCGCCGCGCGCCACGTCGCCAAGGGCCACACCACCCGCGTGGACGCCTTCGGGGCCGCCGAGCCCGGCGCGCTGGGCTGGATCAGCGACGGCGCGGTGCGCATCGCCCAGCGCCCCGTCCTGCCCGCGGCCGCGCCCTTTTCCCTGGCGGGACTGCGCGGCCTGCCCAAGGTCGACATCCTCTACGACCACCAGGACGCCGGCGACCACCTGTACCAGGCCGCCATCGAGGCGGGGGTCGCGGGGATCGTGGTGGCCGGCCTGGGCAACGGCAGCCTGAGCCCGGCCGCCTTGCGGGGCTGCGCGCGGGCGCGCCGGCGCGGGATCCAGTGCGTGCGCGCGAGCCGCGTGCCCTGGGGCGAGGTGACGGCCAAGGCCGCGGACGAGCAGGATGGCATCCTGGCCTCGCGGGGGCTCAATCCCCAGCAGGCCCGCACGCTGCTGCGCCTGGCGCTGGCGCGCGGCCTGGACATCGCCGCGATCCGCGCCGCCCTGCGGGACCTCTGACGGGGGCTCAATCCCAGTCCAGGATCACCTTGCCGCTCTGGCCCGACAGCATCGCGTCGAAACCTTGGCGATACTCCGACACCGGGTAGCGGTGGGTCAGGATGGGCGAGAGGTCCAGCCCGCTCTGCAGCATGGCGACCATCTTGTACCAGGTCTCGAACATCTGGCGCCCGTAGATCCCCTTGATCTCGAGGCCCTTGAAGATCACCTGGCCCCAGTCGATCCCCACGCCGTCGGGCAGGATGCCCAGCATGGCGATCTTGCCGCCATGGTTCATCTGCGCGAGCATCGAGGAAAAGGCGCCGGGCACGCCCGACATTTCCAGGCCGACGTCGAAGCCCTCGGTCATGCCCAGCTCGCGCATCACCGCCGGCAGGTCCTCGCGCCCCACGTTCACCGTGCGGGTGGCGCCCATGCGGGCGGCGAGGTCCAGCCGGTAGTCGTTGACGTCGGTGATCACCACGTTGCGCGCGCCCACGTGGCGCGCGATGGCCGCGGCCATGGCGCCGATCGGCCCCGCGCCGGTGATCAGCACGTCCTCGCCCACCAGGTCGAAGGCGAGCGCGGTGTGCGTGGCATTGCCGTACGGATCGAAGATCGCCGCCAGCTCGTCGGGCACGTCGTCCGGGATGCGGAAGGCGTTGAAGGCCGGGATCGCCAGGTAGTCGGCAAAGGCCCCGGGCCGGTTCACGCCCACGCCGGAGGTGTTGCGGCACAGGTGGCGGCGCCCCGCGCGGCAGTTGCGGCAATGGCCGCAGGTGATGTGCCCCTCGCCCGAGACCCGGTCGCCGATCCGGAAGCCCCGCACCTCCTGGCCGATCTCGACCACCTCGCCCACGTATTCGTGGCCGACGTGCATGGGCACGGGCACCGTGCGGGCCGCCCACTCGTCCCATTTCCAGATGTGGACGTCGGTGCCGCAGATGGCGGTCTTGCGGATGCGGATGAGGACGTCGTTGTGGCCGACCACGGGGCGGTCGGTCTCGATGAGTTCCAGCCCCTCGGCCGGACGCAGTTTCGCCAATGCGCGCATGATGGGGATCCTGTCCTTTTCAGTTGCGGGGAATCACGCCCAGCGCGCGGCCGACCCGGGCGAATGCCTCGGCCGCCTCGTCGATCTGGGCGCTCGTGTGCGCCGCGCTCATCTGCGTCCGGATGCGCGCCCGCCCCTTGGGGACGACGGGATAGGAAAAACCGATGACGTAGACGCCCTCGTCCAGCAGGGCGTCGGCCATGCGCACCGCGAGGGCCGCATCGCCCAGCATCACCGGGATGATGGGATGCTGGCCCGGCACGAGATCGAAGCCCAGCGCCTCCATCGCCCGGCGGAAATGCCGTCCGTTGGCGTGCACGCGCTCGCGCAGGGCGGCGCCCTCGGGGCTGCGCAGCAGCTCGATCACGCGCAGCGACGCCGCGACGATGGCCGGCGCCAGGGAATTCGAGAACAGGTACGGCCGCGAGCGCTGGCGCAGCAATTCGACCACCTCGGCGGCGGCCGCCACGTAGCCGCCCGAGGCGCCGCCCAGCGCCTTGCCCAGGGTGCCGGTCAGGATGTGCACGCGCCCCTGCACGCCGCAATGCTCGGGCGTGCCGCGCCCGCCCTCGCCCATGAAGCCCACGGCATGCGAATCGTCGACCATGACCAGCGCATCGAACTCCTCGGCCAGGTCGCAGATCGACGGCAGGTCGGCGATCACCCCGTCCATCGAGAACACACCGTCGGTGGCGATCATCACATGCCGTGCGCCGGCGGCGCGGGCCGCCTCGAGCTGCGCGCGCAGGTCGGCCATGTCGTTGTTCGCGTAGCGGTAGCGGCGCGCCTTGCACAGGCGCACGCCGTCGATGATGCTCGCGTGGTTGAGGGCGTCGCTCACGACCGCGTCGCGCTCGTCGAGCAGGGCCTCGAACAGGCCGCCATTGGCGTCGAAACAGCTCGAATAGAGGATGGCGTCGCCCATGCCCAGCCAGGAGGCCAGTGCCGACTCGAGCGCCTTGTGCCCCGACTGCGTGCCGCAGATGAAGCGCACCGAGGCCATGCCGAAGCCGTCGGCGGCCAGGCCCTCGCGCGCGGCCTCGATCAGGCGCGCATCGTTGGCCAGGCCCAGGTAGTTGTTGGCGCAGAAATTCAGGACCTGCGCGCCGTCGGCGAGGCGGATCCCGGCGGCCTGCTGGCTGGCAATGACGCGCTCGGTCTTGTAGAACCCATCGGCGCGCAACTGCCCGATCAGGGCGCGCGCATCTTCCAGGAAACGCTGTGGCATGGTGAACCTTTGCGGAGTCGGAAACCTTTGTGGGGCCGGAAGCGGCAATGGAGTCCGTCGGACTCCGGCTGGCGTCATTTTATCCCTGCATCGCGGCGCGAGGGGGACGAACGCGGCCACTTGCGGGGATCCCCGGCCCGCCCGAATTTATTTCCGCCGCCGGTATTGACCGATGATGGGCATTTTCCCTATCGTGGCATCTCGACCGCCCGCATGGCGACCCGATCCAGCGACCCTTGCAACCAATCCCGACCGATGACCGGCCCCCTTTGCCCTACCGAGCCCATGCGGATCGTCACCCGAACCCTGCGCAGCACCCTGCTGCCGCCGATGATGGCGGCGCTGTTCGGCCTGCCGGCCATGGCGCAGGCCGCGGCGACGACGCTGCGCGTCGGCATCTACGACCAGCCGCCCGACATCTACATCACGCCCGAGGGCCGGCCCGGCGGGATCCTGGGCGAGATACTCAACAAGATCGCGGAACGCGAGGGCTGGACCCTCATGCCCGAGGCCTGCGACTGGGCCGCGTGCATGCAGCGGCTCGAGGCCGGCGACATCGACCTGCTGCCCGACGTGTACTACACCCCCGAGCGCGCCCGGACGATCGACTTCCACCACGTCCCGGCCCTGCATAGCTGGTCGCAGGTCTACGCCGCCCGCGGCAACGCCCTGCGCACCATCCAGGACCTGAACGGGATGCGCCTCGCCGTGCTGGCCGGCTCGGCCCAGCACGACTACCTGAACGCCTTGCTGCCGACATTGGACATCGGCACGCGCCTGGAGGCCGTCGACCAGTTGACCCAGGGTTTCCAGCTCGTGCAGGCGGGCCGGGCCGACGGGGTGGTCTCGGACTATTTCTTTGGCGAGCTCACGTCCCCGAAATACCAGCTCGTCCCCACGCCCATCATCTTCCAGCCCACCAAGGCGTTCTTTGCCGCGCCCAAGGGCCGCAACACGGCCGTGCTCGCGCGCATCGACGAGCACCTCGGCGCCTGGCAGGCCGACCCGGAATCGCCCTATTTCCAGATCCTGTCGCAATGGCGCAATCCCCAGCGCCCGGCACGCGCCCCGTGGTACTCGGACTGGATGGTCATCGCCCTGGGCACGATGCTGGTGCTCGCCCTCATCCTCGCCCTGTATCTCAGGTGCCGGGAACGCAGCCAGCGCCGCCAGCTCATCACCAGCGAGGACCGCCTGAACACCATCCTCGACACCGTCGATGCGATGATCTACATAAAGGATCGCGAGGGGCGCTACCTCTACGCCAACCGCAAGGTCTGCGAATTCCTCGGCCTGTCCGCCAAAGACCTGGCCATGCGCCACGATCGCGAGCTGATGGACGACGCCCGCACCGTGGCGACGATCGAGCGGTCCGACCAGCAGGCCCTGCGCCTCGAGCAGCGCGTCGCCCTCCAGGAACGCCTGGCGTCCTCCGCCACGGGCAGGCAGCACACCTTCCTGTCGATCAAGGTGCCGCTGCGCAACGCCGCCGGGACGGTCGAGGCGGTCTGCGCGATCCTGACCGACACCACCGACCGCGTGCAGGCCGAGGAACAAGCGCACCGCCTCGCCTTCTACGACACGCTGACCGACCTGCCCAACCGGCGGATGCTGATCAGCCGCCTCGAGCAGACGCTCGAGAGCGCCAGCAGCGGCCAGGTGTTCGGCGCCCTGCTGATCCTGGACCTCGACAACTTCAAAAAGATAAACGACGCGCGGGGCCACGCGGTGGGCGACCGCATCCTGCAGGAGGTCGCGCGGCGGCTGGTGGCCTGCACCCGCGAACGCGACACGGTCTCGCGGGTCAGCGGCGACGAGTTCATGATCCTGCTCACGCAGCTCGGCACGGGCATCGAGGAGAGCGCGCGCAACGCCATGTCGGTGGCCGAAAAGCTGCGGCGCGCCCTGCTCGACGATCCGCTGGTGGTCGACGGCAAGCCCTGCGTGCTGAGCGCCAGCATCGGGCTGACCCTGCTGCAGGCCCGCAGCACCTCGATGGACGACGTGATGCGCGAGGCCGACATGGCCATGCACCGCGCCAAGCAGCGCGAGGGCAATTGCGTGGTCTTCTACGAGCAGGACATCCAGTCCGAGGTCGAGCAGCGCCTGTGGCTCGAGCACGACCTGACCCTGGCCCTGAACACGCCCCAGTTGCGCATGCACCTGCAGCCCCAGTACGCGCTGGGCGGCCGGGTGACCGGGGCCGAGCTGCTGATGCGCTGGACGCATCCGACGCGCGGCGCGGTGTCCCCTTCCCTGTTCATTCCGCTGGCCGAGGAGACCGGCCTCATCAACCACCTGAGCGACTGGACGCTGGAGGTCGCCTGCAAGCTCCTGCTGGACTTGCAGGCGCTCGACGAGACCTACCCCGTTTCGCTGAACATCAGCCCCAAGCGCCTGATGGACCCGAACTTCGTCCAATACGTGCGCGACATCCTCGAGCGCACCGGCGCGCCGGGCAACCGCCTGATCTTCGAGGTCACCGAAGGCGTGCTGATCCGCGACATCCACGCCACGACGCAGCGCATGAGCGAGATCAACCGGCTGGGCATCCGCTTTTCCATCGACGATTTCGGCACGGGATACTCGAACCTGGCCTCCCTCAAGCGCCTGCCGCTCTACGAGCTCAAGATCGACAAGAGCCTCGTCCAGGACATCCCGCACGATTCCGACAGCATGGCCATCGCCCGCCTCATCCTGGCCATGGCCGAGCAGCTCGGGCTGCGGGCGGTGGCCGAGGGCGTCGAGACCCGGCCCCAGGCCGATTTCCTGTTCCAGCACGGCTGCGACGCGCTGCAGGGCTACCTGATGGCGCGGCCCATGCCGATCGACGCCTGGCTGGATTGCGTGCGCACGCGCGCCGCGGGGCCGCGGCGCTGAAGAGGCGGCGGGGCGGCGCCCCGCCGCCCGCGCTCACTTGAACAGCTTGTTCAGCTCCTGGTCCGAGGGCGTGCCGCCCGGCGCCGCGCCGGCGTCCGAACCCGCATCCGGGGCCGCCCCGCCATCCGAGCCCGCGCCATAGGCCCCGGCCGCCGAGCCGTCGCCGTAGCTGCCCGTGCCATAGCCCGAGAAGGTCCCCATGTCGATCTCGATGTTCTCGATGTTGACCTGCGGACGATCGGACTTGTAGTGCGTGACCATGCCCGGATAGAGGAGGACCGCGACCACCATGACGATCTGCATCACGATGAAGGGAATGGAGCCCCAGTAGATCTGGCCGGTCGTGACCTTGGCGATGGTCTGGCCGGTGATCTTGTCCTTGTAGTCCTCCTTGGGCGCGACCGAGCGCAGGTAGAACAGCGCGAAGCCGAACGGCGGGTGCATGAAGGAGGTCTGCATGTTGACCGCCAGCAGCACGCCCAGCCAGATCAGGTCGATGCCCATCTTGTCGGCCACCGGTCCGATCAGCGGCACGATGATGAAGGCGAGCTCGAAGAAGTCCAGGAAGAACGCCAGCAGGAAGGTCATGATGCTGACCACGATCAGGAAGCCCATCTCGCCGCCCGGCAGGCCGGTCAGCAGGTGCTCGACCCACAGATCGCCGTTGACGCCGCGGAAGGTCAGGCTGAAGACCGAGGAGCCGATCAGGATGAAGACCACGAAGCAGGTCAGCGTCGTCGTCGTGTCCATGGCCTGGCGCAGCAGCGACCACGTCAGGCGCCGCTTGGTGACCGCCATGATCAGCGCGCCGACCGCGCCCATGGCGCCGCCCTCGGTCGGGGTGGCCACGCCGATGAAGATCGTGCCCAGCACCAGGAAGATCAGCGCCAGCGGCGGGATCATCACGAAGGTGACGCGCTCGGCGATCTTGGACAGCAGCCCCAGGCGCAGCACCTTGTTGACCAGCGCCAGCACGAAGGCGGTCAGGCCCCAGAGCAGGATGCTGGTGACGATCAGCTCGTCGACGTGCGGATCATCGGTCAGCATGAATTCCACGCCGACCACCGAAGCCACCACCGACACCACCATCAGGACCAGCAGCGAGGGGATGCCGTGGCCGCCGTTGGGCTCGACGAAGGTGCGCGCCTCGGGCGGGATCGCCGGCGCGGCCTTGGGCCGCAGGAAGGACACGATGAGCACGTACAGGATGTACAGGCCCGTGAGCGCGAAGCCCGGCAGGAAGGCGCCCTTGTACATGTCGCCGATCGAGCGGCCGAGCTGGTCGGCCAGCACGATCAGCACCAGCGAGGGCGGGATGATCTGCGACAGCGTGCCCGAGGCCGCGATC
>JBIQHJ010000058.1:0-22942 GCA_044508625.1 Alcaligenaceae bacterium
CCGGCACCCTGGGCCGCATCATGGACGTGCTGGGCCGCCCCATCGACGAGCGCGGCCCGATCGCCTCCGACGAAAAGCGCGCCATCCACCAGGAGGCCCCCAAGTTCGACGAGCTCTCGCCTTCGGTCGAGCTGCTGGAAACGGGCATCAAGGTGATCGACCTCGTGTGCCCGTTCGCCAAGGGCGGCAAGGTCGGGCTGTTCGGCGGCGCCGGCGTGGGCAAGACCGTCAACATGCTGGAGCTGATCAACAACATCGCCAAGGCGCACAGCGGCCTGTCCGTGTTCGCGGGCGTGGGCGAGCGCACCCGCGAGGGCAACGACTTCTACCATGAGATGTCCGACGCCGGCGTCATCAAGCTCGACAACCTCCCGGACTCCAAGGTGTCGATGGTCTTCGGCCAGATGAACGAGCCCCCCGGCAACCGCCTGCGTGTGGCGCTGTCGGGCCTGACGATGGCGGAAAAGTTCCGCGACGAGGGCCGCGACGTGCTGTTCTTCGTCGACAACATCTACCGCTACACCCTGGCCGGCACCGAGGTGTCCGCGCTGCTGGGCCGCATGCCCTCGGCCGTGGGCTACCAGCCGACGCTGGCCGAGGAAATGGGCAAGCTCCAGGAACGCATCACCTCGACCAAGACCGGCTCCATCACCTCGATCCAGGCCGTGTACGTGCCCGCCGACGACTTGACCGACCCGTCGCCCGCCACGACCTTCCTCCACCTGGACTCGACCGTGGTGCTGTCGCGCGACATCGCCGCGCTGGGGATCTACCCGGCCGTCGACCCGCTGGATTCGACCAGCCGCCAGCTCGACCCGCAAGTCGTCGGCGAGGAGCACTACAACGTGGCGCGCGCGGTCCAGCAGACCCTGCAGCGCTACAAGGAACTGCGCGACATCATCGCGATCCTGGGCATGGACGAGCTGTCCCCCGAGGACAAGCAGGCCGTGGCCCGCGCGCGCAAGATCCAGCGCTTCCTGTCCCAGCCCTTCCACGTGGCCGAGGTCTTCACGGGTTCGCCGGGCAAGTACGTGCCGCTGTCCGAGACGCTGCGCGGCTTCAAGATGATCGTCGAAGGCGAGTGCGACGCGCTGCCCGAGCAGGCGTTCTACATGGTTGGCTCGATCGATGAGGCATTCGAGAAGGCCAAGACCCTCCAATAAGGATTGCAAATGGCTACTCTCCACGTCGATGTGGTCAGTGCGGAGGAATCGATCTTCTCCGGCGAGGCGACTTTCGTCGCCCTGCCGGGCGAGTCGGGCGACCTGGGCATCCTGCCCGGCCATACTCCCCTGATCTCCCGCATCCGCCCCGGCACGCTGAAAATCAAGCTGGCCGGCGGCGGCGAGGAAAACATATTCGTCGCCGGCGGCATCCTCGAGGTGCAGCCGGGCATGGTGACCGTCCTGTCCGACACCGCGATCCGCGCGGCCGACCTGGACGAGGCCAAGGCCGTCGCGGCGCGCCAGCGCGCCGAGGAAGCCCTGCGCAACACCAAGGACAAGGCCGACATCGCGGTCGTCGAGGCCGAGCTCGCCATGCTGGCGGCCCAGGCCGCGGCCGCCCGCAAACTCAGCCAAAAGCGTACTTCGCACTGATTCGGCGTCTTGCGCGAACGGCGCCCCGTGGATTGGATTCAACCGATCCACGGGGCGTTTTTCATGGGCATTTCGCTGCTGGCGTGTCGTCAGGTGGTGGCTCAGCCGCAGCCGTGTCCAGGGAGACCTTCGGCCGGCGGCGAGTGCCATGGGCGCGGCGATGGGAGGCCTGGCCTGGCCGCGCCCCGTCCGACGGCCCTCCCTGCGGTCGGGCTCCCCGAGTCTGCCTCGTCCAGGCGGGCGGCGGGCAAACTCGGCCCTGCGGGCCTCAGACAGTGCCCGCCTCTTTTCCCGCCTTCCCTTCGTCAGCACTCGGCGTCGGCCAAAGGGCGCGGCCAGGCCAGGCCTCCCATCGCCGGGGCATCCCGGTGCGGGGTGCTGCAACGGTCGTTGGGTTACTGTTCCCTCGTCAGCACTCGGCGTCGGCCAAAGGGCGCAGCCAAGCCAGGCCTCCCATCGCCGGGGCATCCCGGTGCGGGGTGCTGCAACGGCCGCTGCGTCACTGCACGACGGTTGGCGCCTACCCGGACGCCCCCGCCTCCAGCGCCTCCACCAGCGCGCGATGGAAGGAATCGATCCGCCCCAGCAGCCGGGCGCGGCGGGCCTCCCAGGCGGCCAGGCGGGCCGGATCGGTGGTCGGTGCCGACCAGGGCGAGGCGGGAAAGAAGGGGTCCTCCCGCCAGCGCGGGACGATGTGCCAGTGCAGGTGCGGGACCTGGTTGCCCAGGCTGGCGAGGTTGATCTTGTCGGGATGCAGGCAGCCGCGCAGGGCGTCTTCGACCAGCCAGACGGCGCGCATCAGGCGGGACCGGGACGCCGTGTCCAGGTCGGTCATTTCGGCGACGTGCGTGTTCCAGATGACCCGGGTGAAACCCGGGATGGGCGTGTCGTCCACCCGGACGACGCGCAGGACCTCGTCCCGCCACAGCGTGCCGGGCGGGTGCGCGGCGCGTGATGTCCCAGGCGCGTCCGGCGCGCACAAGGGGCAGGTGGCGTCCGCCAGTCCGGCGGCAGCGGGCCCGCGCGGGGCGGGATCTGGGGTGGTGATCATCCGGCGAAGAACAGCTCGTGCAGCGCGGCGCCCGGGTCCTCGGCGCGCATGAACGCCTCGCCCACCAGGAAGGCCTGGACGCCGCGTTCGCGCATGCGGGCGACGTCGGCCGGCGTGAGGATGCCGCTTTCGGTGACGACGCGCTTGCCCTCGGGAATGTCCGCCAGCATCGACAGCGTGACCTCCAGCGAGGTCTCGAAGCTGCGCAGGTTGCGGTTGTTGATGCCCACCAGCGGCGTTTTCAGGGTCAGGGCGACGTCCAGCTCGGCGCGGTCGTGGACCTCGACCAGCACGTCCATGCCGAGCTCCAGGGCGGCCGCCTCGAGCTCGCGGAGCTGGTCCGGCTCGAGCGCCGCCACGATCAGCAGGATGCAGTCGGCCCCCAGCGCGCGCGCGTGGATGACCTGGTAGGGGTCGATCAGGAAATCCTTGCGCAGCACCGGCAGGGCGCAGGCCGCGCGCGCCTGGCGCAGGTGGTCGTAGCCGCCCTGGAAATACTGCACGTCCGTGAGGACGGACAGGCATGCCGCCCCGTGCGCGGCGTAGGTGGCTGCGATGTCGGCCGGGCGGAAATCCTCGCGGATGACGCCCTTGGAGGGCGAGGCCTTTTTGATCTCGGCGATCACCGCCGGCTTGCCCTGCGCGATCTTGTCCTCGATGGCGCGCGCGAAGCCGCGCAGATCCTTGCGGCTCTTGGCCTCGCGCATCAGCTCGGATTCGCTGCGCATCTGGCGCGAGGTGGCGATCTCGATCTTCTTGGTCTCGAGGATGCGGGCGAGGATGTCGGTCATGATGCGAATCGTTCGGTGTAGCGGCGGAACTGTTCGAGCTTGTCGCGGGCGGCGCCGCTGGCGATCAGCTCGAACGCCATCCGGATGCCCTCGCGGATCGAGGGCGCGCGGTTGCCGGCGTACAGGGCCAGCCCGGCGTTCAGGCCCACGATATCACGCGCCGCGCCGGGGGTGTTGTCCAGGACCTCGCGCACGATCTGGGCGGATTCCTCGCGGTTGCCGACCTTCAGGCCGCGGTTGGACACCATGGTCATGCCGAAGTCCTCGGGGTGGATCTCGTACTCGCGCACCTCGCCGTCCTTGAGCTCGCCCACCAGCGTGGCCGCCCCCAGCGAGGCCTCGTCCATGCCGTCCTTGCCGTGGACGATCAGCACGTGGCGCGAGCCCAGGCGCTGCAGCACGCGCACCTGGATCCCGACCAGGTCGGGGTGGAACACGCCCATGAGCTGGTTGCCCGCGCCGGCGGGATTGGTCAGCGGGCCGAGGATGTTGAAGATCGTGCGCACGCCGAGTTCCTTGCGCACGGAGGCGATGTTCTTCATCGCCCCGTGGTGGGCGGGGGCGAACATGAATCCGATGCCGGTCGCCTCGATGGACTCGGCCACCTGCTCGGGCGTCGCGGTGATGCAGATCCCCAGCGCCTCGAGGACGTCGGCGCTGCCCGAGGACGACGAGGCGCTGCGGCCGCCGTGCTTGGCGATCCTGGCGCCGCCGGCCGCCGCGACGAACATGGCCGCGGTCGAGATGTTGAAGGTCTGCGAGCCGTCGCCGCCCGTGCCGCACATGTCCAGCAGGTCGTCGGGATCCCGCGCGTGCACGGCCAGCGCGAACTCGCGCATGACCTGCGCGGCGGCCGTGATCTCGCCCACGGTCTCTTTTTTCACGCGCAGGCCCATGAGCAGGGCGCTGGCGATCTGCGGCGAGAGCTCGCCGCGCATCAGCATGCGCATGAGTTCCAGCATTTCGTCGTGGAAGATTTCCCGGTGTTCGATGCAGCGTGCCAGGGCTTCGGTCGGGGTGATGACGGGCATGGGTGCGTGTCCTTGTTCTTGGTCTTGGAAAAGGGGGCTCAGAGCTCCAGGAAATTGCGCAGCAGGGCGTGGCCGTGCTCGCTGAGGATGGACTCGGGGTGGAACTGGACGCCGTAGACGGGCTGGGTCTTGTGGGCCACGCCCATGATCTCGCCGTCGGCGGTCTCGGCGGTGATCGCCAGGCACTCGGGCAGCGTCGCGCGCTCGATCGCCAGGGAATGATAGCGCGTGACCGTGCAGGGCGAGGGCAGCCCGGCAAAGACATCCGTCCCCGCGTGGGTCACGGGGGACACCTTGCCGTGCATGATCTCGCGGGCCCGCACGATGTTGCCGCCATAGGCCACGCCGATCGCCTGGTGGCCCAGGCACACGCCCAGGATCGGCTTGCGGCCCGCGAAATGGCGGATCAGCTTGACCGAGATCCCGGCCTCGTTCGGCGTGCAGGGGCCGGGCGAGACGCAGATGCGATCGGGATCCATGGCCTCGATCTCGTCGAGCGTGATCTGGTCGTTGCGGGCCACCTCGACCTGCGCGCCCAGCTCGCCGAAATACTGCACCAGGTTGTAGGTAAAGGAATCGTAGTTGTCGAGCATCAGCAGTTTCATGATCAACCTGTGCGGGTCAGGACCGGCGGATGGACGGACGGGCCGGCGCGCGCGACGGGGCCGGGGCGGATCGGAACTGGATGGAGAAGGGCACGGTCATGGTCTTCCTTGGGTCAGGAGCCGCCGCACCGGAGACAGATTCGTAGGGATCTTTGCCTGCCAGAACGGCGGCAAAGTGCGATGAATCACGCATGGAGATGCCGCCTCCTAGTGGAGGCGCCACCAAGTCGATGCATGCATGGTCGCGTGGGAAATCATGCCAGCATTCTACTGTGCGGCTCCCGATCTGTCGAGGAGGGGAAACGCGAGGGGAATTTCGGCGGAAGGGAAAACGCTGGTCCGTATTTACCCGGATGGACGGAAAAAGCTATTACGGCGTTACGTGCATGATAATAAGTATATCTAATTGTAGATCAATAACTATTTACCGAGCTTCTTTTTATTTCTAAGCTTCCAGGAAAATTTCAGCCATGCAAGACAACCGCCCCATCGACATGCAAGCGCTTCGCGTCTTCCTCGCCACCGCCCAGGACTGCAATATGTCCAAGGCAGCCGCGCGCCTGGGCATTTCGCAATCCGCCGTCTCTCAATCCATCCGGCTTCTCGAAGAAAGCTTTGGAACCCCTTTACTCAACAGGACGGTGCGCCCGCTGACATTGACTGCCGCCGGGATGGCCTTGTTCAACCGGGGCAGGGCGTTGATGGAGGAGGCGCTGAATCTGCGCGGCGCGGTCATCGAGGCCAGCCAGGGCATCAAGCCCAGCCTGAACGTCGGGCTGGTTGATTCTTTCGCGGCCACCTGCGGCACGGCCTTCGTTCGGCGGCTGCTTAGAAACACGGCGCAGATGTCCGTGCGTTCCGGCCTGTCGCCGAACCTGGGCGAGGCGTTCTCACGGCGAGAGCTGGATCTCGTGATCTCATCGCGTTCCCTGGACCTCGAAGGGGTGGCGAATCACGTCCTGATGACCGAGAAGTTTCTCGTGATCGCGCCCAGGGAGGCCCCCGTGTGCCGGTCGGTCTCTGACATGGCCGCGCTGGCCCGGGTGCTGCCCATCGTCCGCTTCAACCAGCAATCCCACCTCGGTGAACAGGTCGACAGCGCCTTGCGGCGCGCAGGCCTCAGCCCGGCCCGCCGCCTGGAGGTCGAGACGGCCGATACCCTGACCTCGATGGTCGCCGGGGGCCTGGGCTGGGCCGTCACCACCCCGTTGTGCCTGTTGCAGGGCGCTCGTTCGGCATCCGCCATACGGCAGGACTTCATCGCTGACCTGAATGTGGAGCGAAAGCTCTATCTGCATGTTCGGAAAGGCGAATACGGGTCGCTGGGACGAGAGGTCTTCGACATGGTCTGCGGCCTCCTCGAGAACCAGGCCAAAGCCGAGCTGAAGGCCATCAATCCTTTCTTGTGTGATCTCATGGAAATACACCCCTGGAGCGAAGATGCTTGACTCCCACGATAATCAACGATCGGAATCCGACTACCTCGGCCCCGTCCGGATTCCCTGTGATGCCTTGTACGGCGTGAATACCGTCCGCGGCGTCGACAACCTGACAGTATCTCAACGGCCCCTGGGTTCCGAGCGGGAACTCGTCCGCGCCTTCGCGTTCTGCAAATGGGCCGCGGCACTGGCCAACCGTGACCTGGGCGTAGTGGATGATGCCCAGTGCGAGGCCATCGTCCAGGCATGCAAGGAGCTTGCCGAAGGCCGGCACGATGCATTCCTGGTGGTTGATTTTTTGGAGGGATCGGGCGGGACGTCATCGAACATGAACGTCAATGAGGTCCTGGCCAATCGAGCCCAGCAACTGCTCGGCGGCGAGCCTGGCCGCTACGACCGCGTACATCCGAACGACCACGTCAATCGTTCGCAATCCACCAATGATGTCTATCCCGCGGCCATGAAGATCGCGGCCCATGCCCTGCTGGCTCCGCTGATCGAGGAGGTCCGCGGGCTGGCTGGTGGCTTTCGGCGCAAGGCCGAGGAATTCGATGAAATCCTGCACCTGGGCCGCACCTGCCTGCAGGACGCGCAGCCCATGAGGCTGGGCCAGTCGTTTGGCGGTTACGCATCCTTGGCTGGACGGTTGGCGGATGGACTGGAACGCGTCCGAGCCGACCTGCGCGTACTGCCACTGGGCGGGACCGCCATCGGCACGGGCTTCGGCGCCCCCAAGGGCTATAAATCGCGAGTCTATTCCCATTTGTCGGACATCACGGGGGAGGCCTTCCGGCCTGCGGACGATCCATTCGATGCCATGCAGAATCTCGATACGTTCGTCCGGGTGTCGGCTGAGTTGCGCACTTGCGCGACCTCGCTGGGCAAGATCGCCTCGGACTTGATCCTGCTCTCGTCCGGCCCCAACGGCGGCCTGTCGGAGCTCGAATTGCCCGCCGTGCAAGCCGGCTCGTCGATCATGCCCGGCAAGATCAATCCGGTGCTGCCCATGGCGATGGTGCAGATCGGCTTTGCCGTCGTGGGCAACGACGTTTGCGTCGCGCAGGCGAATCAGGCGGGCCAGCTCGAAATCAACCATTTCGAACCTGTGGTCGCCGATCGCCTGTACGACTCGATCCGCCTGCTGCGCAACGGCATCCATCTGTTCCGGACGAAGTGCGTCGATGGCATTCGCGCCAATGTGGCGGCCAATGAACAGCACTTGTTGCAATCGACGGCGATCGCCACTGCATTGGTCCCGACGCTCGGCTACGCCAAGGTCAGCGCCATTGTGCGCCAGGCCACGGCCCAGAGCCGGAATCTGCTGGATGTGCTGCAAGACCAGAAACTGCTCACCCGAGAGCAGGCCGTCGCACTGACGCGGGAGTCCTCTCTCGTCGATCGCTGAGTGCTTCCACCTTTTTTCGCATGACTTCAAGAGGAGACAAACCATGAAAAAGCGATTTCGGATCCTGTGCGCTGCCCTGGCCATGACCAGCGTGTTGGGCGCAGGCCTGGCGCATGCGCAAAGCGCCGTGCTGGATCGTATCAAGAGCGCGGGCGTGCTGCGCGTGGGCGTGAAGACCGACTATCGTCCCTTCGGATTCCTGGATCCGAACGGCAAGATCACAGGCATGGAGCCCGATCTGGCCGCGGACATGGCCAAGCGGCTGAACGTTCGCCTGGAACTGGTGCCGGTGCAGACCGCCAATCGCATCGAATTCCTCCAGCAAGGCCGGATCGACCTGATGATCGCGACTATGTCCGTCAATGAGCAGCGGCGCAAGGTGGTCGGCGTCATCGAGCCCTTCTACTACGCCGGTGGTACCAGTCTGCTGGTTCGCAAGAATGCCGGCATCAAGAATTGGAAAGACCTGGACGGCAAACCGATCTGCGGCACGCAGGGTGCTTACTACAATCGGGGCGTCGCGCAAAAGTACGGGGCCAGGATCGTCGCATTCCCGGGCAATGTGGAAGCGCAGAATGCGCTGTTGACAGGATCGTGCATCGGCTTCGTGCAGGACAGCACGCTGCTGGCCTCCATCCTGGCCAGTGGCGAAAGCAAATGGGCCGATTACGAGATGCCACTGCCCGTGGAGGATCTCTCGCCTTGGGCGATCGCCGTGCCCCTGGACGAGCGTGATGGACCCTATGGCGAATTCGCCAGGAAGGCCGTGACGGACTGGCACCGTTCGGGTCTGCTCATAGCGCTCGAAAAGAAATGGGGACTGCCCGCCTCTGACTTTTTGAAGGCGGAACAAGCCAAGGCTGGCGCCCAATGAGCGCTTCCGGCATCGAGTTCGCGGATGCGGAAACCAGGCTGGCCCGATGGGTCGCCGGGCTGCGCTTGCCGGATGTTCCACAGCCGGTGTTGGCAGTGGCTCGGGCCTGCATCGCCGATGGCCTCGGCGTGATGCTGGCCGGCAGCGAGACCGCCGTGTTCGCGCAATGTGCGAGGTTGCCGCGCGGCGCCGGGGATTGCTTCGTCGCGGATGGATCCAGCGCTGCGGATGTGCGCTCCGCGGCGCTGCTCAACGGCGTGGCCGCACATGCGCTGGACTTCGACGACACCTGCTATGCCGGCATCGTCCATGGCACCGCAGCCGTATTGCCGGCCGTCCTTGCGGTGGCCCAGGAGGTCGACGCCAGCGGCGCCATGCTGCTGGAAGCCTTCATCGCCGGGGTCGAAACCGAATATGCGCTAGGCCTGGCGCTCACGGACAGCCTCTACGATCGCGGCTTCTGGTCGACGGCCACGCTGGGCGTCATCGGCGCGGCGGCGGGCTCGGCTCGCCTGCTCGGGCTCGATGCGGCATCCACGGCGCACGCCCTCCGGCTCGCGGCGAACATGCCGATCGGACTGCGGATCACGCATGGATCCGCCGGAAAGCCTTACCTGTGCGGCATGGCGGCGCGCCTGGGCACGGAAGCCGCCTACGCAGCCCGCGTGGGCATCACGGGCCGGCCCGGCACCTTCGAGCGTCCGCGCGGCTATGCCGGGGCGCTCAATGGCGGCAGGCTCGATGCCGGCGCCCTGGATGCGCTCGGGACGCGCTATGCCTTGCGGGATCCGGGCATCGCGTTCAAGCTGCGCCCCATGTGCTCCGCCACGCAGGCCGCGATCGAGGCCGTGGTCGCGCTGCGCGCGGAGCATGAGTGGATGCCGGTCCAGGTCGAATCCGTGCGCTGCCGCGGTACTGCGCTCGTGGTGGCGAGCCTCCCGTATTTCGAGCCCGCCCAGCCCGCCGAAGCGCAGTTCAGCATGTCTTTCGCCGTGGCATGCGCGCTGCTGCACGGAGATGTGCGGCTCGAACACCTGAACGAGGCGGTCTTGGCCGATCCGGTACTTCGGCGCCTGATGGCGCGCGTCGAGCTGCACGAAGACGAAGCCCTGGTGCCGCCCGGCGACGCGTTGGCCTGTCCCGAAGCCGCCGGCGTCGAGATCAGGCTGTCTGATGGCCGTCGTCTGTCCCGCACGGTCCTGGCCGCGACGGGGATGCCGCAACATCCGGCCTCCACGCGGATCCTGGCCGACAAATTCATGGCGTGCGCGACCCGGGCGCTGGCACCGGCGGCGGCACGGGAAGCCTGGGAACGCCTGCAGCGCCTGGAATCCGTGTCCAGTGTTCGTCGTCTGCTGAATCATGAGGCAAGCACCGAGAGGACATGATGGATATCGCTGGATTCTTTTCCGGGCTCAATGATTCGCATGGCATCAATCTGTCGATCTTCTACGACGCGTTCGACCGCGATCTCTTCCTGGACGGCATGCTCTACACCGGGTGGCTGTCGGTCGCGTCCATCGCTGGAAGCCTGCTCGTCGGCGCCTTGGGAGCCTACCTCCAGTATGCGGGCGGCAGTTGGGCGCAACGCCTGGTGAACGGCTATGTGCATGCGTTCCGCAATACGCCGCCGCTGGTGCAGTTGTATTTCTTTTATTTTGCGCTGGGGCCTGCGCTGAGCGGCCTGCTGCCGGGTTCGCAGCCAGCGGTCAGCAACGTGACGTGGGCGATCGTCTCGCTGACCTTGTATGCGGGCGCCTTCAATGTCGAGATATTCCGCGCGGGGATCGAGGCCGTGCCGCGATCGACCATCGAGGCCGCCGATGCCCTGGGCATGAACGAACAGCAGATCTTCCGCAAGGTCGTCTTGCCGCTCTCCACGCGCATCAGCCTGACCGGCCTTACCAACAATCTCGTGAACCTCATCAAGACCACGACCAATGCCTTCGCCATTGCCGTGCCGGAAATCCTGTATGCCTCCTCCCAGATATGGTCCGAGAGCCTGAATGCGCTGGAGATGATGGTGGTCCTGCTGGCGTTTTTCATGCTGGTGATCGGGGCGTTTACGTGGTTGATGAAGATGCTGGAGCGAGCGACGGCCGTACCAGGATGGGGACGCACATGAAGATTCTGTACTTGCTCGGAAAGCCGCTTGCGCCGGCCTGCATGGCCGCCGCAGCGTGCGCGGTGTGGCCGCTGGAGGCGCAGGCGAACCAGGCGGTCGAACCGGGGGCCGCGGCGCTCGTGAAGTGGCTGCCTCTGATCTTGCGAGGATTTGCGGTGGACGTGGGGATCAGCGTGGCCGCCATGGCAATCGGCACGGTGCTCGGCGTGTTGCTGGGTATCGGACAGGGGGCGCAGATGGCGCCTCTGCGCAAGCTGTCGAGCTGGGTCACCCAGTTCTTTCGCAATGCCCCCTGGCTGGTGCTGCTGTTCTTTTGCGTATTGCTCCTGCCTTATCAGGTGCAGGTGTTCGGCTGGACCATTCCCTTCCCGGCCTGGGCCAAAGGGATCGTCGGCCTCATGCTGCCGGTAATGGGCAATGTTTCAGAGATCGTGCGCGGCGGCATCCAGTCTTTGCCTTCAGGCCAATGGGAGGCGGCCGATGCTCTCGCCTTCAATCGGGCGCAGACCTTGCGCATGATCATCCTGCCCCAAGCCATCAAGCGCATGGTGCCGCCATGGATGAATATTTATGCCATCTTGATGATGGCGACCCCGCTGGTTTCCATCGTGGGCGTCGAGGATAGCGTGACCGTCGCCAGGGCGGTGCTTGCGGCCGAAAACAGCACCGCGCTACTGATGCCCATCTATGGGTTGTTGCTGATCCTGTTTTTCGCCTATTGCTATCCCATCGCGCGCTGGACGCGGAAACTCGAAGCACGCTATGCGATCGCGTGAACATCCATCAATCCGGGAGTCAATCATGTCCCATCATGACCAGGACGCGATCGTCCGCGTCGAAGGCGTCACCAAGGCGTTCGGTGACAACCAGGTGCTGCGCGGCGTCTCCATGACCGTGCACAAGGGCCAAGCGGTGGCCTTGATCGGCCCCTCGGGCTCGGGCAAATCCACCCTGCTGCGCTGTATCAACGGCCTGGTAACGCCTGATTCCGGGCGGATACATGCGGCGGGCCATGCGGTGCATGCCCTGAACGGCAATGCCGAACGCATTGCCCTGCGCAAGGATGTCTGCATGGTCTTTCAGCAGTACAACCTGTTTCCGCACATGACCGTACTGCAAAACATCATGCTGGCCCCGGTCGAGGTCCTCAAGCAAAGCCCCGACGAGGTGCGCGAGCGTGCCATCGCGCTGCTCGCAAAGGTGTGTCTGACGGGCAAAGAGAACGCCTATCCGGGACATTTGTCGGGCGGCCAGCAGCAGCGTGTCGCCATTGCCCGCGCCCTGGCCATGCGGCCCAGCGTGATGTTGTTCGATGAGGTCACCGCCGCGCTCGATCCGGAAACGGTAAAGGAGGTGCTGCATACCATCAGGGATTTGGTCCAGGAGGGCATGACCTGCATCCTGGTGACCCATGAGATGGGTTTTGCCCGTGAGGTTGCGCATCAGGTTTATTTCACGGACAAGGGCTTGATCGTCGAGCACGGTGCCCCGGGTGAATTCTTCGATGTGCCAAAGGACGCGCGTACCCGTGAGTTTCTCGGCCATATCCTCTGATTGGCGGGTCGCCGCCTCGGCAGGCACTTTGCCGGCCGCGATCGAGCTTTCTAATGGTAATACCAATTATGGAATCCATGGAGAAAAACATCATCAACTGGTACACCTCCATGTTGGTCTATGTTTACTATAATTTATTGTTCATAAAGGGATTATTTTTAAGATAAAGAAAAAATAGAGGCTGGAGGTACTCCGACCTCCCTGTTGACCGAATGGATGTGGCTTTCTTACAATACACTACACGACTTTTTTGATCTGAATGGTAAGTCCATTTTGGGCGCTGGGATAGGCTCAACGGCCTCGCCGCGCTGCCCTCAAGATCCCCCACCCCATGCGCCTCTCGGACCGCCTTGCCGAACAACTGCTGGCCCTGATCGATGAATGGGGCTTGAAGCCCGGCGACCGCCTGCCGGCGGAGCGGCGACTGGCCCTGGACCTGGGCGCTTCGCGGCCTTCGGTGCGCGAGGCCATCCATCAGCTCACCAGCCTGGGCCTGCTGCGCAGCCGCCATGGCGGCGGGACTTACGTGCAGGAGGCGCCGCCGGCGGCCGATGCGTGGCCGCGCCAGCGATTGCTGCGGCCGCTCGACGGGCTGGTGTCCGAGGATCCCGAATATCGCTATGACGTCCTGGAGGCGCGCCATGCGCTGGAGGGCGGGACGGCCTGGCATGCGGCGCTGCGCGCCACCCCCGAGGATCGGGCTCGGATCCAGGCCCGGTTCGAGGACATGCTGCGCTTCCAGGACGAGGACGATCCCGGGCCCTCGGCCCGGGCCGACGCCCGGTTCCACCTGGCGATTGCCGAGGCCTCCCACAATGCGGTGCTGCTGCAGATGATGCGTGGGATGTTCGAGCTGCTGAGCGCCACGGTGACGGAGAGCCGGCAGCGCCTGTACACCCTGCGGCATACGCAGGAGCAGCTCACGGCGCAGCACCGGGCCGTGATGGACGCCATCTTGCGAGGAGACGCCGAGGCCGCCCGGGAGGCGGTCTGGCGGCATCTCGAATTCGTGCACCGCAGCATGCGCGCCCTCGATGAGGACGAGGCGCGCCGCCGCAGGGCTTCCCGTTTGCCACCCTTCCCGAGCCGACCATGATCATTTCCGCTTCGACCGATTACCGCGCCGCCGCCCGGCGCCGCCTGCCGCCCTTTCTGTTCCACTACATCGATGGCGGCGCGTATGCCGAGTACACCTTGCGGCACAATGTCGACGACCTGGCCGGCATCGCCCTGCGCCAGCGGGTGCTGCGCGACATGTCCCGGCTCGACCTGTGCACGCGCCTGTTCGGCGAGACGCTGGCCCTGCCGGTGGCGCTGGCTCCGGTCGGCCTGGCGGGGATGTGCGCCCGCCGGGGCGAGATCCAGGCGGCGCGGGCGGCCGATCGCAAGGGCATCCCGTTCACCCTGTCCACCGTGTCGGTGTGCGCCATCGAGGAGGTGGTGCCGGCGATCGCCCGGCCGATGTGGTTCCAGCTCTATGTGCTGAAGGATCGCGGCTTCATGAAGAGCGTGCTCGAGCGCGCGCAGGCGGCGGGGGTGACGACGCTGGTGTTCACGGTGGACATGCCGGTGCCCGGCGCCCGCTACCGCGACGCGCACTCGGGCATGAGCGGGCCGCGCGCGGCCCTGCGCCGCTATCTGCAGGCGGTGATGCATCCGCGCTGGTCCTGGGACGTCGGCCTGTTCGGCCGTCCCCACGACCTGGGCAATGTCTCGAAGTACCTGGGCACGCCGACGGGGCTCGAGGACTACATCGGCTGGCTGGGCGCGAATTTCGATCCGTCGATCTGCTGGAAGGACCTGGAGTGGATCCGGGAATTCTGGACGGGGCCGATGGTGATCAAGGGCATCCTCGATCCCGAGGACGCGCGCGACGCGGTCCGTTTCGGCGCCGACGGCATCGTGGTGTCGAATCATGGCGGGCGCCAGCTCGACGGGGTGCTGTCCACGGCGCGCGCCCTGCCGGCGATCGCCGATGCGGTGAAGGGACAACTGGGCATCCTCGCCGATTCGGGCGTGCGCAGCGGCCTGGACGTGGTGCGCATGCTGGCGCTGGGCGCCGACGCGGTGATGCTGGGCCGGGCCTACGCCTACGCGCTGGCCGCCGACGGCGAGGCCGGCGTGGCGAACCTGCTGGACCTCATCGAAAAAGAGATGCGCGTCGCCATGACACTGACCGGCGCGCGCACCATCGCGGACATCACGCCCGACCTGCTGGTGCGCGTCTGAAACTGGAGGCGGCTTGGAGACCTTTTTGCCGCCGGGCCGCCCCAGGGCAAAAAGCGCCCCCTTGGGGGATGAGCCCGGACACGGGACAGTCCTGAGGACAGTTCAGATCGGCTCGTCCAGGCCGAACTGCACCTGCTCGGCGGCGCGCAGCATGGCGCGGGCCTTGGCCTCGGTTTCCTGCCATTCCTTTTCGGGGTCGGAATCCGCGACGATGCCGGCCGCCGCCTGGACGTACAGCATGCCGTCCTGGATCACGCCGGTGCGTATCGCGATCGCCAGGTCCATCTCGCCGCCGTAGCTGAGATAGCCCGCGGCGCCGCCGTAGATGCCCCGGCGCACGGGCTCGAGCTCGTCGATGATCTCCATGGCGCGCACCTTGGGGGCCCCGGTCAGGGTGCCGGCGGGGAAGGTCGCGCGCAGCACGTCCATGTTGCTCATGCCCTCGTTGAGCTCGCCGCGCACGTTCGAGACCAGATGCATGACGTGCGAATAGCGCTCGATCGTCATGGTGTCGGTGACCTCGACGCTGCCGACCTTGGAGACGCGGCCGATGTCGTTGCGGGCCAGGTCGATCAGCATGACGTGCTCGGCGCGCTCCTTGGGATCGGCCAGCAGTTCCTGCTCGAGGCGCAAGTCCTCCTCGGCGGTGGCGCCGCGCTTGCGGGTGCCGGCCAGGGGGCGGATGGTGACCAGCTCGCGCTCGCGGCCGTGCTCGACGTCCTTTTCCTGGCGCACCAGGATCTCGGGCGAGGCGCCGACGACGTGGAACTTGTCGAAGTTCCAGTAGTACATGTAGGGCGAGGGATTCAGCGAGCGCAGGGCGCGGTACAGGGACAGCGGCGCGTCGCGGAAGGGCTTGGCGATGACCTGCCCGACCTGGACCTGCATGAGGTCGCCCGCGGCGATGTAGTCCTTGGCCTTGCGCACCGCGGCCAGGTAGTCCTCTTTCTTGAAGCCGCGCTGGGCCGTGGTCTGCATGCTGGCGTAGGCGTAGGGGATGACCACCGGCGTGCGCAGCTTTTCGCGCAGCGTCTTGAGGCGGCGCTTGGCCAGGGCGTAGGCCTCGGCCTGCTGCGGATCGGCGTAGACGATCAGATAGGTGCGCCCGGCCAGGTTGTCGACGATGACCAGCTCGTCGACCTGCATCAGCATGATGTCGGGCGCGCGGTCGTCCTGGCCGGCCGGGCCGGGCTTGGTGCAGGGGCCCAGGCGCGGCTCGATGTGGCGCACGGCCTCGTAGCCGAAATAGCCCGCCAGGCCGCCCGCGAAGCGCGGCATGCCGGGGCGCAGGGCGACCCGGAAGCGCGACTGGAAGGCCTCGATGAAGGCCAGCGGATCGCCCTCGTGGGTCTCGACCACCTTGCCTTGCGTGACGACCTCGGTGGTGGTGCCGGTGGCGCGCAGGATCGTCTTGGCCGGCAGGCCGATGAAGGAATAGCGGCCGAAACGCTCGCCGCCCACGACCGATTCCAGCAGGCAGCTATTGCGTCCGCCCTCGGGGCCGGCGTGCGCGAGCTTGAGATAGATGGCGAGCGGAGTGTCCAGGTCCGCGTAGGTTTCGGCGATCAGCGGTATCCGGTTGTAACCTTGGGCGGCCAGGGCGTTGAATTCGATTTCTGTCATGGGGGTCTCTGTGGGTTTGCAGGCAGGCCGGGACAGGAATCAAAAAAGCCCGGCCGAGTTCGGATCCGGGCTTGCTGGGATGGGCGGCGCGATGATGCGGGCGCGCGCCGGGTGATCGCATTACCCGGAATACGGACGCCACCAGCGCCAGGCGGCGCCGGTGGTGGGCGGGTAATAGCGGATCGTGTTCATGCGTTTTCTGCCAGGGGCGTCGGGTTGGCGGCCCATCGGGCGGCCGAAACGAGGGAATCCACTATAGCATCCACCGGCAAAGTCTGCACGGGGCGGCCCTCGTTGTAGCCGTAGGGCAGGGCGAGGACGCGGATGCCGGCGGCATTGGCGGCCTCGGCGTCGTTGATCGAATCGCCGATGAACAGGGCCTCGGCGGGCCTGACGCCGAGGATGTCGCAGGTGTGCAGCAGGGGCATGGGGTCGGGCTTGCGGCGCTCGCAGGTGTCGCCGCACACCACGGCGTCGAAGAATTCGGCGATGCCGTGCTGGCGCAGCAGGGGGCCGGTGAACTCGGTGAGCTTGTTGGTGACCACGGCGAGCTTGGCGCCGCTGTCGCGGAAGGCCTGCAGGCCCTGCACCGCGTCCGGAAAGGGCCGGGCGCGCCGGCCGTTGAATGCGCGGTAGTGGTCGCGGTAGCGGGCCATGCCCCGCATGACGGTCTGGACGTCCGCGGGCTGGCCCTCGTGGGACAGCGCGCGCATCACCAGGTGCTCGAAGCCCTGGCCGACGTAGGTGGCGAGGATGTCCTCGGCGATGGGAGGCAGGCCCATGTCCTGGCGCATCGCGTTGGCGGCGTCGGCCAGGTCGGGAATGGTGTCCAGGATGGTGCCGTCCAGGTCGAACAGTATCGCGTTGAATTGCATGGTGGGGATCGAAGCGGAAGGGTTTCCGGCCATGGGCCGGCCATGCCGCGGCATGGGTGTTTGACGTATGAATGCCATCGTAGCATTTGTTGCGCAGCAATGTGGGACGCGCCCGGGAGCGCCGCCGGCCGCGGCCGGCGGCGCTCGCCAGGGCACGGATCTACGCGGCCCTGAGGGCATCGCCGCGGGCGATGCCGGCCCGCATGGCCGTGATCACCTGGGCGTAGTCCGGCTGGCCGAAGATCGCCGAGCCCGCCACGAAGGCGTCGGCTCCGGCCGCCCGGATCGAGGCGATGTTGTCGGTCTTGACCCCGCCGTCCACCTCGAGGGCGATGGCCTGCCCGCCGCTCTCGCGCCACCGGTCGATGCGCTGGCGCGCCTCGGCGAGCTTGGCCAGCGTCCGGGGGATGAAGGACTGGCCGCCGAATCCCGGATTGACCGACATCAGCAGCACCAGGTCGAGCCTTTCCATCACGTGGTCCATCCAGGCGAGCGGCGTGGCCGGGTTGAAGACCAGGCCGGCCTTGCAGCCGTGCTCGCGGATCAGCGACAGGGTGCGGTCGACGTGGCGCGAGGCCTCGGGATGAAAGCTGATGATGTCGGCGCCCGCCTTGGCGAAGGCCGGGACGAGTTCGTCGACGGGCTCGACCATCAGGTGCACGTCCAGGGGCGCCGTGGTGTGGGGGCGCAGGGCGGCGCAGACCATGGGGCCCACGGTCAGGTTGGGCACGTAGTGGTTGTCCATCACGTCGAGATGGATCCAGTCGGCGCCCGCGGCGACGACCGCGCGGACCTCCTCGCCCAGGCGGGCGAAGTCCGCCGACAGGAGGCTGGGCGAGATGCGGGCGGGGGGCAGTTCGGTCATGGTTAAATGGCGTCCGGATATGTCATGATTGTGGCTCGCGCCGGATTGCGCGACCATTTTAGAGCACCCGTCCCCCCATGAAGAAAATCCTGCCCGCCCTCGGCGTCCTGGCCTTGCTGGCCGCCTGTTCCTCGGTCCCCCTCGAGGAGCCGGCGGCCCCGGGCGCCGGCGCGCCCGCCGAGGACATCGCGCTGCAGCCCCTGGTCGTCCCGCCGCTGTCGGCCCTGCCGGACACCCCCGCGCGGCCCTTGCAGGGGCGGTTCGCGGCGGCCGAGTGGTCGAGCCTGCCGGGCTGGGGCGAGGACGAGCTGCGGCACGTCTGGAAGGGCTTCATCAACAACTGCAAGGGCCTGATGCGGCCGGTGGCGGGCTCGCTGTCCCAGCCCGCCCGCGCGACGCCGCGCGCCTGGCAGCCGGTCTGCGAGGCCGCGTCCCGGGCGGGGCTCGCGCCCGAATCGGGGGGCGAGGCCGTGCGCGCCTTCGTGCAGGCGCACTTGCGGCCTTGGCGCCTGCTGGATGGCGCGGGGCGCGCAGCCAGCGGCACCGTCACCGGCTACTACGAGCCGCTGATCCGGGCCTCGCGCCGCCAGGAGGGCGCCTATCGCTGGCCCCTGTATGCGCCGCCCGCCGACCTGCTGACCATAGACCTGGGCTCGGTCTACCCCGAGCTCGCCGGCAAGCGCATCCGCGGCAAGCTCGTCGGGCGCCGCGTGGTGCCCTACGACACCCGCGCGCAGATCGCGGCCGATCCCGCGCGCCAGCCGCCGGTGATCGTCTGGGCCGAGGATCCGGTCGAGGCCTTTTTCCTGCAGATCCAGGGGTCCGGGCGCGCCGCGCTGCCCGACGGCACGGTGATCCGCCTCGCCTACGCCGACCACAACGGCCAGCCCTACGCCTCGATCGGGCAATGGCTGGCGCGCCAGGGCGAGATGCCCCTGGCCCAGACGTCGATGCAGAACATCAAGCGCTGGGCGCGCCAGCACCCCGACCGCGTCCAGCAGCTCCTCAACGTGAACCCGGCGATGGTGTTCTTCAAGGAGGAACCCGTCATCGATCCCGAGCTCGGCCCCAAGGGCGCCTACGGCATCCCCCTGCTGGCGGGACGGGCGATCGCGGTCGACGCCGGTTTCGTGCCGCTGGGCGCGCCGGTCTACCTGTCGACGCAGTTGCCGGGCGGGGCGGGCCCCTTGCGCCGCCTGGTGTTCGCGCAGGACACGGGGGCGGCGATCCGCGGCGCGGCGCGCGCGGATTTCTACTGGGGCTTCGGCGACGAGGCCGGCCAGCAGGCCGGCCGCATGAAGCAAGCCGGCCAGATGTGGGTGCTGTGGCCCGCGGGCGCGGGCGCGCCGAGCGCCCGCTGAGTCGGCGCCGGTTCCTCGCCGGAGGGTCCCCCGCAGAATGTATCCGGCCCCTGGCCCCGGCCCTTGGCCGCTCGGCCGGCCGGGGGGTTAATATAGTCCGATCATGAAAAAGGAATCCATCATCGTCTGCGGGACCGGGATCGCGGGGCTCGCCTGCGCCCTGGGTCTCGCGCGCGAGGGATATTCGGTGAGCCTGCTGGGCCCGCGCCGCGAGCCGCCCCGCCGCGACCCCGACGACTATCACCCCAGGGTCTACGCCCTGTCGCCCGCCAGCCAGGCGCTGCTCGAGCGCCTGGGCGCCTGGCGCCTGATGGACGCGCGGCGCATCGCGCCGGTCGAGGCCATGGAGGTCTATGGCGACGGGGGCGGCGCCCTGGATCTCTCGGCCTGGCAGGACGCGCGCGACACCCTGGCCTGGATCGCCGAGTCCGGCGAGATCGAGCGCGCCTTGCAGCAGGTCGTGCACGCCATGGGCGTGCCGTGGTTCGAGGACGAATTCGAGGGCCTGGAATCCCTGCCGGCGGGGGTGCGCATCCGCACGCGCGGCGGCCGGATCATGCAGGCCGAGCTGCTGGTGGGCGCCGACGGCGCCCGCTCGCCGGTGCGCGAGGCCGCCGGCATCCACCACAGCTACACCCCCTACGGCGACATGGGCGTGGTGGCGCACCTCGATGCCGAGGTGCCGCACCAGGGCAAGGCATTGCAGTGGTTCACGGGCGACAGCGTGCTGGCCCTGCTGCCGCTGCCCGACACGTCCGATGGCGCCCAGGTGTCCATGGTGTGGTCGCTGCCCGAGGGCCGCGCGCGCGAGTTCCTGGCGATGGAGCCCGAGGCCCGCCAGGCCTTTCTCGCCAGCCGGGTGCTCGCCATCACCGGCGCGCGCCTGGGCCGGGTGCGCCTGCGCAGCCAGCCCCACGGATTCTCGCTGAGCCTCGAGCGCACCGGGATGGTGGGCCAAGGGGTGGCCCTGGTGGGCGACGCCGCCCACCGCGTGCATCCGCTGGCCGGACAGGGCCTGAACCTCGGCCTGGGCGACGTGGAGACCCTGATCGAGGTCCTGCGCGGGCGCGAGGCCTTCCGCTCGGTCGGCGAGCCGCGGGTGCTGGCCCGCTACCGGCGGGCGCGGGCCGAGCCGGTCCTGGCGATGAGCCTGGTGACCGACGGCCTGCATCGATTGTTCGGCGCCGAGTGCGCCCCGATCGCCTGGGCGCGCAACGAGGGCATGCGCCTGGTCGACCGCGTCCCGTTCATCAAGCGCCAGTTGATTCGCGCGGCCGCGGGCCGCTGATGCGCGGGCGCTCCATGGTTTTTCATTCGAGGTTCATCATGCGTGCTTCTTTATTGCTGTCGGCGGCCTTGCTGGCCTGCGTTCCCCCGGCCTGGGCGCAATCGGCCGGCCAGGTGACCAGCACCCGGGACGTCCAGGCGGCCCCCGCCCCGGCCGCGTCGGCGGAATCGGGATCCGCGGGCGCCGGGGACAAGGTCCTGTCGACCGCGGCGCTCGAGCCCGAGCGGGCGCAGGCGATCCGCCGGCATTTCGAGGCGCGTTTCCCGGGCATCCAGGTGGCCCTGGTGCGCGCCACGCCGCTGGCCGGGATCTATGAGGTCCAGGTCGGGATGGACCTGCTGTACACGGACGCCAACGCCGACTACGTGCTGCAGGGTTCGCTGATCGACGCGCGGGCGCGCAAGGACCTGACGGCCGAGCGCATCGAGGTGCTGCAGCAGGTGGCCTTCGACAGCCTGCCGCTGGACAAGGCGATCAAGCAGGTCAAGGGGAACGGCTCGCGGCAGGTGGCGGTGTTCGAGGACCCGAACTGCGGCTACTGCAAGCAGCTGCACCGGACCTTGCGCGATGTGGACGACGTGACGGTGTATACCTTTTTGTTTCCGATCCTGGCGCCGGACTCGACCACCAAGGCGCGCGACATCTGGTGCTCGTCCGACCCGGCCCAGGCCTGGAAGGACTGGATGCTCGACGGCAAGGTTCCGGCCACCGCGCAGTGCGACACCCCGATCCAGGAAACCCTGGCCCTGGGCCGCAAGCTGAACGTCCAGGGCACGCCCGCGCTGTTCTTTGCCGACGGCACGCGGGTCAACGGCGCCCTGCCGCTGGACGCCCTGAAAAAGAAGCTCGACGAGATGGGGAGCTGAGGCCGCGGGCCGGGCGGAATCCCGCCCGGCCGCCGGGTCATTTCAGCAGGGTCCAGGCGCCGTCCTTGACGGTGATGAGCTCGCGGCCGCGCTCGTCGAAGCCGCTGTGGTCCTCGGGGCTCATGTTGTAGACGCCCTGCGTGGCCACCAGCTCGCGCGTCTGCTCGAGCGCGTCGCGCAAGGCGGCGCGGAATTCCGGCGTCCCCGGCTTGGCGGCGCGGGCGGCGATCGGGATGGCGTGGCCCAGCAGCAGGCCGGCGTCGTACACATTGGCGCCAAAAGTCGCGGGGCGCTCGCCATACATGTCCTCGTAGCGCCGGATGTAGTCCTGGGCGATGGCCTTGGACGGGTTGCTGTCGGGGACTTCGGGCAGCACCAGCATCAGGCTGGCGGCCAGGATGGTGCCCTCGACCGCCTTGCCGCCCAGCTTGAGGAAGGCCGGCAGCGCGGCGCCGTGCGTCTGGTAGAACAGGCCCTGGTAGCCCTGCTGCTTGAGCGTGGTCTGGGGCAGCGCGGCCGCGGCGCCGGTGCCCGCCACCAGGATCGCGTCGGGCCGCGCGGCCAGGAGCTTCAGGGCCTGGCCTGTGACCGAGCTGTCGGAGCGCTGGTAGCGCTCGGAGGCGACGACCTTGAGGTGGTTTTCGGCGGCCAGCGCGCTGAACACCCGGTGCCAGTCGTCGCCGTAGGCGTCGCCGAAGCCGATGAAGCCCACGGTCTTGATGCCGCGGCGGACCATGTCGCCCACCAGCGCCCGGGCGATGATGTCGGTGTTTTGCGTGGTCTTGAACGCCCATTTCTTTTGGGCGTCCATGGGCAGGACGATGGAGGCCGCCCCCACGGGCGCGAGCATCGGTGTGCCGGATTCGGCCGCGAACTGCAGCACGCTCATCGAGTTGGGCGAGCCGGTGGGCCCGATCAGGGCGTCGACCTTGTCCTCGTTGATGAGCTTTTTGAAGGCCGTGACGGTCTGCGTCGGGTCGCTGGCGTCGTCCAGGGCGATGTACTGGATGCTCAGGTCGCCCGCCTTGGCCGGCAGCAGCGGCACGGTGTTCTTTTGCGGGATGCCGACCAGGGCGGTGGGGCCCGTGGCCGAGGCGACCACCCCGATCTTGACTTGGGCGAGCGCCGGCTGGATGCCCAGGGCGCCCAGCAGGGCAATGGCGATTGCGAGGTTTCGAGCGGCCACGGCGGTCTCCGGGAAAAGGCGGAAAAAACAGGCCCGCGGGATGCGGGCCTGGGTCCGATCAAGACTCGATTGTAATCAGAATTCCGTCCATTCCTCGGTGGCGGGCGCCGGGGCGCGCAGGGCCGCGGGCGCGGGCTGCGCCTTGGCCGTCGCCCCCGCCGAGCGCGCACGCTGCG
>JBIQHJ010000102.1:0-2780 GCA_044508625.1 Alcaligenaceae bacterium
AGGCGAACTGCGCGAAGGCCGCCAGCTCGCGGTACTGCGCCAGGTCGGTACGGATCCCGCCGGAGAGCTTTTTGATGACCTTGGTCTGGGCCGAGCCGCCCACGCGCGACACCGAGATGCCGGCGTTGATGGCCGGGCGGATGCCGGCGTTGAACAGGTCGGTCTCGAGGAAGATCTGGCCGTCGGTGATGGAGATCACGTTGGTCGGCACGAAGGCGGACACGTCGCCGGCCTGCGTCTCGATGATCGGCAGCGCGGTGAGGGAGCCGGTCTTGCCCTTGACGGCGCCGTTGGTGAACTTTTCCACGTACTCGGCGTTGACGCGGGCGGCGCGCTCGAGCAGGCGGGAGTGCAGGTAGAACACGTCGCCGGGGTAGGCTTCGCGTCCGGGCGGGCGGCGCAGCAGCAGCGAGACCTGGCGATAGGCCCAGGCCTGCTTGGTCAGGTCGTCGTACACGATCAGGGCGTCCTCGCCGCGGTCGCGGAAGTACTCGCCCATGGTGCAGCCCGAGTAGGCGGCCAGGTACTGCATGGCGGCGGACTCGGAGGCGGCGGCGGCCACGACGATGGTGTATTCCATCGCGCCGTGTTCCTCGAGCTTGCGCACCACGTTGTTGATCGTGGAGGCCTTTTGCCCGATGGCGACGTACACGCAGGTGACGCCCTTGCCCTTTTGGTTGATGATGGTGTCGACGGCGACGGCGGTCTTGCCGGTCTGGCGGTCGCCGATGATGAGCTCGCGCTGGCCGCGGCCGATCGGCACCATGGAATCGATGGCCTTCTGGCCGGTCTGCAGCGGCTGCGACACGGACTGGCGCGCGATCACGCCCGGCGCGACCTTTTCGATGACGTCGGTTTCCTTGGCGTTGATCGGGCCCTTGCCGTCGATCGGGTTGCCCAGCGCGTCGACCACGCGGCCGCGCAGCTCGGGGCCGACCGGCACGGCCAGGATGCGGCCGGTGGTCTTGACCGAGTCGCCCTCGGACACGCCGATGTAGTCGCCCAGGATCACGGCGCCGACGGAGTCGCGCTCGAGGTTGAGGGCCAGGCCGTAGACGTTGTTGGGGAATTCGAGCATTTCGCCCTGCATCACGTCGGACAGGCCATGGATGCGGGTGATGCCGTCGGTGACGGAAACGACCGTGCCCTGCGTGCGGATGTCGGTCGAGGCGCCCAGGCCTTCGATGCGGGACTTCAGCAGTTCGCTGATCTCGGACGGGTTAAGTTGCATGGTAAGACTCCTGGAATCCTGTTATGTGGCCCGCCATCACGCGGCCAGCGAATCGCGCAGGCTGGCCAGACGGGCCTGCACGGAAGTGTCGAGCACGTGGTCGCCCACCGCGACACGCACGCCGCCGATCAGGTCCGGATCGACCGTGACCACGGGCTTGAGCTTGAGGCCGAATTTCTTTTCCAGCCCGGCGACCAGCGAGGCGACCTGCGCCTCGTCCATCGGGAAGGCGCTGGCGATTCGCGCGAGCGCCGTGCCCTCGTGGCGATTGCGCAGCAGCTCGAACTGCTCGGCGATCTGCGGCAGAACCTCGATGCGGTCGTTCTGGACCACCAGGGCGACGAGATTGGCCGCCTGCTCGGGCAGCGCCTGCGGCACCAGGCCGGCGAGCAGCTCGATGCGCTGGGCGTCATCGAGGCGGGGATCGCCCAGGGCCTCGCGCACGTCGTCCATGCCCGACACCTGGGCCAGCAGCGACATCACGCCGGACCAGTACTCCAGCCCGCGCGCATCGTCGCGCACCGATTGGAACAAGGCCTCGGCGTAGGGCCGCGCGATTGTAGAGTGTTCAGCCATGACTCGCCCTGGTTCAGAGTTGCGCCTTGAGCTGGTCGAGCAGCTCGGCGTGCGCCTTTGCGTCGACTTCGCGGCGGAGAATCTGCTCGGCCCCCTTGACGGCCAGCACGGCGACGTCGCCGCGCAGGGCCTCGCGCACGCGCTGCGCCTCCTGGAGGGCATCCTGCCGGGCCTGCGCCACGATACGCGCCTTTTCGGCCTCGGCCTCGCGACGGGCCTGGTCGATCAACGCCGCGGCCTGCTTTTCGGCCTCGGCCAGACGCGCGTGGTTTTCCGTCTTGGAGGCGGCCTCCATCAGGCTGATGCGGGCCTGAGCCTGCGCCAGATCGGCCTTGCCCTTTTCAGCGGCGGCCAGCCCATCGGCGATTTTCTGGCGACGATCATCCATTGCCTTCGTCAGGGGCGGCCACACGAACTTCATCGTGAACCAGCCCAGAACGAAAAACACGATCATCTGGAAGAAGAGAGTCGCGTTTAAATTCACGGTCGTATCCCTTATTTACCCTGTGTGCCCTGCGGCGATTCCGCAAGGCACCAAACCAAGCCGTCCGCGTGGCGCGAGCGCCGTCCGGACGACAGCCTGGCCCGCGCGGCGCGGGCCATCGCCGAGCGTCAGCCCACGAAGGGGTTGGCGAAGGCGAACAGCATGGCCAGGCCGACGCCGATCAGGAAGGCGGCGTCGATCAGGCCGACCAGCAGGAACATCTTGGTTTGCAGGGTGTTCATCAGTTCGGGCTGGCGCGCGGAGGCTTCGAGGTACTTGCCACCCATCATACCGATGCCGATGCAAGCGCCGATGGCACCCAGACCGATGATCAGACCGCAAGCAAGAGCAACGAATGCAACGTTGGTCATAACAACTCCTTGGTAAGTAAACGTTGTGTATTAATCAGGAAATCAAGAACCAGAGTGCAGGGCGAGCCCCGCGAGCCCGCCCGGGAAACCCCCGGGCGAATTTTTAGTGGCCTTCGTG
>JBIQHJ010000103.1:0-2756 GCA_044508625.1 Alcaligenaceae bacterium
CGCACCAGGACGAGCTTGTCGGCGTAGCGGCGGCCGGAGAAGGCGCCATCGGAGGCGAGGCGGTGGGAGGCTTTATCTTGGCCGTCGGACGATTTCGAGGGAGATCTGCGCCTCGGCACCGCAATGGCCTGCAGCTCCTTGTCCAGGAACTCGGGTGGGTGCGACCAGTCGATGATGGCGTGCAGCTTGGGGGCGAACAGGGCCAGGCACTGGGGCAGGAACTGCTCGAGCGTTTCCTTCCACGGGCTGTCGTGGTCGTCGGGCGGGGAGGCGGCCTGGGCCATGGGGGCACCCTTGCATGAGTGGGGAGATGCCCATCATGGCCGAGGTCGCCATCCAAAAGGTGCTCAAGTGGACTCGATGGTCACTGTGAGAAATACGGCTGGATGGCCGCGTGCCGGAGGGTCGAAACGTGGTTGCTTGCGCCGGCCAGGCCGAATTGGCCTGGTGCCGCCCGCACGAGTGTCAGAGAACCCCTACGATGCTTGGAGATGCGTGCGGCCAAACGCCTTCATCCTGCGAGGCTTGCAGACGCCAGCGATGCACCGGGCCAGCGGATGCCAAACAGGGGCCCGCCTGCCCAGTCTAATGCGGCAGCGCCTGGCTCTAATGCAGCAGCGCCTGGCGTTGCAGCAGGTCGAGCAGGTTTTTCACCAGGGTGGCGGCCTTTTGATCCAGGTTGCGCTGGCCCTTGAGCGAGCGGCCGTCGTTGTCGGGCACCGTGCCATGGCTGAGCGCGTCACGCAGGATCGTGGCGAGCTGTTTGCGGCTGTGGCGCCCGTCGATGCGCGGCAGCAGCCAGGCCTCGGCCTTGCTGAGCCGTAGATTGACCGTCTCGTGCCAGAGGTTGAATGTGCCCACGCCGAACTCGGGATCGCGGCGCGCTTCGAAGATCGCCCGAAATCCCGGCACGAGCCGCGGCGCCTCCAAGTCGTCCGCCGCGGCGGAGGACGGCGCCGCATCGTAGGGCGAAGGCTCGAGCGTGTAGCGCAGCATGTTCAGCCGAAACAGGGTTTGCAGGGTGCCCAGCAGCGTCTTGCGCGCAGCCGGGCCGTCGTCCGGCAGATCGGATCGCATCGCCTCGAGCAGCTCCTCGAATCGCAGGCTGGCGGGCCAGCGGCGGCTGAGGATCGGGAGCAGGGCCAGCACCGCCGCCTCGTTGCTGTGCAGGGGCTGGTTGCGGTGGTTCTTGAAAAAACGCACGCCAGGCGCCGATCCGGCCGGCGGGTCGCCCTCGGTAAAGAACCCCGCCCACCGCAAGTCGGCGAGCCGTTCGAGATCGGGCACCGGAAGAATGCCGTCGGCGCGCGTCTTGTGCACCAGCAGGCTCTTGCGGAAATTGCGGCCGACCGCGAAATCCAGGTATTGCTGGCGCATCTCGCGCGCTTGTCCCAGGGCGACCAGGCTGTGGTTGAGCTGGACCTGCTGGCCGTAGCTGGCCGCCAGCTCGGCATGAGGCTCCGCATCGCCCACGTGCGCCAGGTCGGACTGGTCGGCCAGATTGACGAATTCCAGCAGATAGCATGGGTTGTTGAAGGCCTCGAGGTATTCGTGGGCGATGTAGTGGTCCGATTGCCGGCGCAGTTGGGCGACGGCCGCCCGCAGCGACGGCGCCAGGGGGTTGCCCGGGGCGATCCCCTCGGACAGCAGGTTCAGCATGGCCTTGGCCGCGGGCAGGCGGTCCTCCTCGCGGGTGACGCTGTGGCTGTGCAGCAGCATGGCGTCGCGCACGATGTCGCCCGCCTTCCAGCCCGGGTAGGTGTTGTAGCTGATATAGCCGATGCCCTCGGGCGCGAGATTGTCGCGCAGGATGCGCATCATGGCCTCGCGCACCTCGGGTGGTACCCAACTGAACACCCCGTGCGCGATGATGTAGTCGAACTCCCCGAAATCCGGCGCGATGTCGGTCAGACTCATCGCGCGCAGCCGCAGGTTTTGGACGCCCAGCGTGTCGATCACACGCTGGCCATGGGCCACCTGTACCGATGACAGGTCCACCCCGGTGACCTGCGCCTCGGGATGGGCCAGCGCAAAGGGCAGCAGATTGCCGCCACCCGCGCATCCCAGCTCGAGCACCCGCGCCCTCGCCAGCGGCGGCGCCTTCAGTCCGTACAGGTGGGCGGCGGCGTGCAGGTGGCCCGGCGAGGCGTACCAGAAGGCGTTCGAGGTGTAGACCTGCCGATCGTAGGCCTCGGTGATGTCCTGGTTGAGGTCGGACAGCCCGGCGGACGCCAGGGTGGAATCGTCGTGTGCGCCCTCGGCGCCGGTTTCCTGGGTGGAATGCATGCTGGATCCTGGAATGAGCCATGGCGCCGTGCCTTGGAACGCGGCGCCAGAGGGTGATCGTCGGGGATTGCGAAAATCGAACCAGCGTCCAGCATACTGGCTGGGCGCCCGCCGGAAAGCGGGGAAAAAGCCTCGAAAAGCGGGCGATGCCGGGCATATGCTGCAACGGGGGTAGCCGTCGCGGCCCGGATGCGAGGCGGGCAGGGTGAGGCTGCCAGTGGATCAGTCGGCAAACACCTCGTCCAGGGTGACGGCATCCACGAAGTTCAACGACCAGGTCTCCAACTGCTCGGCGGTCGCCGAACGCACACGTTCCGTCACGACCTCGGGCACCTCGCCAAACCGGCGGGCCAGTTGCCGCAATAGCAGGTCGACTTGCCCTTCGAGGCGTCCTTCAAGACGTCCACGCCGCAGACCGACGCGCTCGGGTGTGGTGATATATGTCACGGCATGCTCCTGTTCCAGGGTCT
>JBIQHJ010000059.1:0-22537 GCA_044508625.1 Alcaligenaceae bacterium
CTGACCTCTTGCATGCCATGCAAGCGCTCTCCCAGCTGAGCTATACCCCCAAACAAGGTCTTCGTTAACGAAGAAGCGAGATTATGCATGAAAAAGAATCGGCACGCAAGCAAGAGCCCCGTCCAATATCAGATGAGTCTGAACTGGTCTGCGTGATCCCGACATCGGACGAGTTCAGAACCGATAGCCCACGCCGATGGTGGCCACCCAGGGATCGATCTTGGTCGTGCCGATCTTGGTCCCGTTCAGCCGCACGTCGGAGGAAATGTCGATGTAGCGCACGTCGGCGTTGAGGAACCAGCGCTCGGAGAGCTTGAAGTCCACGCCCGCCTGGGCGGCCACGCCCCACGAATCCTCGAGGTCCAGGTCGCCCAGCACGCTCTCGGTGCTGAAGAACGTCGTGTAGTTCAGGCCCACGCCCACGTACGGCTGGACGGTGGCGTCGGGCAGGAAATGCCATTGCAGGCTGAGCGTGGGCGGCAGGTGCTTGGTCGAGCCGATGCGGCCCACGCCCTTGGCGTCGATGTCGTGCTTGAACGGCAGCGCCCCGAGGAGCTCGACGCCGATGTTGCGGGTGGCCATGTAGGTGATGCTGAAGCTCGGGCGGGTGCTGCTGCCGACGTCGAGCTTGACCGTGCCGTTGGCCACGGTGCCGTTGTCGGACTTGGGCTGGATGTGGGTGACGCCCGCCTTGAACAACCAGTCGCCCGCTTCATGGGCGTGGACGGAAGCCAGGGGAAGGGCGCCCAGGGCGAGCGCGGCGATGCACAGCGAGTGACGGGGGGAGGCTTTCATGGATTTCCTTAATATATAAGTGGTTTATCGGAAACCCACACATTTTGCAGGGTTGAACGCGAGAAACCCTTGACCGGCATCAAGCCGTTTCCCGCCCGCCGCGTATCGGCCCCAAAACCCTTGATGCCCATCAAGCATTCCAGGGAGGCCCCGACCGCCCTCGAGAAACAAAAAATTACAATTCGGCACCGTCCGCCGGTTCGCGGAACATCGCGCACCCAAACCCCTGAAACCCACAAGAAAACGGCATTTTGCCGCATCTTGCGCGAACTTGGGCGCATTTGAACGACCGGTCTGGCTTGCAAAGCCCCTTGGGCCCTCCTACCATTGCGCCGTTTCCAGCCCGCCATGGACCCACCCATGCTCAGTATCGAACGCCGCCGGGGGCCCGCGCCCGCCTGGTCCCCCGATGCCATCCTGGACCTGTATGCCCAGCCGCTGAACGACCTGCTGCTGCGCGCGCAGACCGTGCACCGGCGGCACCATCCGGCCAACGCCGTCCAGCAGTCCACCCTGCTGTCCATCAAGACCGGCGCATGCCCGGAGGACTGCGCCTACTGTCCGCAGTCCTCGCGCCACGCGACGGCCGTGGAGGCCGAGCCCCCGATGGCGCGGGAGGAGGTCCTCGGGGCGGCGCGGGCGGCGCGCGACGCGGGCGCCCAGCGATTCTGCATGGGCGCGGCCTGGCGCTCGCCGACCGAGCGGCAGCTCGACGACGTGATCGAGATGGTGCGCGCGGTCAAGGCGATGGGGCTGGAGACCTGCGTGACGCTGGGCATGCTCAAGCCCGGCCAGCCCGAGCGTCTCAGGGCGGCGGGCCTGGACTACTACAACCACAACCTGGACACCGCGCGCGAACACTACGGCGAGATCATCACCACCCGCCGCTACCAGGACCGGCTGGACACCCTGGAGCGCGTGCGCGCCGCCGGCCTGAAGGTCTGCTGCGGCGGCATCGTGGGCATGGGGGAATCGCGCCGGATCCGCGCCACGCTGATCGCCGAACTGGCGAGCCTGGACCCCTACCCCGAGTCGGTGCCCATCAATCAGTTGGTCAGGGTTCCCGGCACGCCGCTGGCCGACGCGCCGGAGCTCGATCCGATCGAGTTCGTGCGCACGATCGCCGTGGCGCGCATCGCCATGCCCGAGGCCGTGGTGCGCCTGTCCGCGGGGCGCGAGTCCATGGACGACAGCACCCAGGCGCTGTGCTTCATGGCCGGCGCCAATTCGATCTTCCGCGGCGAGCGGCTGCTGACCACCCCCAACCCGGGGCCCGACGCCGACGCGCGCCTGTTCGAGCGCCTGGGTCTGCGCCCGATGCCCGAGACCCTCCCCTGAGATCACCATGCACACCCTCATCCTCAGCATCACCTGCAGCGTCGCCGTCTCGATATTCCTGAAACTGGCGCGCAACGGGGCCATCCGCGTCGAGCAGGCGATCTTCGTCAACTACCTGACGGCGGCCGCCCTGTGCCTCGGCCTCCTGCGCCCGGACACGGCCAGGCTGCTGGACCAGCCGGCCGCGGCCTGGTGGATCCTGTCGCTGCTGGGCGTCCTGCTGCCGTCGATCTTCCTGGTGATGGCCGCCGCCGTGCGCCATGCCGGGATCGTGCTGAGCGACGCGGCGCAGCGCCTGTCGCTCGCCATTCCCCTGCTGGCGGCCTTCCTGGTGTTCGGCGAGGCGCTGTCGGGCATGAAGCTCGCCGGGATCGCGATGGCCTTCGCCGCCCTGGCCTGCCTGCTGACCCGGCCCGATGCGCGCACGAGCGGCCACACGGCCGCCGGCCCCGTCGTGCTGGCCACGCTGCTGGGCGTCTGGCTGGGCTACGGCACGATCGACATCCTGTTCAAGCAGCTCGCCAAGAGCGGCGCGGCCTTCTCGAGCAGCCTGCTGCTCTCCTTCGTGATGGCGGGGATCCTGATGCTCGCCTGGCTGGTCCTGCGCAAGGGCACGCAATGGAGCGCGCGCAGCCTCGCCTCCGGCGTGCTGCTGGGCCTGCTGAATTTCGGCAACATCTATTTCTACATCCGCGCGCACCAGACCTTCCCGCGGAACCCCACGCTGGTCTTCGCCGCCATGAACATCGGGGTGATCTCGGTGGGGACGCTGGTGGGCGCCGGCCTGTTCCGCGAGCGCCTAGGACGCCTGAACGTGCTGGGGATCGTCCTCGCGCTCGGCGCCATCGTCCTGCTGATTCCCCGCTGAGGGCGGCGGCTCGTCGATCACGGGGTCGTGCGATATGTCCTTCTGGATGTCGACCCGCGGATCGAGCACGGCCATGACGTGGGAATTCTGCAGGGTGTCGGCCATGGGCACGAACTGCGTGGGCGCGTCCTCGCTCAGGTGCGTGCCCTTGACCTTCTGCTCGCGGATGAAGACCACCAGGACCAGGGCGCAGACCGAGACGTAGACGAAGTAGACGTCGGCCCCCCAGGCGCGCATCAGCGCGCCGGCCACCAGCGGCCCCAGACAGGCGCCCAGGCCGTACACCATGTACAGCAAGGCGCTCAGGCCCACGCGCCGCTCGGGATCGACATTGTCATTCGCGAACGCCGCCCCCATGGGGTAGAGGGTGAACTGGAGGATGCCGAGCACGGCCGAGAATCCCAGCAAGGCGCCGTAGGGCATCTGCAGCCAGCCCCACAGGGGCACGCCCAGCAGCATCAGGATCACGGCGCCGTAGCGGATCAGCCGGATCCGGCTCATGCGGTCCGCCAGCCAGCCCAGGGGCCACTGGAACGCCAGGCCCGCGGCCACCGAGGTCGCCACGAACACCCCCACCTGCTTGTTGCTCAGGCCGTGCAGCAGGCCATAGACGGGCGCGAGGCCGTAGAAGGCGCCGCTCAGCATGCCGGCGATGAACAGCACGGTCAGCGACAGGGGGACGCGCGCCACGTAGTAGCGCACCGCGAGCGGCGCGGGCACCTGCAGCGCGGGATGCAGGCGATGCGTCAGGGCCACCGGCATCAGGCTCAGGACGCAGCAGATCGCCACGAACACCAGCGGCTCGTAGTTGAGGTTGCGGAACAGCCCCAGGACGAGCTGGCCGAACACCGTGCCCATGCACGAGAACAGCATGTAGAAGGCGAACACCGTGCCGCGCGAGGTGTTCTCGGTCTGCTCGTTGAGCCAGCTCTCGATCGCGATGAACAATGTCACCATCGCCGTCCCGGCGACGAAGCGCAGGCCCAGCCAGATCCACAGGTTGTCGAGCAGGATCTGGATCAGGACCGTGATGGTGACCAGCGCCGCGCTCGCGGCATAGGCGCGGATGTGGCCGACCTGGATGATGAGCCGGTGCCCGACGCGGGCGCCGAACACCAGGCCGATGTAGTAGCCGGCGATGATCGCGCCGACCCAGACCTCCGAGATCGACAGGGCGGTCAGGCGCAGGCCCATGTACGTGTTGAACAGCCCCGAGCCCATCAACAGGATCAATGTCGCCAGGTACAGGGAAAAAAACGCGCCGATAGTCTTGACCATGCATCCGCCATGAACGGCCCGGGCCGCGGAAAGGGCGGCCCGTGAATACTCTAAGGTTTGGCTTTAAGATCGATCAAGGATCATCATAGCAGGCGGCGGCCCGGTCCACCGGGGTGGCGCTTTGCGTATATGATTGAAGTCCGGGCCGAGCCGGCGACGCCCCGCGGCGGACACGGCGACCCCACCCATTCGACAGGAATCATGGCCGAAACCATCCCAAGCCTCAGCCACGTGGACGACAGCGGGCAGATCCGCATGGTCGACGTGGGCGACAAGGCCGAGACCGACCGCGAGGCGATCGCCGAGGGCTCCGTGCGCATGAGCCCGCAGGCCTACCGCCTGCTCCAGGCGCAGGCCAACGCCAAGGGCGAGGTCCTCAACACCGCGCGCGTCGCCGCCATCCTGGCGGCCAAGCGCTGCGCCGAGCTGATCCCCCTGTGCCACAGCCTGCCGCTGGCCTTCGTCGGCGTGGACTTCGCCCTGGACGACGCGGCCAGCCGCATCGGCATCCGCGCCCACTGCCGCACCCGCCACCAGACCGGCGTCGAGATGGAGGCCATGACCGCGTGCAGCGTGGCGGCGCTGACGATCTACGACATGTGCAAGGCCGCCGACAAGGGCATCGTCATCGAGCAGGTCCGGCTGGTCTACAAATCCGGAGGAAAAAGCGGTGAGTGGCGCAACGATTGAGGTTCTGTATTTCGCCCAGGTGGCCGAGCACATGGGCACGCGGCGGGAAACGCAGGCGCTGGACGGGCCCGTGCCCGCCTCGCAATGGCTGGCCGGCCTGGTGGCGCGCTGTCCGGCGCTGGCGCCGGCCGAGCGGCTCAAGCTCGCCGTCAACCAGCAGCACGTCGACCATGAGGCCACGATACGCCCGGGCGACGAGGTCGCGGTGTTCGAGCCCGTCACCGGAGGCTGAGCCATGGTCGTGGTCCAGACCGCCGATTTCGATCCCGCCGAGCTCTACGCGGCGCTGCAGGCCCGCGCCTCGGGCCAGGCCGGCGCGACGGTCAGCTTCATCGGCACGGTGCGCGACTACGCGCCCGGCGAGACCACGCGCAGCCTGTTCCTCGACCACTATCCCGGCATGTGCGAACGCGAGATCCAGGCCTTGTGCGATACCGCGGCGCAACGCTGGCGCATCCTCGACGCCATGGTGGTGCACCGCGTGGGCGAGCTGGCGCTGGGCGACCGCATCGTCTTCGTGGGGGTGGCCAGCGCCCATCGCGGCGACGCCTTCCGGGCGTGCGAATACATCATCGACGCGCTCAAGACCCGGGCGCCGTTCTGGAAACGCGAGACCCTGGACTCGGGCCGCGCCTTCTGGGTCCGGCAGCACGAGGCCGACGCCGCCAAGACCGCCCAATGGGACACCAGAAAACCAGGACACGAGGAAACCAAGCCATGAAAGCCGACCCCACCCTGCCGCCCGTCACGCTGGGCAGCGCCGTGCTCACGATCTCCGACCGCCGCACGCCCGAGGACGACACCACGGGCGACTACCTGTGCGACAGCCTGCGGACGGCCGGCCACCCGCTGCAGACCCGCGCGATCTGCCGCGACGACATCTACCAGGTCCGCAAGGTCCTGAGCGACTGGATCGCCGACCCCGCCATCCAGGTGATCCTCACCAACGGCGGCACGGGGTTCTCGCACCGCAAGTCCACCGTGGCGGCGGTCACCCCCCTGCTGGACCAGGCGGTCCCCGGCTTCGGCGAGCTCTTTCGCCACCTGTCGTGGCAAGAGATCGGCTCCTCGGCGCTGCAATCCGAGGCCCTGGGGGGCCTGGCCAACGGCACGCTGATCTTCTGCCTGCCCGGCGCCACCCGCGCCTGCCGGCTCGCCTGGGAGAGCATCCTGCGCGAGCAGCTCGACAGCCGCCACCGGCCCTGCAATTTCGCCACTGCATACCGCGACGCCACCGGATCCTGACGATGCTGGACTTCGATTCCGCCCAAGCCACGCTGGCGGGGCGCGCCCGCGCGCCCGAGGCCACCGAGACCCTGCCCCTCGAGGCCCTCGACGGGCGCATCCTCGCCGAGGATGTCGTCGCCACCGTCGACCTGCCCCGGGCCGACAACAGCGCGATGGACGGCTATGCGCTGCGCTGCGCCGACTTCGCGCCCGGCGCGATCCTGCCCATCCAGGCGCACCAATACGCCGGCCACGCCCCCGAGCCCCTGCGCCCCGGCCAGGCGATCCGCCTGTTCACCGGCAGCCTGATTCCCGAGGGCGCGGACACCGTGGTCATGCAAGAGGACACCGAGGCCACGGATGCGGGCGTGCGCATCCTGCGCGCGCCGCGGCCGGGCGACCACGTGCGCCGGCGCGGCGAGGACATGCGCCGCGGCGAGGTGGTCCTGAGCCGCGGCACGCGGATCGGGCCCGGCCAGGTCGCCGTGCTGGCGGCCCAGGGGCGCGCCGCCGCCCTCGCCTATCCCCGCCTGCGCGTCGGCATCCTGACCAACGGCGACGAGCTGGTGGCGCCGGGCCGGCCGCTGGGGCCCGCTGCCGTGCACAATTCCAACGGCCCCATGCTGGCGGCGCTCTGCAAGGGCATGGGCGCGGATCCGGCGAGGGTCCTGCACGCGCCCGATCAGGCCGATGCCATCGAATCGGCGCTGGACGAGCTGTCGCGCGCCTGCGACCTGGTCCTGAGCGTGGGCGGCGCCTCCGTGGGCGACAAGGACCTGGTCAAGCCCGCCATCGAGGCGCTGGGCGGCACCCTGGATCTCTGGCGCGTGCGGATGAAGCCCGGCAAGCCCGTCGCCCTGGCGACCCTCGCCGACCGGCCCCTCGTCTGCCTCCCGGGCAACCCGGTCTCCGCCTTCGTGGTGTTCGCGCTGCTGGCCTCGCCCCTGATCCGCGGCCTGCAAGGCCGCCGCGAGGTCCTGCCGCCCGTCTGGCGCGGCGTCCTGCGCACGGACCGGACCTGGGGGGGCGGCGGACGCGACGATTTCCTGCGGGTGCGCGTCGAACACCGCCCCGACGGGCTGCCGGTGCTGACGCCCCACGAGCAGCAGAGTTCGGGGGCGATGTGCAGCCTGGCCTGGGCCCACGGCCTCGCGCGCGTCCCCGCCGACACCCGGACCGGCGACGGCGCGGTGCTGAGCTGGTATCCCCTGCCCGACTGGCTGGCGTGAGGCCGGCCGCGGCGACCCGCGGCCCGCCGGGGCCCGAGCAAGTGACCGAAAAAGGGCAAGTCACCATCCCCAAGCGCCTGCGCGACGCCACCGGCAGCCGCAGTACGACGGCTCGGCGGGCTTCCCGGCCGGCACCAACATCTGGATCGACTGCATGGATCCCGCCAGCCGCTGGCATGAGTGGTCGGTGGATCAGCTCCGGGGTTGCAGCGAGCGGGCGCCCCCGCACGTCGATCTGGTGATCTACACCGAACTGCTGATTCCCGGCCCGGACATCGAGGCCCTGGATGCGAAAACCTGGAGGGGGCGCTTCATCGGCCCCCGCTGCGACAACCTGAAGGCCCTTTCCTTCATTGGGGCGGGCAGACGCCCGCGCGGCACCAATCCTCGGGGGTGTTGAGGTTGACGAAACCCGCGCCGCCGAAATCCACGGGGCGGGCCCCCACGTGCGCGAGCCAGTCCTGCGCCTTGCGCCCGCCGTCCGCCAGCCAGGCCAGCAGGCCATCACGCAGGCCGCGAGGCGCCAGCAGGCACAGGGGATGGGGCCCCTCGGGCGTGCGCGCATAAGCGGGATGCCCGGCGTCGGCCGCCGCCATGAGCCGGGCGGCCATGTCGGCCGGCAGATCCAGGACGTCGACGGGCACGACCAGCAGCCATTCGTCCGGCGCCGCCTCGAGGGCCGCCGCGATCCCCGGCAAGGGGCCCTGGAAGGCCCCGAATTGCGGCGGATCGGCGAGGACGCGCCCATACCGGCCGTACTCGTCGGCGTGGCGATTGGCGCTGATCAGGATCGAGCCCGCCCCCTGCTCGCGCAGGTAGCGGCAGGCGCGCGACACCAGGGGCTCGCCGCGAAACGGCGCGAGGCCCTTGTCGGGGCCGGGCACGCCCTTGCCGGTGCCCAGGCGCGAGGACAGCCCGCCCGCCAGCACCACGCCCGTGAACGCGGGACACCGGACGGCCGCAGCCTCGGACAGCCCCGCGCCGCCGGCCTCGGGAATCTCGGTACCTCCGGCCATGGCAGACCCCGCATTCGCGGCCGCGGAAGCGCCCTCGGCCGCAGCCACGGGACGCCCGCCGCTCGGGGCCCCGGGACGGCCGTTCTCAGCCACCGATGTAGCTCATTTCGATCTTGTGCTCGCGGTGCGCCTCGCCGCGGAGCTCGGAATAGCGGTCGCCGCGGGCGCGCCAGACGCCACCCATGCGCGCGGCCAGCGCCGCGTCGCTGGCGCCCGCGCGCAGCAGCCCACGCAGGTCGTGGCCCTGCTCGGCGAACAGACAGGTGAACAGCCGCCCCTCGGGCGACAGCCGCATCCGGGTACAGTCCCCACAGAAGGGCTGCGAGACGCTGGTGATCAGGCCGATCTCGCCCGCACCGTCCCGGTACCTCCAGCGGGAGGCGACCTCGCCCCGGTATCCGGCCCCGACCGGCTCGAGCGGGAACTCGGCGCCGATGATCTCGACGATCTCGGCGCCGGTCACCACCTCCTCCATCCGCCAGCCATTGGTATTGCCGACGTCCATGTACTCGATGAAGCGCAGGATGTGGCCGCTGCCGCGGAAATGGCGGACCATCGGCAGGATCTGGGCGTCGTTCATGCCCCTGCGCACCACCATGTTGACCTTGATCGGCGCCAGGCCGGCGCGCGCGGCGGCCTCGATGCCCGCGAGGATCGTGGCCACCGGCACGCCGCCGTCGCTCATGCGCTGGAACAGCACGTCGTCGAGGGCGTCGAGGCTGACGGTCACCCGCCGCAGGCCCGCGTCGGCCAGGGCCTGCGCCTTGCGCGCAAGCAGGGCGCCGTTGGTGGTCAGGGTGACCTCGAGGGGCTCGCCCTCGGGCGTGCGCAACTCGGACAGCAAGCCGACGAGGATCTCGATCTGCTTGCGCACCAGGGGCTCGCCCCCCGTCAGGCGGATCTTGCGCACCCCCAGGCCGGCGGCGATCTGCGCCACGCGCGATATTTCCTCGAAGGTGAGCAGGGCGCTGTGCGGCAGGAAGACGTGGTTGGCCCCGAAGACCTCGCGCGGCATGCAGTAGGTGCAGCGGAAATTGCAGCGGTCGGTCACCGAGATGCGCAGGTCGCGCATCGGCCGGCCACGGGTGTCGAGGATCCCGTCCTCGGGCGTGGACGCCCGCGGCGCCCCGTTGGAATCATGAAAAATCACACGGCTCATGGAAATCCGGGGCGCCGCAGCGCCCCGCCTCAGTCGTTTTCCTTGACCCGGTAGACCAGCGTGGCCACCTTGGCAAGGCCCAGGACCTTGACCGTGACGCTGCCCAGCAGGAGCCTCGACAGGCCGCTGCGCCCGTGGCTGCCGATGAAGATCAGGTCGCAGCCTTCCTCCTCGGCGGCCTGGACGATGCCGTCGGCCACGTTGAAATTGGACACGGCCTTGGCCGTCGCCTTGACGCCGGCGGTCTCGGCGCGGTCGAGCACCGCCTTGAGGTATTTCTGGGCCTGCTCGGCGGCGGTGCGGTCGTAGTCCTCGTCGGTGATGGCGTAGGCCGCGGCCATGCCGTCGAAGCCCACCGTGGCGGCAAACGGCTGGGTCACGTGCAGCGCGACGATTTCGGCGCCGATCGAGCGGGCGAAGCATACCCCCTTGTTCGCAGCCTGGGCGGAGAGCTTTGAACCGTCGGTGGGGATCAGAATCTTTTTGAACATTTGGGACCGTCCATAGGGTTAATCACACCAATCCAGCATAACCGCAAGCAACGCGAAAAAACAGTTGGTATCAGCCCTTGGATTGACCTTGCTCAGTTCCGTGGTGCTCGAGCTCGCGCGCCGCCTGATACAAATTGGTGCAGCGCGCCCCCGAACGGCAGAAGGCCAGCACCGGGCCGGGGAGCTCATGCAGCAGGTGCGAGAACTCGGCCACGTCCGCCGAGGTGATGGCGCCGCTGACCACGGGCTGGTAGCGCGCCTCGAGGCCGGCCTCGCGCGCGGCGCGCATGACGTCCTCCGAGCGCGGCTGCCCGGCCCCGCCCTCGCCGTCGGGGCGATTGATGATCACGGATCGGAATCCGGCGTCGGCCAGCGGCCGCATGTCGTCGGGACCCAGTTGCGGCGCGACGGCGAAATCGTCGGCCAGTGCATGATAGGAAAGCGTCATCGCAGGCTCCGGGGCGCTCTCGGCGCCCATGGTGATGGAAACATGGTGGCGCGCCAGCAGGTCCGCCATGGCGTCGCCTCCCAGCACCTCGAACTCGGCCTGGCGCTGGGCCGACAGGGCATCGCGCGGATCCGGGCCCAGGGCCGGATGGCACATCAGCACGTCGCCGTCGCGGCAGACTGCGAGCCAGCGCCGCATCCAGCCGACATAGGCCGCGACGCCACCCTGGAAATCATACACCCCCAGAAAGCCGCCGCTCATGCGCAGGCCCCGTGCGCGCGCCTGGCGCCGCAGGGACGAGGCCCCCAGGGCGGCGATCACCCAGGCCTTGGCGCGCAGGCGCGCGGGCAGTCCCGCCGTCCGCGGACGTCCGGTGTCGCGCAGCCAGGGCCGGGGCGCGGGATACCGGCCCACCACCTCGAGCAGCGCCTCGCGCACCCCCGGCAACTGGTGCACGTGCTGGTGCCCGTCGACATAGTCGGGCGCCCTGCCCACGGCGTCCTCGAACCGGCGCATCTGGCGCTCGACGGCGGCGCGCAGCGCCCGCGCCGGCAGGCGCCGCAGGTAGGCCGATGCGATGAAGGCGGACAGCGGCAGGCAGGGCCCGGGCTGGCCGAAATCCTCGGTGAAATTGAGATGCAGGCCCAGCGCCAGGCCGCTGCCGGCCAGGCGGCGCGCGCCCGCCTCGAACGTCGGGCCGTCGACCAGGCAGCTCGCGCCCGAGAGGCGGCCCCGCTCGGCCAGCGCGAGGATGCCGGCGTCCACGGAGGCGTTCATGCCGAAATCATCGGCGCACAATACAATGCGCCGGTACCCGGCCCCCGCCGCGCTGAACTCGGAATCCATGCTGAAGCTCGCTGTCCAAATCGGATGGTTCGTCATTGTAGGCTGCGCCGCGGCGGCGACGCACTGGGCCGTCGCCGTCGCCTGCGTGGCCGCCGGCGGCCTGGCGCCGCTGGTGGCCAACGTCGTGGGCTGGCTGGTGGCGTTCTGCGTGTCTTTCGCCGGCCACTACCGCCTGACCTTCCGCCACCAGCACGCGCCGCTCGCGCGGGCCGCCCGGAGGTTCTTTGCCGTGTCGGCGCTGGGCTTCGCCGTCAACGAGGCGGCCTATGCGGCGCTGCTGCGCGCGACCTCGATCCGCTACGACATCCTGCTCGCGCTGATCCTCGTCGGCATCGCCGGCCTGACCTTCATTCTGGGGCGCTGGTGGGCGTTCCGGCGCACACGCTGAGGGCGGCCCCGGGCGCGAGGCGCCACAGGCCCATGCGCCGCGTCGAGGCCACGGGCGCGAGGCCCTCCAGGGCCGGATGGCCGGGCGCCTCTTTCAGGTAGGCCATGACCCAGTACACCGGGCGGTCCGGCGCGCACAGCGCCGCATGCCACTGCGCGGGCCGCCACAGCACCTCGCGGGCCGCCTCGGGCGCGAACAGGCCGGCGTCGTAGAGCTCGCGGCGCCAGTTGTCGGAACGCGGGACGTCGGGATCGTCCCAATTCGTCACCACGATGGAGGGCTGGGCCCGGCGGGCGTAGAAAGGCACGTCGTAGGCGTACAGGTCCAGCATGGCCAAGCGGTCGCCGGGGCCGGCCTGCTCGGCGATCACGCGCGCGAGCGGCTTGTTGGTGGGTTGCGGCGCCACCACCATGGCGAGCACCGCGATCGCGCAGATGAGGACGGCGACCAGGGCCGAGGCCGCCAGCCCGCGCTCGGCCCGTGTCTGGCCGGCCGCGGCGCGCGCCTCGAAGACCTCGGCGATGAACCAGGCGAGCGGCGGCAGGGCGGCGATGACGTAGCCCACGAGCTTGGACGAGGGGATCGAAAAGAACACCAGGATCACCAGCATCCAGGACAGCATCAGGCCGCGCAGCACGGGGCGGTCGATCTGCTCGAAGCGCTCGGCCGGCGGCACGAAGGCTCGATCAACGGGCCCGTCGCGCCGGCACCAGCGCCAGAGATGGACCGACCAGGGCAGCGTCAGGCCGAGCAGCACCGGCACATAGAACCAGAACGGGTGCGGATTGTTGAATCCGGACTCGAGGAAGCGCTGGAAATGCTGGTGGACGATGTAATAGTCGAAGAAGCCCGGGTGGCGCGCCTGCATCACCGCCATCCAGGGCAGCGACAGGACCAGGAACAGCAGGATCCCGGGCCACCACAGCAGGCGCCCCATGGCGGCGAAGCGCCGCCGGCCGAGCAGCCAGAAGAACAGCACCCCGCCGGGCAGGACCACGCCGATCAGCCCCTTGGCGAGGAAACCCAATGCCGCGGCCCCGTACATCCACAGCAAGGCCGCGCGGTCCGGCCGCGCCTGCTCGTGGCAAAAGACCGCCGTGGCGCCGGCCATGACGGTCGCGCCGATGATGGCGCCCACCAGCATGTCGAGGTTGGCGTAATGCGAGGCGCCGAACAGGAAGGGCTGCACCGCCAGGATCAGCGTGGCGTAGCCCGCGACCCGCGCATTGGCGCGCACGCACAGGAAGCGATGGAACAGCGTGACCAGCACGGTCGCCGCCAGCACCGAGCACAGCCGCGCCGCCCAGGCGTTGGCGCCGAACAGCGCGAGCGATGAGGCCGTCAGCCAGTAGAACAGCGGCGGCTTGTGAAAGAACGGCATGCCGTCGAGCATGGGCGTCAGGAACTCGCCCGACTCGAGCATGTGCCAGGCGACGCCCACGTAGCGCCCCTCGTCGGGCAGCAGCAGCGGATACACCCAGGTGGTGGCCGCCAGCCAGAGGAAGACCAGCCCCGCCACCCATGGCCAGGAATCCGCGGCGCGCCCCTTGAGCAGCAGCCGGTGGGCGCCGTCGACCAGGCGCGAACAGCGGACGCGCAGCGCCCCGGCGATGGCCGGCGTCCTCATGCGCCCTCCTGCCGGCCGCCGGCCGCCGGCCGGACCTCGGACGCCGGCGGCAGGCCCGCCCCCGCGCGCTCGCGCAGCAGGTAGACCGGCCGTCCCTTGACCTCGGTGAAGATGCGCGCGATGTACTCGCCCACCACGCCCAGGGAGATCAGGTTCACCCCCGCGAAGAACAGGATCACGGTGATCAGCGTGGCCCAGCCCTGCACCGGATTGCCGTACAGCCAGTAGCCGACGATGATCAGCAGCCCGTAGCCGAAGGACAGCAGCGACAGCACGACCCCCACCAGGCTCAGCAGGCGCAGCGGCCAGGTGGTGAAGGCCGCCAGCCCGTCCACCGCGAAGCGCAGGAGCTTCAGCGGCTTGAACCGCGACACCCCGTGCAGGCGCACGGGAGGGCTGTAGGCCATGGGCTCGGACTGGAAGCCGACCCAGGCGAACAGCCCCTTCATGAAGCGGTCGCGCTCGGGCAGCCGCAGCAGGGCATCGACCACGACCCGGTCCATCAGCCGGAAGTCGCCCGCGTTCTCGGGCACTCCCAGGCCGTTGGGGGTGCGCATCAGCGCATAGAACAGGCGCGTGCCGATGCGCTTGAAGCGGGTCTCGTCGTCACGCGAGGCGCGCACCGCATAGACCATCTGCACCCCCTCGCGCCAGCGCTCGAGCATGGCCGGGATCAGAGCGGGCGGATGCTGCATGTCGGCGTCCAGGCACACCACCACCTGGCCGCGCGCCGCCTCCAGCCCCGCGGTCATGGCCGCCTCCTTGCCGAAATTGCGCGACAGGCGTAGATACAAGATCTCGCCATGGAGCTCCGTCCAGTGGCGCATCGCCTCCGGCGTGCCGTCCGTGCTGCCGTCGTCGACGACGATGATCTCGAACGCACAGCCCTGCTGCCTCAGGACGTTCAGCAGCTCGGGCAGCAGGACGCCCAGATTGGCTTGCTCGTTGAGGCAGGGGATCACGCAAGAGATGGATGTGAGCGTCGGCATGGCCCTCCCGGCCGTTCACGGTGCGGCGATTTTAGACGGGATTCGGGAAGCAAGCATCATACTCGAAGCCCCGGCCATCGGTCGACGGCCGGGGCCTCGTCGCGCGCCCCCTGGCGGCCACAATGCCATCGGTGGACGCCGGCGGCACCCCGGGCACCCCCGACACATCCTCGGTCCTTCCCCGCCAGCGGCGCCTCCGCCGGCCGCCCCCGGCGGCAACCCTCAGCCCGGGTCGCGGGCGAGCGCCAGGAACTCGGTGCGCGAGGCGAGATTGGTCCGCATGCCGCCCAGCATCGCGGACGTCACGGTCTCCTCGCCCGGCGTGCGGATGCCGCGGCTCTCCATGCAGAGATGGCGGCAGCGGACGACCACGCCGACCGACAGGGGCTTCATGTGGGTCATCAAAGCGTTGGCCACCTGGATCGTGAGGCGCTCCTGGACCTGCAGGCGCCGGGCGAAGCACTCGACCAGCCGCGTCAGCTTGGACAGCCCGACGATCCGGCCGTTGGGGATGTAGCCGATCGTGGCGGTGCCGAAGAACGGCGTCAGATGATGCTCGCAATGGCTGTAGACCGGAATGCCGCGCACCACGATCAGCTCGCTGTACTGCTCGGCCCCGTCCTCGAAGACCTTGAGCACCTCGGCCGGGTCCTGGGAATAACCCGAGGTCCAGTATCGCCACGCGCCGATCAGGCGCTCGGGCGTCTCGAGCAGGCCGCTGCGCTGCGGATCCTCGCCGATACTGCTCAGGAAGCGGCGCCAGTCCTCCACGCCAAACTGCTGTGTATCCATTGAAAGGCCATCCCAGGTTACGTGCCGCCGCCGGCTCCTCCGGCGGCCGATGAACACCCGGGCCCGCCCCCTCGGGCCGGCCCGCGCTTTCGTGCGTGGTCATTATGCCCCCACCGGCCTGTATCCTGCAGGGGCTACAATCATCCGGGCGACGGGTGGCGGCGATCCGGGCGCTGGTCGGCGGCGATCTGCACGCCGGGCAGCGGGGATCAGTGCGCCGGGCGACGGCGAGGACGCGGCGCCCTTCGCGACGCCAGCACAGGACCAGTGGAACCCAGCATGAGCACCCCGACAGCACATCGAGCCTCCCCCGCGGAGCTTCGGGTCCCCCCCGCGGGGCATCGAGCCTCGCCCGCGGAGGACCGGCATCCCGGGCCCGGCGAGTCCGGCCAGGCATGCTTCGCCCTGCTGGACGATTGCACCGCCACCGCGCAGCGGCCGGTGTCCCGCCTCTATACGGGATACGCCGGGACGCTGGCCTGCGAGCGGGCCGGCCAGCTCGGGGAATCGTTCGATGCCATGGACCGGGCCTTGCGCGCCGGCCTGCATGCGGTCGGCCTGTTTTCCTACGAGCTGGGGGCCGCGCTGCACGGCATGCCGCCCTCCGGCGAGCTCGAGGCCGCGCCGCACGGCATGCCGCCGGCGGGCTGCGTCCCGCCGCTGGCGCGCATCCTCCTGTTCGAGCGGCTCGAACGCCTCTCGGAGGAACAGGTGCGCGCGTGGCTGGCGGCGCGGGCGGCGACCGGTCCCGCCGGGATCTCGGGCCTGCGCGCCGACGTGGACGGGGCGCGCTACCGCGCCGACGTGGCCCGCATCCGGGCCTATATCGCCCAGGGCGACACCTACCAGGTCAACTACACCTTCCGCCTGGGCTTCCGGGCCCACGGCGGCCCGCACGCGCTGTACGCCCGCCTGCGGGCGCGCCAGCCCGTCCCCTACGGCGCCCTCGTGGGGCTGCCCGGCGGCGGGGCCGTGCTTTCGCTCTCGCCCGAGCTGTTCATGCGGCACCGGGAGGGGGAACTGATCGCGCGCCCCATGAAGGGCACGGCCGCCGCCGGCCCCGAAGGGCCGGAGCGCGTCGCCCGCGCGCGGGCGCTCGGCGGCGATGCCAAGAACCGCGCCGAGAACGTGATGATCGTCGACCTGCTGCGCAACGACATCGGCCGGATCGCCGTGACGGGATCGGTCGCGGTGCCCAGCCTGTTCGATGTCGAGGCGTTCGGCTCGGTGCTGCAGATGACCTCGACGATCCGCGGCACGCTGCGGCCCGGGACGGGGCACGGCGAGCTGTTCGAGGCCCTGTACCCCTGCGGATCGATCACCGGCGCCCCCAAGCGGCGCACCATGGAGATCATCCGCGAGCTCGAACGGTCCCCGCGCGGCCTCTACACCGGCGCCATCGGCTGGTTCGAGCCGCCCGCGGACGGGCGGCGCCGCATCGGCGAATTCTGCCTGTCCATCCCGATCCGGACCCTGGAGCTGGACCCGCCGGACCCGGACGGCGCGCGCGAGGGCCGCATGGGCATCGGCTCGGGCATCGTGCACGACAGCGACGCCGGCCTGGAATTCCAGGAATGCTGGCTCAAGGCATCCTTCCTGAGCGGAATCGCGCTGGACGGCGCCGACGGCCATCCCCTCCGGGACGCGCCCGCCCGGCCCGACGCCGTCGAGGTCGGATAGGCACATCCGGCCCAATGCCCCGCCCCCCGCTTTGCACGGCGCATTAAGATTACTATAATATGAACCTTTAAGAACGCAGCGGCCGACATTCCCCCATGCCTCCCGACGACATCTGTACCGAGGACGAGATCACCACGCTCGTCCACCATTTCTACCGCAGGGTTCGCCGGGACGAGGTCCTGGGGCCGATCTTCGACGCCCACATCGACGATTGGGACGAGCACCTCGAGCGCATGGTGCGCTTCTGGTCCTCGCTGCTGCGGCGCACCGGCACCTACAGCGGCGCCCCCATGCCCCGCCACGTCGCCCTCCCCGACCTGCGGGGCGACATGTTCGTGCGCTGGCTGGATTTGTTCCGCCAGACCACCGATGAGTTCGACAACCGGCCCTTTGCCGAGCAGGCCAACGAGTTCGCCCACCGCGTCGCGCGCAGCCTCTGGTATGGCTACCAGATCAGCCATGCGCCGGACCGGAACCCCACGGAGTTCGACCATGTCCCGACTGATGCAAGTTGACGAAACGCCGGCGGCGCCCGCCAAGCAGCCCTCGATGGAGGCGTTCCTGGCCCTGGGCTTCAGGCCCCTGTACCTCGCCGGCACGGCCTGGGCGCTGGTTTCGATCGCCCTGTGGATCTATGCGCCCCAGCTCATCGGCGCCCCGCTCTCGGGCGTGGCCTGGCACGCCCACGAAATGCTGTGGGGCTTCATCATCACCATCGCGGTGGGGTTCCTGCTGACCGCCAGCGCGACCTGGACCGGCTTCAACCCCCTCAAGGGGCGGCCGCTGGGCGCGCTGTGCATCCTGTGGGTCATCGCGCGCATCGGCTTCCTGGCGGGCGGCGCGGCCGGATTCTGGGTGGCGGCCGCCGCCGAGCTGCTGTTCTTCCTGGGCGCCGCGGGCAGCCTGATGCGCGTCATGGTCAAGGGCCGCAGCCGCCGCAACTACGGCCTGCCGGTGCTGATGCTGGGGCTGGGCGCCGCCGACCTGCTGTACCTGCTGGCCGCGCTCGATGGCGACTACGCGCTGCTGATGCGCCGCTTCGATCTCGGCCTGATCGGCATGGCCGTCGTCGCCCTGCTGATCGCGCGGCGCGTGATCCCGTTCTTTGCCATGCGCATGGTGCAGGGCCTGCAGATCCCCATGCTGACGCGCTCGGGCCACGCCCAGATGGTGCTCGCGCCGCTGGCCCTGGCCGCCGGGCTGCTGGACCTGCCCCGCGCCATGGCGCTCGCCCTCGCGGCGACGGGGGTGATCGCCCTGGCCCAGCTCGTGTACTGGAAGCCCCAGGCCGTGCTGCGCAAGCCGATGCTGTGGATCCTCTACCTGGGCTATGCCTTCATCGGCATCGGGCTGCTGGCCGCCGCCATCCAGTACGGCGGGCTGCTCGACCCGTCCACCGCGCGCGGGCTGTTCGCGCGCAGCGCCACCCACGTCCACCTGATCGGCATGGCGGGCTTCTGCGTCCTGATCATCGGCATGCTCAACCGCACCGCGCTGGGCCACCTCGGGCGCCCGCTGGCGCTGGACGGCAGCATGCTGGCCAACCACTACCTGATGGTCCTGGCGGTCGTCCTGCGCCTGGCCGCCCTGTGGCCCTCGGCGGCGACGCAGCACCTGCTGCACCTGGCCGCGGCCGCGTGGATCCTGTCCATGGGGCTGTACCTGTGGCGCTTCGGCCCGATGCTGATCCGCCCGCGTCCCGACAAGCCGCAGCCCGTGCAGGCCCCGGCCCCGGCCGCGGCGCCGACCCGCTGAGCGCCGGGCCGCCGCCTCGCCGACCGCCGATCCGCCCGCAAGCCAGGGACCCCGATCATGCGCCTGACCAACATGAGCGACTACGCGATCCGCCTGCTGATGCACCTGGGCACGCATCCGGATCGCCTGTGCACCATCGCGGAGGTCGCGCGCGCCTACGGGATCTCGGAACCGCACCTGATGAAGATCACCCACCGGCTCGCCCAGCGCGGCTGGATCCACACCGTGCGCGGCAAGAACGGCGGCATGCAGCTCGCCCACGATCCCTCGGACATCCCGCTGGGCGAGGTGATCCGCGACACCGAGAACGACCTGGCCCTGGTCGAATGCATGGGCGCGCACAATACCTGCGTGCTCAGCGGCCACTGCGGCCTCACGCCCATCGTGGCGGGCGCCCTGCAGGCCTTCATGGACCACCTGAACCGGCACACCCTGGCCGACGTCCTGCGGCCGCCGTCCCGGCCGGCGCTGAATCCCGGGGCCCTGGACGAGGCCCCCATCAGGATCGCGGCGCGGACGCGCTGAGGGAGGATCGCGGCACGGACCCGCTGAGGGAGGATCGCGGCACGGACGCGCCGAGGGCGTGGCACTCGCCTCGATCGCGGACGGAACGCGCCTCGACCGCGGACGGAACGCGCCGGGGATCACGCCGGTCCCCGGAACCGGCGTGGCACGCCGCAAGCCAGCCCGCGCAGGCAGGTCGTCGCGTGCATGCAATGCCCGGCTACTGGACGAGGGGCGACTCGGCGCCCTCCATGGGGATGCCCTCGATGCGGGCGCCGCCCACGAGCTGCCGCAGGTACTGGTGCACCGCGCGGCGGCGGCTGGATTCCTCGAGCCAGGCCGCGAGCCGCTCGCGCACCTCGTCGAAGGGCAGCAGGTGGCCTTCGACCTTGCGGCCCGTGTGCACGATGTGGAATCCGTAGCGGGTCTCGACCAGCTCGCCCGCCAGGCTGTCGGCCGGCATGGCGAACACGGCCCGCTCGAACTCGGGCACGGCCTCGCCGCGCGCCAGGGTGCCGAGGTCGCCTCCCTCGCGCCCCGACGGGCAGTTGGAATATTCCCTGGCATAGCGGGCGAAATGCGCCGCGCCGTCCCGATGCAGCTCGGCCAGGATGAGATTGGCGCGCCCGCGCAGGCGCTGCACGTCGATCCCCGAGGTCGCCTGGAACAGGATGTGGCGGACCTCGACCAGGTCGCCCTCGCGGAATTCATCGGGATGGCGGTCGTAGTAGCGCCGGCAGCTCTCGTCGTCGGCCTGCGGGGTGCGCACGTCGTGCGCGAGCACGGCCTCGAGGGCGGATTCGTCGTCGTCCGCCGGCAGGCCCAGCTCGCAGGCGCGCTGGCGCACGAGCTCGCGCAGGACCAGTTCCTGGCCCGCCGCGAGCCGGGGATTGGGATCCGCTGCGTGCCTGGGCTCCTCGTCCAGGATGGCGGCCTCGCTGATGGCGACGTCGTTGACGGTGATCATGACGGCCCCCGGGCTAGCGGGGACGCACGAGCTGGCGCGCGCGCCCGAGATAGGTCACCGAGGCGAAGCCGCTCCAGACGTGGACCAGGCGCGTGAACGGAAAGATCACGAACAGGGTCATGCCCAGCACCATGTGCAGCCGGTAGACGGCGGGCACGCCCTCGAGGGCGCCCACCGCCCCGCCGCGGAAGGTCACGATGCGCTGCGCCCAGTCGCCGAGCTGGATCATCACCGCCCCGTCCTTGTGCTGCAGGGAGGTGAAGATCGACACCAGGCCGATCACCAGCACCAGCAGGATCCACAGCAGGGTCACCCAGTCGGAGACGCGCGTGTTGTGCGCCACGCGGATCTCGGTCCAGCGGCGATGGATCAGCAGGATGAGCCCCGCCAGGCAGACCAGGCCGAGGATCGCGCCCACGACGATGGCCATGATCTGCTTGAACTCGGTGCTCACGCCCATGGCGTGGTAGACCGCCGGCGGCGTCAGCAGGCCGACCAGGTGGGTGAAGAACAGCGAGATGATGCCGATGTGGAACAGGTTGCTGCCCCAGCCCAGCGAGCCCCGGCGCAGGAGCTCGCTGGAATCGCTCTTCCAGGAGTACTGCTCGCGCTCGAAGCGCACCAGGCTGCCCAGGAGGAAGATCGTCAGGGCGATGTAGGGATAGATGCCGAAAAAGAACAGGTCGAGATAGGCTTTCATGGGTGTCTCCTAGGGCTGTCCGTCCGTGGGTCCACGGGACGCGCGCGGGCGCGGCGGATGGAACACGATGGGCTGCGAGCCATCGGGGCTGCCGGCGCCGCGCATGATGGGCGGCTCGGTGCCGTCGGCCTCCGGGCCGAACGTGACCATGGTTTCCTCCATGGCCCCCTCGGGCGGCTCGGGCAGCGGCTCGGGCTCGACGCTGGTGTGGCGGCGCAGCTCGGCGAACAGGCAGGCGTAGGGGCTGCGGGCCTCGGCCAGCTTGTCGCCCAGGCGCGCGAGCACGTGGATGGCGTCGCCCAGCAGGGCCTGCGCCTCGGCCGCGTCGATCTGGCCGAGGAACTCGAGGAACAGCGGCACGTAGTCCGGCAGCTCGCTCGTGGCCGGCTCGAGCCCGTGGCGCAGGTACTCGGCCCGCAGGTCCACCATGGCCTGGCCGCGGTCGCGCGACTCGCCGTGGATGTGCTCGAACAGGTGCAGCGAATGCGCGGAGCGCCGGTCGAAGGTCGCCACGTAGCGCTCTTGCAGGTCGATCAGGTCGCCCGGGCCGCCGAGGAAGTCGAACAGCGGCGCCAGGCGCTGGCGCGCATCCGGCGCCAGCGCCGCCGACAGCGCCGGCAGATCGTCGATCAGCTCGCGGTCGGGATAGCCGAGCAGGGCCGATAGCACCGAATACACCGGGATCGCGGTGGTCGTCGTCATGCGCGCCTCCTCAAGCCGTGCGCGCCGGGTCGAGGAACACGACCGTGGGCTTGCGGCCCTTGCGCGCCTTGGTCCCGAACAGTGATCCCCCCGAGACGCCATCCGAACAGCCGTTGCCGAAGGTGAAGCCGCAGCCGCCCCGCAGGTCGAATGCGTTCTCGGCCGACTCGCGGTGCGCCGTGGGCACCACGAAGCGGTCCTCGTAGTCGGCGATGGCCAGGTAGCGGTACATGTCCTCGACCTGGTGGGTGGACAGGCCCACCTGCTCGAGGATGTCGAGGCGTTCCTGGCCGTCGACCGTGCGCGCCCGCATGAAGGCGCGCATGCCCAGCAGGCGCTCGAGCGCCAGGGCGACCGGCGCCTCGTCGCCCGCGGTCAGCAGGTTGGCCAGGTAGCGCAGGGGAATGCGCAGCGACTGCACGTCGGGGATCTGGCCGAAGGTGCCGATCTGGCCGCTGTTGGCGGCCGACTGGATCGGCGAGAGCGGCGGCACGTACCAGACCATCGGCAGGGTCCGGTATTCGGGGTGCAGCGGGAAGGCGATCCGCCAGTCGACGGCCATCTTGTAGACCGGCGAATTGCGGGCGGCGTCCAGCCAGTTCTGGGGGATGCCGTCGGCCAGGGCCTGGCGGACCACCTCGGGATCCTCCGGATCCAGGAACAGGTCGAGCTGGGCCTGGTAGAGGTCCTTTTCATCCGGGACGCTGGCGGCCGCCTCGATGCGGTCGGCGTCGTACAGCAGCACGCCCAGGTAGCGGATGCGGCCCACGCAGGTCTCGGAGCACACCGTCGGCATGCCGGCCTCGATGCGGGGATAGCAGAAGATGCACTTTTCTGCCTTGCCGGATTTCCAGTTGTAGTAGATCTTTTTGTAGGGACAGCCCGAGATGCACATGCGCCAGCCGCGGCACTTGTCCTGGTCGATCAGCACGATCCCGTCCTCGGCGCGCTTGTAGATCGAGCCCGAGGGGCAGCTCGCCACGCAGGTCGGGTTGAGGCAGTGCTCGCACAGGCGCGGCAGGTACATCATGAAGGTGTTCTCGAACTG
>JBIQHJ010000007.1:0-76829 GCA_044508625.1 Alcaligenaceae bacterium
GCCATGGAGAGCGTCTTCTCCACGCTGAAGACCGAACGGCTGAGTCGGCGCATCCTCCGATCCCGGGATCAATGCCGGGCTGAGGTGTTCGATTACATCGAGCGGTTCTACAACGCGCGGCGTCAGCACTCAACGTTGGGATATGTCAGTCCCATGCAGTTCGAGGCGGCGGCTTGTTAGGTTAAACAACCTGTCCGGCAGGGTGGGGCAAGCCCAGGTTGTGCTTGCGGCTGCTGAAGGCTTATGGCTTGGCAGTCGCCGATGCCCGCATCGCGACCTTCGGCCGGCAGCGTGTGCTGGTCGTAGAGCGTTTCGACCGGCGCGTCGCATCCAATGGGCAGTGGCTCATGCGTCTGCCGCAGGAAGATTTTTGCCGGGTGGAGGGGTGCTCGCCATTGCGCAAATACGAGAACGACGGCGGTCCAGGGCTCAAGGCGTTGTTTGGAACGCTGCGGCAATCGGTGAATGCCGAAGCCGACATGAGGACGTTGATGGCGGCCCAGGTGCTGTTCTGGTTGTTGCGGGCACCCGATGGCCTTGCCCGGACCCCGGCGGCCATTGCCGAAGCGCAAGCCGAACTGCCGCACGACTTCTCGCCGCGCGTCCTCGACGCCGTCTTGGGCGGTCTTGAACAGGTAGCCGGAACACTCGGTAGTATGGCACCATGGTGAGGAGAAGAACCGGTCGTTCCAAGCCAACTCGCGGAAGGCGTAGAGCCAGCTTTCCCCCTGACACCGTGACATGGACCAAAAAGGCCGGGCTCGGGCCGCCGGCAATGGTGTCGGCGATGGAGGGTATCCTCGAGAGAGCCGGCGTCAGCGGTGAGAGCGTGCGCGCGGAAAAGTTCGCCGGATACTTGCGCGACCTGCTCACTGGGAGTGATCCCGACGATCACGTCCACGCTTTCGCAGGGGCATCGAGCATCAGGAGATTCCAATGTCTGTAGAAAAAGTCGCGCTGGTCACCGCAGGTGGTTCCGGCATGGGGGCGGCCACCGCCAGAAGGCTGGTCCGGGATGGCTATCGGATCGGCGTGCTGTCTTCCTCCGGCAAGGGCGAGGCCTTGGCCAGGGAGCTGGACGGTGTGGGCGTCACCGGCTCGAACCAGTCGAATGATGACCTGCGCCGGCTCGTCGATCTGGCGATGGACAAGTGGGGACGCATCGACGCTCTGGTCAACTCCGCCGGACACGGCCCGCGTGCGCCGATCCTCGACCTCACCGACGAGGACTGGCGCCGGGGCATGGAGGTCTATTTCCTGAATGCGGTGCGCCCGGCGCGGCTGGTGACGCCCATCATGGAGGCCCAGGGCGGCGGTGCCATCGTCAATATTTCCACGGCCTGGGCCTTCGAGCCCGCCGAGATGTTTCCGACCTCGGCGGTGTTCCGCGCCGGGCTGGCGAGTTTCACCAAGATCTTCGCCGACAGATACGCGGCCAGGAACATTCGCATGAACAATGTGCTGCCCGGCTGGATCGACAGCCTGCCCGAAGCGGTCGAGCGCCGCGACAGCGTGCCCATGCAGCGCTACGGCAAGGCCGAGGAGATCGCCGCTACGGTGGCCTTCCTGCTGTCGGATGGCGCGGGCTATATCACCGGCCAGAACATCCGTGTCGATGGCGGCCTGACTCGCGCCGTCTGAGCCGGAAGTCTGGCCGGCAGGCCGGCAGGGAAGCCGAGCCACCCTCCCGCCAGGCGGTTGCATGTATCATGAGATCGGCCTGGCCTCATGAATGCCAGGCATGAACGTGTCGGGCATGAACTCGACCGGAAACCGGGGGGAGCGCCATGCGATTCATGCGGGCGATGCGACCGACGCTGTTTCTTGCGATCGGCTGTCTCGTGCCAGCCATTCCGCATGCGCAGGACGTGCCGCCGGCCGTCGTGCTGTTCGAGAACGTGCGGATCTTCGATGGCAAGAGCGACACGCTCTCCGCGCCGTCGAATGTATTGGTGCGGGGCAATGTGATCGAACGGATCGCCACCAGTCCGATCCCCGTCGACCGCCGGGCCGATACCCGCATCATTCAGGGCGGCGGGCGGACCTTGATGCCCGGCCTCATCGACGCGCACTGGCATGCCATGATGGCGGCCGTCCCCTTGCCGGTGCTGTTGACCGGCGACATCGGCTACATCAACCTGGTGGCCGGCAAGGAGGCCCGCAGCACGCTCATGCGAGGCTTCACCAGTGTCCGCGATCTCAGCGGTCCCGCCTTCGGACTCAAGCGGGCCATCGACGAAGGTGTGGTGGAGGGACCGCGGATCTGGCCTTCCGGGGCGATGATCTCGCAGACGGGAGGGCACGGCGATTTCCGCATGCCGTACGAGGTTCCCGCGGGGCGGGACGCCCCGCTCAGCCGTGGCGAAGCGGTCAATGGCGGCGTGATCGCCGATGGCGAGGACGAGGTCCGAAAGCGCGTTCGCGAGCAGCTCATGCTTGGCGCGACCCAGGTCAAGCTGGCGGCGGGCGGCGGCGTGTCGTCGCACTACGATCCGATCGATGTCGCCCAGTATTCCGAGGGGGAGTTCCGCGCCGCCGTCGAGGCCGCCGAGAACTGGGGCACCTATGTCGCGGTTCACGCCTACACGCCGCGCGCCATCCAGGCGGCCGTCCGTGCCGGTGTCAAGGTCATCGAACATGGTCAATTGATGGATGAGCCGACCGCCCGGCTGATGGCCGAGCGGAGCGTCTGGCTGAGCGCCCAGGCCTTCATCGACAATGAATTTTCCAATCCGAAGACCGGCGAGTCGCGTGTCAAGCAGCTCGAGGTATACGCCGGCACCGACAATGCTTACCGGCTCGCAAAGAAATACGGCCTCAAGGTGGCTTGGGGCACCGACATCCTCTTCGACCCCCGCATGCCCGTCCATCAGGGGGCGATGCTGGCGACGATGACGCGCTGGTATGCGCCGTCGGAGGTGCTGCGGATGGCCACCAGTACCAACGCGGAACTGCTCGCGCTGTCGGGCCCGCGCAATCCCTACCCCGGCAAGCTGGGCGTCGTCGAGGAAGGGGCGCTCGCCGACTTGCTGCTCGTGGAAGGCGACCCGATCGCCGACATCGGGCTGATCGCGAATCCAGAGAAAAACTTCGCCGTGATCATGAAAAATGGCAGGGTGTTCAAGAATATCCTGCCATGATGGGCTCTGCTGAGGATGATGCCAGGGCCCCCGTCATCATCCGAAACATGCCCGATGGGGGCATTGCGCGCGGCGAACCTGGTCCATGCTCGTCGACGGCCAAAGACCACGGCCTCGCGGGCGCCTGGCAGCCTGGCCGCGGCATAGCCCGCAAGATGTCCCGCTCGCCGCGTAGGCCGCAAGATGTCCCGCACCCGGCATGCCGCCCAGCCTCCGCGTAGCCAGCAAGCCAGCTAAACGCCATCGGGCAGCTTCGACCGCATCGCCTTCCTGCGGTCGAAGCGTTCGCCGTCGGCGACGAAGGTGCCGTCGCCGATGGCGTGCAGCATGCGCTGCTCGGGTTTTTGGCGATCGACGCACGCGGCCAGGCCGTCGAGTACGACGATGCCGTGCGGGGCGATGATCTCGACGACCTTGCATTCGATGTTCGCCAGGCACTGCGCGATCAGCGGGGCCTGCACGTGCTTGCCTTTGGCGGGCGTGAGGTCGAAGCTTGCGAACTTGTCGGTGTCCGCGCCCGAGCAGGTGCCGATGCCGACGATGGTGTCGAGCATGTCGGCGCCTGGGATTGCGATCACGCATTCGCGCGTCTTTTCCAGCGCGGTGAACGAGTGGTTCCACGGGCCGGTGCAGATCGCGAAGCGCGGGGTGAAGTCCATCACCATCGTCCACGAGATGGTCATGATGTTGCTCTTTCCCGCATGGTGTGTGGTGACCAGCACGACCGGGCCGGGTTCGAGCAGCGTGAAGATTTTTGCGGCGGCAAGTGGTTTTCTCATGGTCGGAGCCTCCATTGATCACTTGAACGATAGCCGATGAAGCGCTTCCGTTTTCAGGCGAGGAACGGCTCACCATCGACGCCGCGACAGGCGATGCGCGCGCTGCGGACGCCTCGTCACGGGCTTTCCTGCGCCGGCGGGCACATGCCGGCGCCGCTGGTCGGGCGGCTCAGTTCCCAGATGGCGTCGAACAGGACGGCTTGCAGGGTGGCGAATTCCTCGCTCTCGATGATGAGGCCGTAGTTTTCCTTCTTGGAGGATATCAGGCACACCCGGTGGTCGTAGATGAACGTCGTCATGGACAGCACCATATTGGGCGGGGCGTAGCGCAGCTCGCGCAGGTGCGCCGGGGAGGAGGGCCAGATGGCCTCGACGTCCTTTTGCTCGGAACGGATCACCTTGAGCCAGATGCCCTTGCCGACCCGGTCCTGGATGAAGCGGTCCATCTCGGCCATGCCGGGCGTCTGCATCAGTTCGTTCATGGACAGTATGCCGCGCAGGACCTTGGGCTCGTCGGTGATCGTCAGCGTGTCCCAGAGGGTGGTGAGGATGCCCTGGTCGCCTTCGTAGAAGCGGATTTGCGGCTTGCCCAGCGCCCGGTTGTAGGTCGAGCGCAACTGGGGCATGAGCTCGTTGAGCATCTGCCGCTTGGCCTCGATGCGCTCGAGCAGGGTGGTGGGGTCGTTTGCGATGACGCAGCGCAGGCCGTCCCTGGTTTCCAGGGTGACGAGGCCTTCTTGTTCCAATCGTTGCAGGGCGTTGTACGCCGATGTGCGGACGACCCCGGCGCGCGCCGCGACCGCCGAGATGGGGGCTTCGCCCAGTTCGATGGCTGCGGCGTAAAGCTTGTAGAGGACGCCCGAAATGCCGATGCTGGCGAGCTTGTTGGCGATGTCCATGGTGGGGATGAAGGTCCGGGTTGGGGCGGCCTTGGGCGGCGCCGGTCTGGTTCGTCGAGGCCTATTCTAGTCGCATCCCGGACTGTCCTGCAGAGCGGACGCCAGCGGATCCGTATCCTGTCTAAAGTGCTCGACATATAGCTTGAACATTGCTGTCTAGAATTATAGACAATAAGACATCATAATTGTTACTACATGTGTCATTTGTGGATATGAGCCTTAGCATCCATCAAATTTATCCGCGTATACCCTAATTGTTCCGCTGTTATCACACTAATAGACTGCCCTATATGCCTGTCTAATAATATAGTCAGAAAACACTTTATCCACAGTATCCGTAGTGTTTTTTGCAAAGGACAGCAACCAAGGGCGGGTGCCCGCGAGGCATGCGCACCCGCAAAAAGGATCCAAATGTTGAACTTGCCTGTAGTCAAAGTCGCGGCGGTGCAGGCCGCGCCGGTATTCCTGGATACCGAGGCCACCGTCGAAAAAGCGTGCGCGCTGATCCACGAGGCGGCTGCGCAGGGTGCGCAGTTGGTGGCTTTCCCGGAGGTATTCGTTTCCGGCTATCCCTATTGGAACTGGATCATGACGCCGGTGCAGGGCAGCCCCTGGTTCGAGAGGCTCTGCCTGGCGGCGATCGAGATCCCGGGCCCCGAAATCGACCGGCTGGCGCGCGCCGCGCGCCAAAGCGGCACGTACGTCGTGATCGGCGTCAACGAGCGCAGCCGGCACGGCATCGGCACGGTGTACAACACGCTGGTGTTCCTGGGGCCCGACGGCAGGCTCCTGGGCAGGCATCGCAAGCTGGTGCCGACCTGGGCCGAGAAACTGACCTGGGCGAGCGGCGATGGCTCGTCGCTGCGCGTGCTGGACACGCCGATCGGCAAGCTGGGCGCCCTGGCCTGCGGGGAAAACACCAACACGCTGGCGCGTTTCAGCCTGCTGGCCCAGGGGGAACTCCTGCACGTGGCGAGCTACATCTCGCTGCCGGTCGCGCCCGACACCTACGACATGGCCGAGGCCATCAAGGTCAGGTCCATGGCGCATTCCTTCGAGGGCAAGGTCTTCACCGTGGTGTCCTGCTCGACGGTGAGCGAGGAAATCGCCGCGATGTTCGAGCCCAGCTGCCCCGGGGTCAGCGAGCAGTTCCGCCGCAGGAATTCCGCGTTCTCGGGGGTGATCGGGCCCGATGGCCGCGTCATCGGCGAGCCGCTGATCGACGACGAGGGCATCGTCTATGCGGACGTCGATTTCACCCGATGCATCCAGCCGCGGCAGATGCATGACATCGTCGGCCACTACAACCGTTTCGACGTCTTCGACCTGCGCGTCAATCGCCAGGCCTTGCAGCCCGCGCGCTATTACGACGGGCCGTCCGAGGCGAGGCCGGGCGCCTTCGAGGGCGCGGCGGACCCGCAGCAGGACGAGCATCACGCCGATCTGGAGGGCATGTGATGTCGCGCAGCCGATGGCGGCGGCCTGCCGGATGCCGCGCCGCCTGAACCCGGGCGCGGCCCCGCCGGCTTGCGGCGGGCCATTGACCGGGCGCTCTTGAATCGCCGATTTCAGATTTCGTTTCATTGATGATCCGTCCAAGGCCGGATCGACCAGGAGGAGACATGGATACGACCAAGCACAATCAGTCCGCGGATATCGATCAAGGGCGGCGCAGCCTGCTGCAGACGGGCCTGGGGGTGGCGGGCGCCACGGCGCTGTCGGCGGCCTCATTGCCGGCGCTGGCCGAGGACAAGCCCCCCATCGGCAATTATCCGAAGGGCGTGGCCGGGGACACGGTATTCGTCGGACTGACGCTCGACCTGACGGGGCCGTATTCCGCGGAAGGAAAGGACGAGCGCATGGGCTACGAGCTGGCGATCGAGCAGTTGAACGCGGGCGCCGAGGAAATCCGCAAGATCTCGCCGCTGACCAAGAAAGGGGTGCTCGGAAAGCGGGTGGTCTACGACGTGGCCGACTCCGAGACCAAGCCGAATTCCGCCGTCCAGGCCGCCATGCAGTTCATCAGCAAGAACAATGCGATGCTGGTCTCGGGCAGCGTCAGCAGCGCCGTGGCGATCGCCCTGCAGAAGGTGTGCAATCGCGAACGGACGCTGTACCTGGTGGCGATCGGCGGCTCCAACGAGATCAGCGGCAAGGACTGCCAGCGCTACGCTTTCCGTTTCTGGTATTACGTCTATTCGGTCGCCAAGGCCATCGCCCCGGTGGTGGCAAAGTCGCTGGGCAAGGACCGCAAGGCGGTCTACCTGGTGCCCGACTACACCTACGGCCACACCACCTACGATTCCATGAAGGAATTCACGGAAAAAGAGGGCTGGAAGACAGTCGGTCAGCAGCTCCATCCGCTCGGCACCAAGGACTACAGCTCCTACCTCATCAATATCGCCAACAGCGGGGCCGATACGCTGGTCGTCATCGATTATGGCGCCGACGCGGCCAACTCGATCAAGCAGGCCAAGGAATTCGGCATCCTCGAAAAGATGTCGCTGGTGGTGCCGGTGCTGTCGCCGTTCCTGGCCGAGGAACTGGGCGCGGAAACGTTCCAGGGCGCCTACGGCGCGATGGCGTTCTGGTGGACCCTGCAGGACCGCTATCCGATGGTCAGGGACTTCGTGAGCGCCTTCGAAAAGAAGTTCAATGCCAAGCCGCACGATTCCGCCTACATGGCGTACATGAACATCGCGCTGTGGGCGGACGCGGTCGAGCGCGCCGGCACCTTCTATCCGCCCGACGTCATCAAGGCCTACGAAAAGGAGGAAAAGCGCAAGGGCCTGATCAGCGACGTCTGGTTCAGGGCGGCCGACCACCAGGGGGTCGCGGACTTTCCGATCGTGCGCGGCAAGAAGCCCTCCGACATGAAGGATCCCATGGATTTTTGCGAGATCGTGGACATCATCGACGCCAGCAGCGTCCTGCCGCCCGCGGATCTGTTCGGCTGCAAGCTGGGCAGCTATGTCTGAGCCTCCGGCACGCGCGGCCCGGATGGATCCGGGTTGCGCGGGGGCTTTGTCGAATCCTTTTTCTATCGGGTCGTGATCATGGTTTACAAGGCAGCGGTCGTGCAGGCCGCAGCGGTTCCTTTCGACAAGGACAAGAGCGTGGCGAAGGCTTGCCAATTGATCCTGGAAGCCGGACGCGCGGGCGCCCGCCTCATCGTCTTTCCCGAGGCCTTCATTTCGGGCTACCCCAAGGGCTGTCATTTCGACACGCCCGTGGGATATCGCGGCGAGCGGTCGCGCGATCAGTTCTACGCCTATCGGGCGGGCTGCATCGCCATCCCGGGGCCCGAGACGGAACGCCTGGGGGAGGCCGCGCGCGAGGCGGGCGCCCACGTCGTGATCGGCGTGATGGAGGGCGGCGAATCGACGATCTATTGCACCGCCCTGTTCATCGGGCCAGACGGCACCGTGCTGGGCAAGCACCGCAAGCTGATGCCGACCGGGGCGGAACGCCTGATCTGGGGCTTTGGCGATGGCTCGACGCTGCCGGTGCTGGAGACCGACATCGGCCGGATCGGGTCCGTCATCTGCTGGGAGAACTTCATGCCGGCCCTGCGCATGGCCATGTACGCCCAGGGCATCGGCCTGTACTGCGTGCCGACCGCCGACGATCGCCCCGTCTGGCCCTCCAGCATGAGGCACATCGCGCTCGAGGGGCGGTGTTTCGTGCTCTCGGCCTGCCAGTACGTCACCCGCGGCGCCTATCCCGCGGACTATGACTGCACGCTGGGCGACGATCCGGACACCGTCCTCATGCGCGGCGGCAGCCTGATCGTCAGTCCCCTGGGAGAGATCCTGGCCGGCCCCGCGGGCGAGGAGGAAACCATTCTCTATGCCGACATCGACTTGCGGGACCTGGTCAAGGGCAAGTACGACCTGGACACGGTCGGCCATTATGCGCGGCCCGACATATTTTCCCTGACGGTCGATCGGCGGCCCATGCCCGCCGTGCGATTCGACGACGGCGGCAAGGACTGAGTCCGCAAGGTCGCGGCAGGGCTGGCGGATTCCTGGCCGGCCTCTCTATATCGACTTGCATCCCTTATAGGTAGGAGGCTTTCCATGCCGAGCATGCCTTTACTCGTCTCGCAGATATTCAATGGCCTGGTCGGCGGCCTGCTGCTGGCCTTGATCAGCACCGGCCTGACCATCATCTATGGCGCGCTGGGGGTCGTCAATTTCGCCCACGGGGCGATGTTCGTGGTGGGCGCCTATGCGGGCTATGTCACCTACGGCCTGACGCAATCCTTTGCCGTGGCGCTCGTCACCGGCGCCCTGGTGACCCTGGCGGTGGGCCTGCTCATCGAAAGAGGGCTGGTGCGCCTGTTCTACGGACGCCCGCCCGAGGACCAGATCCTCGTGACTTTCGGCGTGGCGATCGTGCTGGTGGAGATCGTCCGCGGGATCTTCGGCGGGGTCAGCCTGTCGATGCCCGCGCCGGAGTGGGGGCAGGGCATCGCCCGCATCGGATCCATCGCCTATCCCCTGTACCGGCTGCAGACGATGTTCATCTCGCTGGCCACGCTGCTCGTGCTGTATTTCGTCCTCTATCGCACGCGGCTGGGGCTCATCGTGCGCGCCGGCATCGAGGACTCGCTGATGGTCAACATCCTGGGGATCAACGTCAAGCGCATCTTTCTCGTCGTGTTCGGCCTGGGCGCGATGGCCGCGGGCTACGCCGGCGTCATCGAGGCGCCGCTCATCACGCTGGCGCCCGACATGGGGTTCAGGGTGCTGGTCGATTCCTTCGTGGTGATCGTCATCGGGGGCGTGGGCTCGTTTCCGGGCGCGGTGATCGGCGGGATCATCGCGGGCGAGATCCTCAGCCTGACCTCCATCTTCAATCCCGCCTATTCGCAAGTCATGCTGTTCTTCGTCATGGCGCTGGTGCTGATCTTTCGTCCGCAGGGGCTCATGGGGCTGGAGGGGCGCGAATGAACACCGTCCAAACGTCATCGCCCGGCCCGCGGGCGGCTCCGGGGTCGCGCGGGTTCTTCAAGCGCTTCTGTCCCGAGATCCTGGTGGCCCTCGGCCTGCTCGCGGCGCCCTACCTGCTGCCCTTCCTCGGCATGGACTCGGACCTGCTGACCCGGGTGCTGATCTGGGGCTTGTTCGGCCTGGGCTTCGATCTGCTGTTCGGCTACACCGGGCTGCTGTCCTTCGGCCAGGCCGCTTTCTTCGGCACCGGCGGCTTCGTCACGGCCTATCTGCTCACGGCCGACATCGTCTCGAACGTGCTGCTGGCGCTGTTCGCCGGCACCGCGGTGGCCTCGGTCGCGGGGCTCGTCATCGGCTACCTGACCCTGCGCCGCTCGGGGATCTATTTCGCCATGGCGACCCTTGCTTTCGGCGAAATGTTCTTCTTCATGGAGAACTCCACGTTCAAGGAATTCACCGGCGGCGAGAACGGCATCGCCGGCGTGCCGCCGCCGCATGTGTCGCTGGGCTTCGTCGATCTCCACCTGTCCAGCGGCTGGCCGATGTATTGGTTCGTCGCGGCCTTCTTTTTCGTGGGTTTCCTGATTGCGCGGCGCATCGTGCACTCTCCCTTCGGGGCCGTGCTGCAGGCGATCCGCAGCAATCCCAAGCGCGCCATGGCGCTCGGCCACTCGATCCAGCGCTACAAGCTCGTGGTCTTCGTCGTCGCCGCCGCGTACGGCGGGCTCTCGGGGGCCCTGCTCGGGATCTTCCAGTCCTACATGCCGCCGGATGCGTTTGCGCTGGACACCTCGGCGCAACTGGTGATCCAGACCGTGATGGGGGGCGCCGGCACGCTCCTGGGCCCCCTGCTGGGCGCGGCCATCTGGCTCTACCTGTACGAGGGCCTGCAGCAGGTGGGCAACCTGGGTCCCTACTGGAAGCTGATCCTGGGCATCGTGTTCGTCGTGCTGGTCACGGTCTTTCGCCATGGGGTGGCGGGCGGCATCCTCGAGCTCGCGCGCCGTTTCCGGCCCGCGGCCCGGCCCATCGAGGGCGGGGGCGGGCAGGCCGCCGCCGCGCAGCTCGGCATGGTCTCGCCGCAGCGGCCCGCGCGGGCCGGCGAGCCGGTGCTGGAGGCTCGCGGGATCAGCAAGCATTATGGCGGGCTCAAGGCCGCGAGCGACATCGATTTCGCCCTGGCCGAGGGGGAATTGCACGGGGTGATCGGCCCCAATGGCGCCGGAAAATCGACCTTCTTCAGCATGCTCGCCGGCGAGCTGCCGACGACCTCGGGGCGGGTGCTCCTGCGCGGCCAGGACATCACCGGCATCGGCGTGACGGCGGTCTGCCAGCTCGGCATGAGCAAGAGCTACCAGATCAACCAGTTGTTCGAGCAGTTGACGGTGCGCGAGAACGTGCGCATCGCGGTCCTCGCGCGCCAGCGCGGCCCGTACCGGGGCGACCTGCTGGGCAATCTGCATTCGGCGGCGCTGGACGAGCAGGTCGATGCCGCCATCGCCCTGGTCGATCTGCGTGCCCAGGCGGATACGCGCGTCGCCGAGATGCCTTATGGCGAAAAGCGGCGGCTCGAGATCGGCCTGGCGCTGGCGACGGGGGCCAATGTCCTGCTGTTCGACGAGCCGCTCGCGGGCCTGAGTCCCGAGGAACGGGTGGCGGTGGTCAAGCTGCTCCGGTCGATCCGCGCCGGCCGCAGCATCGTCATCGTGGAACACGACATGGACGCGATGTTCGAGCTCGCGGAACGGATCACGGTGCTTTACGAAGGCCGCAAGCTGGCGGAAGGCACGCCCGACGAAATCCGCAAGGATCCGGCGGTTCAGGCCGCTTACCTGGGAGGGATGGACGATGAGCCTGCTTGAGGTCGACGAGATCAACAGCTTTTACGGGGACTCCCATATCCTGTTCGACGTTTCCTTGAAGGTCGAGGAGCACGAGGTGGTGGCCCTCCTGGGCCGCAACGGGGCGGGCAAGAGCACGACGCTGAAGACGCTCATGGGGGTGATCCGGCCCCGCAGCGGCAGCATCCGCTACAAGGGCCGGGAGATCCAGGGCCTGCCCGCGCACGAGATCGCGCGCTGCGGGATCCAGCTCGTCCCCGAGGAACGGCGCGTCTTTGGCTCCATCACGGTCCATGAAAACCTGGTGCTGGCCGCCATGGCTTGCCCCAAGCCCCTGCCCGTATCCCGGATCTACGAGATTTTCCCGCGCCTGGCCGAGCGCAAGCGCAACCTCGGCCGGCAATTGTCGGGCGGCGAGCAGCAAATGCTGGCGATCGCCCGGGCGATGGTGCGCGACGCCGATTTGATCTTCCTGGACGAGCCCTTCGAGGGGCTGGCGCCGCTCATCGTGCGCGACCTGATCGAGGTCTGTCGCGGCCTGGCGAAATCCGGGCGCACCATCATCATCGTCGAGCAGAACGTCCGCGCCGCGCTGTCGCTGGCGGATCGCTGCTATATCCTGAATAATGGCGGCATGGTCTACGAAGGCACGCCCGATGCCCTGCATGGCAACGAGGACGTCGTTGCAAAGTACCTGGGCGTGGGGGTCAAAGTCTGAACATGCTCGAACTTTATTCTTTCTTCCGCAGCTCGGCGGCCTATCGCGTGCGGATCGCCCTGGCCCTCAAGGGGCTGGATTTCAAGCTGGTCCCGGTCAATCTGATCAAGCATGGCGGCGAGCAGCACCTGCCGGATTATCGGCGCCTGAATCCGCAGGGCCTGGTGCCCACGCTCGTGGACGACGGGCTCGTGCTCACGCAGTCGCTGTCCATCCTGGAATACCTCGACGAGGCCTACGGCCCGCCGGCGCTGCTGCCCAGGACGCCGCAGGCCCGGGCCCGGGTGCGCGCCCTGGCCGAGCAGATCGCCTGCGACATCCATCCGCTCAACAACCTGCGGGTGCTGCGTTTCTTTGCCCGCGACATGGGGGTGGAAAAGCCGATGCGCGACCGCTGGTATACACATTGGATCACCCTGGGCTTCGATGCGCTCGAGGCCAGCCTGCAATCTCCCGGGACGGGCCTGTGCTGCCACGGCGATGAGCCGGGCCTTGCCGATTGCTGCCTCGTTCCGCAGGTCTTCAATGCCCGCAGCTACGACATGGATCTTTCGGCCTGGCCGACGATCGAGCGCATCGACAGGCATTGCAACACGCTCGCCGCCTTTCAGGCGGCGCATCCCGCGGCCCAGCCCGACAGCGCCGAGTGAATGCGCTTTCGCGCGGGCCCTTGGCTCGGCCAGCCCCGGCGGGCTCGCATGGGCGCAAGCTCCCGGGTCGGATGCCGATGATGTCCGCGCCCTAGAAGGCCGGATGGATGCTCAGCGCGAGCATGGACGACAATTGGCATAGCGGCCTGCCCGAATCCTGCCGCAAGGCGTTGAAGGCATCCTGCACCGCCTGCAGTTCGCGCTGGGTCTTGGGTTCGCCGGCGATGGCGCCCGCGGCCGCCAGGCGGGCGACCACGTCGCTGGTCAGCAGGAAGGTATCCTTGCCGGCCAGCCGCAGGAACCCGGCAGCCGAACGTCCGCCGAGGCGGGCGCCGCGCTTGGCGAGCAGGCGCCACAAGCCGATGATGTCGTCGACCGGCCAGCCGGCGATGAACGCCCCGAAGCCCTCGCCCCGTTCCTGGCGGATGTCCAGGACGAAGCGCGCATTCCTGGGGATGGTCTGCAATTTGGCGCGGTCGCGGATGATCCGCGGGTTCTGCATGTGCCGCTCGATGTCCGCCGGGCCCAGTCGAGCCATGGCCTCCGGCGCGAAACCCGAGAAGGCCTCCTCGAAGGCCGGCCATTTGGCGTCGACCATGGAATGCTGCATGCCCGCCTGGAATATCCGCTGGGTCATGGCCGACAGGTATCGGTCATCGCCTTTGCGCCTCAATTCATCAGGCTCGAGCGCCCGCGGCAGGAAGGCCTCCATGGCCTCGTCGGAATCGAAGCGCGCGCGTACGGTGTCGTAGAGCCACTGATACGTTAAATTCACTGTCATTCCTCTCGATCTCCGTGATGCCGGTGATTCTTCGTGGTCCGGGTGATCGCGGCCGCCGTGTGCGGGTGGATTGCGTGGGAATTGTACTTCGGGGGTGCGCCCGGCCCGCGGAACGCCGGGCAGGCACGGCCCCATCCAGAGAAACAGGAGACCACCCATGCCCCATGCGGCAGGCACCCCCAGGAACTGGTTCGACCAGGGTGGGAAAAACTATGCGCGCTTTCGCCCCGAGTATCCGCCCGAGCTGGCGCGGTTCCTCGCCTCGGTGTCGCCCGGCACGGCGCGGGCGGTCGACGTCGGCTGCGGCAATGGCCAGTTGACCGTTCAACTGGCTGCGCACTTCGACGAGGTGCTGGGCGCCGATCCCAGCGCCGACCAGATCGCCAACGCCGCCGCGCATCCGCGCGTCGGGTACGTCTGCGCGGCGGCGGAGCAATTGCCGCTCGCGGACCACAGCGCCCAGCTCATCACCGCCGCCCAGGCCGCGCACTGGTTCGACCTGCCGCGCTTCTATGCGGAAGCGCGCCGCATCGGCGCCCCGCATGCGGCCCTCGCCCTGGTCAGCTACGGCGTGCCGCGAATGGACGAGGACCTGGGCCCGCGCTTCAGCCGCTTTTACCGGGACGAGATCGGCCCGTACTGGCCCGCCGAACGGAGGCTGGTCGATTCCGGCTATGCCGATCTGCCGTTTCCTTTCGACGACCGTCCCTCGCCGCCCATGGACATCCGCAAGGCGTGGAACCTGGACGACTTGCTGGGCTATGTCTCCACCTGGTCCGCCGTGCGCCGGGCGCGCGAGGCGGCGCGCGAGGACGTCCTGCGCGGCTTCGCCGCCGATCTGGCGGCGCTGTGGGGCGACCCGGCGCGCACCCGCGAGGTCCGCTGGCCTGTCAATATGCGATTGGGGACGCTGTGAGCGCTACCGTGTCCCGGCTAGCAAGGCTGGCATTGTCGATCAATAATCATTAAAATGATCCTTACAGGATATATCATGATATAAGAGACATTAATATGTCTTTTAAATTGGCGTCCACCGGCGAGATCCTTGAGGCGCTGGGCCGGCGCCTGCGCGCCCAGCGGCTGGCCCAGGGCTTGCCTCAATACGAGCTGGCGCAGATGGCCGGCCTCTCACTGGGCGCCCTGCGCAAGCTGGAGAGCAGCGGGCAGTCTTCGCTGGAAACCCTAGTCCGCGTGGTACAGGCGCTCGGGCTGGCGGATGAGCTGGAGGACTTGTTCGTGCTCAAGCGCCACTCCATCGCCCAGATGGAACTCGCGGAAGCCGCCGGACAGCGGCAGCGGGCACCCCGCCGGAGGAAAGCATGAGGCCGTCGTCCCCGCGCCCGTCGCCGCCCGGCAGGGCGCCCCGCCGAGGCGCCGCCCTCCATCCCGGGACGCCGCGGTGATGAAAAGAATGGCCGTCCATTACTGTGGCTGGGGCGAGGATTGGCCCTTGGGCCTGCTGGCCGACGATGGTGCCACGCTGTTGTTCGAATACGCCCCCGAGGCGCTGGCGCAAGGCCTGGAACTGTCGCCATTGCACCTGAAGCTGCGTGCCGCGGCGTATGGCGATTTCCCACGGCACCAGCATCGCCTGCCCGGGCTGATCGCCGACAGTCTGCCCGATGGCTGGGGCCTGCTGCTGATGGATCGATTGTTTCGCCGGCAGGGCCTGCGGCATCCCGGGCCGCTGGATCGCCTGGCCTTCATCGGAGACCGCGCCATGGGGGCCCTGCGCTTCGTGCCGGCCATGGAGCCCGACGCCGAGGAGCCCGACTGGAACCTCCTGTCGCTGGCCCGGGAAAGCGGGCGGGCCTTGGCCGGGGAGGCCGGCGCCGCCTTGCGCGAGCTGGCGCTGGCCGGCGGCCCGCCGCAAGGGGCGCGGCCCAAGGCCTTGGTGCAGTACGACCTTGCGTCGGGCCATGTCAGCACCCGCAGCGATGCGCCGGGCGATCCTTGGCTGGTGAAATTCCCCGCCCAGGACGAGCACCAGGAAGTCTGCGCCATCGAGCAGATGTATGCCGAACTGGCCCGTGATTGCGGATTGGAGGTCCCCGCGACCACATGGTTCGAGCTGTCGCCCAGGCTGGCGGCTTTCGGGGCGGCTCGCTTCGATCGCGAGCGGGGCATGCGCGTAGCGGTGCACAGCCTGGCGGGCCTGCTGCAAGTGGACTTCCGCGTGCCGGGCGCCGCGGACTATACCGCTTTCCTGCGGGCCACCCATTTGTTGACCCGTGACGCGCGCGAGGTGGAAAAGGCGTATGCCCGGGCGGTCTTCAATGTGCTGTTCCACAATCGCGACGACCACCCAAAGAACTTCGCCTGGCGCCTGGGCCCTGACCGGCGCTGGCGGCTCGCCCCGGCCTTCGACCTGACCTTCAGCGAAGGTCCGGGGGGCTGGCATCACATGGACGTCTGCGGCGAGAGCAATGCCGTGGAAAGAGGCCATATGCTCCGTCTGGCGACGGAAGGCGGCGTGCCCCTGAAGGCGGCCGAGGCCCTCATCGACCGGATGCTGGCACAGGCGGCGACCTTTGCCCGGCGTGCCGCGGCGTTCCCCATGCGCCGCGCCACGGCGCGGCGCATGGACGCGGCGATAAAGGCATGCCGCGCGCGGCTCGCGCAAGCCTGACGCGGCGGCCCATGGGCATGAGCGCCGCCGCCATCGGCATGGGCGCCGCGGCTATCGGTTAACCTAGCGGCATTCCCGCTGGTGCTGCCTATTTCATTGTGACGAATCAAAAGACATCTCGAGTTCTCGACTACTGGCATAGCGTTGAGTTCTTCAACAGCTATAGTCTCGACGACCAAATCGCGGAGGCCGAGGAGTTCGGCAGAAAGACTGTTTTCCTTCGGGCGACGACCACGGCTGATGGCTGGAGCGAGATGTCGGGACGAGCGGGGGATGTCTATCTCGTTCCGTTTGATGTGGCGCTGGCGACGTCCGTGGTCGAGCATCATATTGCGGCAAGGTTGAATACGCGTTCCGCAATTGAACAGGCCCGTGATGATGAGATGGCTCCCGAAGGGCTAACGTGCTTTGCAAAGTTGAAGTTGGAGCAAGACGGCCGGATGAATGCCGAAAGCCTGAGCGTGTCAGCTTTACCGTGGGCGCTAGGCCGGCTGGAAAGCGGGGAATTGGGGGATCTTCGTGCAGACGTGTTCGAATCGAGCCTGGGGGCGCTGAAGACCGACCTGGCAGCGCTTGTCGCCGGGGATACACCCTTCAATGCGGCGCAGTTGGTTGCGATGGTGCAGCGGCTTTATGAGTGGGCAGGCTACGAGCCTTCCGATGATAGACTCGCGTGCCTGGTCTTGATGGCGCCTGCGCAATCACAAGCGCAGGCACCTGCTGGCATGGATGAGGCGGCATCGGCAAGGCGATCCACGGGCGTGCCGGCTGAGCACCAAGTGATCGACGAGAAACGAGATTTGCCGATCCTGAACAGTTTCTACGTTCATGACCTGACCGAAGCGCAGCGCGAACTGGGAGGATCACGTGTACCGCGTGCGCTGGAAGCGTATCTTTCCTGGCAGGACGCATCGAAGCTCGATCTGGATGCGCCGGATGGCCGGCAAGCCATTCTCGAGGCACTGCGGCCGCACAATGGAATCGCTGGACGTTGGCCGTCACCCGTCGGTCATTATCAGGCGTTGATGCAGCAATATGCATTGAACCGGATGAAGACGCTCGGGGAAGGCGAAGTACTCGCGGTGAATGGTCCGCCCGGCACAGGAAAGACCACGTTGCTCCGGGATCTGATTGCGCATCTCTTGGTAGAGCGGGCGAACGTATTGGCTTCGTTGGATGACGCCACGGAAGGATTGTCCGGTGCGACCATTGAGGCCATATTTCCGGGTGGCAAGGCACATACTTTGCCGGTCTCGTCGCCTGAACTGACGGGATTCGAGATCGTGGTGGCCTCGAGCAACAACGGGGCAGTGGAAAACCTGTCGCTCGAATTGCCGCAAATCCGGCATCTCGACGATGCACAGTGCGATACGTTGAGTTATTTCAAACCCGTTGCTACCCGTTACGCGGGCAGCCATGCGACGAAACCATGGAAGGCCCCCGAAAAACCCGTGTGGGGACTGGTATCCGCTGCGCTGGGAAAGCGCGCTAACCGCATCCGGTTTGGCGATGTGTTTTCGAACCGTGCGACCAAACCGGGCGAACGGCCGGGCGATCGATTCATTCCAAAAGACAAGGTCGATTTTCCGAGCTGGGACGCAGTGGGAGCAATGACCTATTGGCGATATCGGGAGCAAACGAGTAGCAAGAGACAAAGGTTCCATGCCGCGCGCGACCGTTTCAAGGCCGCGCGGGCGGCTTGGGCGGCGGAGCACAAACGCCTCGAGACCCTTGATGCTGTGTTGACCGAGGTGCAGAGTAAGTGGCCAAAGGTAGTGCAATATTGTCCAGACCTATTTCATCCTGATGCGAGCAATGCAACGCTGGACCGCCTGAGAAGGATGGCGCGCGAATTGGATGAGGAGGCAAATCTGATCGGGCGACGACTTGGTCCGCCGTTCATTCGTTGGTTGTATCGATGGCTCCGCCCCGATCAGTATCGACGATGGTGCGAGAGGGGAGAATCCGCTTTTTTCCTTCGGATCATTTGTGACAGGTTGCGGACGGTTGGTTTGCTGCGTGCACAGACGGGTGTGACCGTATGGGAAGGAGCTGACCTCGGAGAGGAAGCCTGCCAGGCTCGAGCATTCTGGCAGGGAGAAAAACTGAATGGTTTGCGCAACGGGCTCTTCGCATCCGCGATGGCCTTGCATGAAGCATTCTTTCACGAGGTCCAGACGGGCGATTTGGTGTTCGCACTGTCGAGGATGCTTTCGCAAAGCCCAATTGGCGAGGCGTCCAAGGTGGTCTGGCAGTGGTTCTTCATGCTCACCCCAGTGGTTTCAAGTACTTTCGCATCATTCCGACGGCAGTTCGCCGGGATTGGACCGGAGGATCTGGGCTGGTTGATCATCGACGAAGCCGGGCAGGCCGTTCCGCAGGCGGCTGTTGGGGCTATCATGCGCGCGCGGCGTGTGGTTGTGGTAGGAGATCCCCTTCAGATTGAACCAGTCGTCACGCAATCGACGCGTCTACTGGCATGCCTGGGGGAATACTGGTTACCAGGACAGCGGCCACGCTATGCGGTGGACGCTCAATCTGTCCAGACCCTGGCTGATCGATGCTATCCATACGGTGTGCGGCATCCGCTGGACAGCGATCGGTTCATTGGTATTCCACTTGTCATGCACCGTCGGTGCGCCAGTCCGATGTTCGATATTGCTAATACGATCGCATACGGCGGCCGAATGAAGCATTTGAAGAAGGACATACCTCCTGCGCATGAGGTGCTCGGCCATAGCGCATGGTGGCACGTGAGCTGCGATACCTGCGATGGAACGAAGTATGTCGCTGAGCAGGGCCAGCTTGTATTCGATGCGCTGGCCAGGATGTATATCGCAGCGCAGAATTCGAGTCCACCGCCGTCCAAAGAATTGCCTGACGCCTTCGTGATCACGCCGTTCCGGCAGGTGAGGGCGCGCCTAAGTGTGCTTCTGATGGATCATGATGCGTGGCGTAATGCGCTATCTGGAACTGGCTTGAGCGTACCAGCCAATTTGGGGGAGTGGATAAGAAATCGGGTCGGTACGGTCCATACGTTCCAAGGAAAGGAAAGCGAAGTCGTCTTCTTCGTACTGGGTTGCGATGCACAGCATATCGGTGCGATGGACTGGGCCGCCGCATCTCCGAACCTGCTCAACGTCGCGGTTACGCGTGCGAAAGGCTATCTATACATCATCGGGGATCGCGAGTTGTGGGGCATCCGCCAATTTTTCGATGTGGCACTCGCGATGCTTGATGGTCAAAAGGTTGCGATGCAAGTTCCATATCGTTGAAGGTTGCGGCCGTTGACCGCGCCAGGTATATGTCCAAGGCTTCTTCCAATTGCTGACCCTCAATCCCACATAAAAGGAGACCCTCATGTTCCGTGGCCTGCTCATCGACAGACAGGACGGCCGGCAGGCGGCCGAGCTGCGGATGCTGGACGAAGCCTCGCTGCCCGAGGGCGAGGTGACCGTGCGCATCGCCTATTCCACGCTCAACTACAAGGACGCGCTCGCCATCACGGGCCGTGCGCCGGTGGTGCGCAAGTTCCCCATGGTGCCGGGCATCGATTTCGCGGGATCGGTGGAATCATCCACCGATCCCGCGTTCGCGCCGGGGGCCCAGGTGGTGCTCAACGGCTGGGGCGTGGGCGAGGTGCACTGGGGCGGCCTGGCCGAGCTGGCCCGCGTGCCCGCGCGCTGGCTGATTCCGCTGCAGGCGCCGTTCACTGCGCGGCAGGCGATGGGCATCGGTACGGCGGGCTATACCGCCGCCCTGTGCGTGCTGGCGCTGGAGCGCCATGGCGTGACGCCGGACCAGGGGCCCATCGTCGTGACCGGCGCCGCCGGCGGCGTGGGCAGCGTGGCCGTGGCGATGCTGGCAAGGCTGGGCTACGAGGTCGCCGCCGTCACGGGGCGGGTGCAGGAATCGGATTTCCTCACCGGCCTGGGCGCGCGCCACATCATCGACCGCGCGGAAATCGAGCAGCCCGGCAAGCCGCTGGAAAAAGAACGCTGGGCCGGCGCCGTCGACGTGGCGGGCGGCCAGGTGCTCGCCAACGTCTGCGCGGCCATGCGCTACCGCGGCGTGGTGGCGGCCTGCGGGCTGGCGGCGGGCATGGCTTTCCCGGCCACGGTGGCGCCCTTCATCCTGCGCGGCGCCACGCTCGCGGGCATCGACAGCGTGATGGCCCCCACCGCCGACCGCCTGCGGGCCTGGCAACGCCTGTCCACCGATCTGGACCCGGCCCTGCTCGAACGGCTGATGCGAGAGATCCCCCTCGAGGACGCCATCGCCGTCGCGCCCGAGCTGCTCGCTGGCAAGGTGCGCGGCCGCCTCGTGGTGCGCATCGGTGCGCGGATCGTTTAGGTCCCGTCCAATCGATCCAGCCATGTCCCGAAAACCGTGCGTGCCGCCTGCTCCAGTGAGCGGCCGTACCGGGCGGCGTCGCGCCTGATGGCTTGCGGAGCGACCCCTCGGGCGGATAGTTCGTGTGCGTGGCCGATCAACCACCGCTCGATCTGTGTATGGTCGGCTTCCAGGTGAAATTGCAGGCCAAGGATCCGGGGTCCGAGGGAGAACGCCTGGTTCGGGAATCCGGGCGTTTGCGCAAGGCGCGCGGCCCCCTCGGGAATGGAGAACTGGTCGCCGTGCCAATGCAGGACCGGCACGAGCCCGATGCCCTGAAGTGCCGAAGCTCGTCCCTGGTCGGTGAGGGTGATGGGCGCGTAGCCGATTTCCGCGCTGCCTGTGGCCGCTACCTCGGCCCCAAGCGCCCGGGCCATGAGTTGAGCGCCGAGACAGATGCCGAGTGTGGGTCCGCCCACCGCCAGCCGGGCGGCGATGGCGCGTTGCTCGGCCCGGAGGAACGGATAATGATCCGTTTCATAGACGCTGATCGGGCCTCCGAGGATCACCGCCAGGTCGGCCGACGCGAGGCTATCCGCATCGAGCGGATCCACGCCGGCCTCCAGATACCGTGGCTCATAGCCGCGCTCCTCCAGCAATGGGACGAGGATGCCCAGGTCCTCGAAGGCGACATGGCGCACGGCCAGCGCCGTGCGCTTCATCGCGACGCCTCCGGTTTCAGCGGGGTGGTGGCCAATGCTTCCCGCCGTGTTTCATCCATGAAAACCTCCGTTTTCGCTCTTGCCGCAGCAGGCCTCCTGCGATGCCCAGATGTGTCGATATTAGTCCTGATTTCCTGGCCAGTCGTGAAGTGCCAAGAGGACGTATCCGTCTGGCTTGGGTCTGGGGGGGGGACGGCCCGGCGCCGGGATGCGAGCCGTTAAAATGGATACACATGATTCCCCGCAGCTTGGCCATGGCGCTCGCGGCCGGGCCGGCGAACGGCTTTGACGATTCTTTGAGGCGGCGCAGCGGCCGTATCCCGCATTCGACATGAAAACCATCGGCATCCTGGGCGGCATGTCCGCCGCTTCGACCCGGATCTACTATCGCCGGCTCTGCGACTCGACGAGGGAGCGCCTGGGCGGGCTGCATTCGCCCGAGCTGCTGATCCGGTCCCTCGATTTCGCGCGGATCGAGGCGCTGCAGGCGGCGGGGGAGTGGGACGAGGCCGGTGCGGTCCTGAATCGCGAGGCCAGGGCGCTCGAGCGCGGCGGTGCCGATTTCATCGTGCTGGCGACCAACACCATGCACAAGGTGGCGGACCGGATGATGGCGGGGATCGACATCCCGCTGCTGCACATCGCCGATGCGACCGCCGCGGCCATCCGGCGCGCGGGGCTGCGCTCTCCGGGCCTGATGGCCACCGCCTTCACGATGGAGCAGGCTTTCTACACCGGACGGCTGGCGGCGGCCGGCCTCGAGCCGATGGTGCCGGATGCGGCGGACCGCGCCGAAACGCATCGCATCATCTACGAGGAACTGTGCCGCGACGTGGTCACCCCCGAGAGCGAGGCGGCGTATGTGGCGATCGCGCGGCGCCTCGTCGAGCGGGGCGCCGATTGCCTGATCCTCGGCTGCACCGAGGTCGGCATGCTGCTCGATCAAGGCAATGTGCCGGTGCCGGTCTTCGACACGACCCTGGTGCATTGCGACGCGGCCCTGGATCTCGCGCTCGGTGAATAGGCGTCGGGATCGGGCCTTGCCGCGCCCGTCCACGCGGGCGCGAGGGATACGCCCGCCGCAATGGGCGGCGAAGCGGACGCCAGCGGCGACCCCGCTATCCGTTCGCCCGCTGGCTGAGCCAGATGCTGCCGATGACCACGGCGATGCCGATTGCCTGGGGCGCGTTCAGCGCCTGGTCCAGGAACACCCATCCCAGCAGCACCGCCGTCAGGGGGCTCAGAAAGAGCAGCGAGGACACGGTGGCGGAATCCAGGCGCGCGATGCCCTTGAACCACAGCGCGTAGGTGAGGGCCGCGCCGATCAGGCCCAGCCATGCGAGCCCGATGAGGTTGGCGGCGCTCGGGACCGGCGGCGCCGGGTCGAACAGGAGCGCCGCCGGCACCAGGAGCAGGCCGCCCAGCGTGAGCTGCCAGGCGGTGGAGGTGAGCGGCGAGACCGGAGGCCGCCATTTGCGGGTCAGGATGGTGGCCAGCGCCATGGCGGCCGCCCCGGCCAGGCCCGCTCCGACGCCCACGGCGTCGAGCGCCGCGCCGGGCGTCAGCACCAGCAGGCCCACGCCGCCCATGCCCGCGAGCGCCGCGACGATCGCCAGGGGCCGCAGCGGGACGCCGAGCAGGAACGAGGCCAGGAAGACCACGATCAGGGGCTGGGCCGACAGGACCGTCCCGGCGACCCCGCCGGGAAGGCGATAGGCCGCGACGAAGAGCAGGCTCCAGAAAATCGAGAAATTGAGGGCGCCCAGGACCAGGCTGCGCAGCCACCAGACGCCCTTCGGCAGCCGCCGCACCAGCAGGAGCAGCAGCAAGCCCGCCGGCAGGGCGCGCATCGCGGCCACCGTCAGCGGGGAAAAACCGGGCAGGAACTCGGTGGTGACGATGTAGGTGCTGCCCCAGACGATGGGGGCGACGGCGGTCGCCAGCAGGTCGGACGCCCGGGCCTTCATGCGGCCCCGCCTTTCCCGTTACCGAGGAATCGGTGCCCGGGATGGCATGCCGAGTCGGGTTCCAGGCGGTGCGAGGGGATGGCGTCGCTGGGAATGTCGGATAATCTATCTCCCCCTCGACAAAAGGAAGAAACATGTCCTTGAAGCTTCAAACCATCATCTGCAGCACGCGCCCCGGGCGTGTCGGGCCGGCGGTGGCCCGCTGGTTCCATGAGTTTGCGCAAAAGCACGGCGCCTTCGAGGCGCAACTCGTCGACCTGGCCGATTTCGAGCTGCCGCTGTACGACGAGCCGGTGCATCCGCGCATGCAGCAGTACCAGCACGAGCACACCCGGCGCTGGAGCGCGAGCGTGGCCGCGGCCGACGCCTACGTGTTCGTGACGCCGGAATACAACTACAGCCCGCCGCCGGCCCTGGTCAACGCCCTGGACTTCGTCTACAGGGAATGGAACTACAAGCCCTGCGGCTTCGTCGGCTATGGCGGGGTCTCGGGCGGCCTGCGCGCGGTCCAGATGGAAAGGCTGCACGTCACCACCCTCAAGATGATGCCGATGGTGGAAGGCGTGACGGTGCCGATGGTGGCGAGCCACATCGGGGCGGACGGCGCCTTTGCCTCCAACGAGCTGATCGATGCCTCGGCCAGGACCATGCTGGACGAGCTGCTGCGCTGGGCCGAGGCGCTCAAGGCGATGCGCGCCTGAGGCGAGAGGCGGCCGGGGCGATCCGCAGCGCCGAAGGCTTGGCACGCGGCCTCGATCGACGGATCGCGGCATTCAGCGCCCGCCGCGGCCTCGAGGCCCGCACAGCCACACCGATGCGGCCGTGAGCATCGCCTGCAGCCCGGCCGCCAGCGTCGGGTGGATCACCGGCGCGAACTTCGGCGAGTGGTTGCTGGGCAGGGTGTTGAGCCGGCCGGCCGCCTTGGCCTCGGCGTAGGTCCGGGCATCGGTGCCGCCCACGAACCAGAAGACGTAGGGCACCTTCCAGGCGCGCCCGAACAGGCTGAAGTCCTCGCTCGCGCCCGCCGGCTGGGTTTCGAAGGCGCGCGCGCCGAACTGCGCCTTGAATGCCAGGGCGATCCTCTCGGTGGACTCGACGTCGTTGCGGGTGACCGGAAACGAGCTGATGGTGGTGAACTCGGGCTCGCGCGGCGCGTTCGAGGCCGCGCATTCCGCGCAGCAGATCCGCCTGACGGCGGCCAGCATGGTGTTGCGTACGTCCTCGTCGTACGTGCGGATGTTGAGCTTGAGGGTGGCCTCCTCGGGGATGATGTTCTCTCTCACCCCGGCATGCAGCGAGCCGATGGTCAGCACCGCGTTGTCGGTGGGCGCGATCTCGCGCGATACGATGGTTTGCAGCCGCATCGCGGTCGCCGCGGCCATGACGACCGGGTCGATGGAGGTCTGCGGCTGCGAGCCGTGGGCGCCCCGGCCAAAGAGCCTCACCTTGAGGCTGTCGCCCGCCGACAGGATGACGCCGCTGCGATAGCCCACGGTGCCGGCCTCGCCGACCACGACGTGCTGGCCGAGGATCACGTCGGGCCTGGGAAAGCGCTCGAGCATGCCGTCGTCGATCATGCTCTGCGCGCCGCGTCCGACCTCCTCGCCGGGCTGGAAGACGGCCAGCACGGTCCCCGCCCAGGCGTCGCGGTGGCGGGACAGGACCCGCGCGACGCCCATCAGCCAGGCCATGTGCAGGTCGTGGCCGCAGACGTGCGCGACGCCCACCTCGGCGCCGTCCTCGTCCCGGGTGCGGACGGTGCTGGCATAGGGCAGGCCGGTGGCCTCGGCGACGGGCAGGGCGTCCATGTCGGCGCGCAGCATGACCGTGGGCCCCTCGCCGTTCCTCAGCACGCCGACCACGCCGGTCACGCCGACTCCGCGGGTGACCTCGAAGCCCTCGGCCTCCAGGCGGTCGGCCGCGATCGCGGCGCTGCGGACCTCCTGCATGGAGAGCTCGGGGTTGCGGTGCAGGTCCTGGTAGATCGCCTCGAGTTCGGGCAGCAATGCCCCGGCCTCGGTGTCCAGGGCCGCGGTCAGCGCGTTCATGGCTGTGTCCTTCCTATTCCGTCGTCGGGGGGCGAGCCCGCCGGGCCGCCGCCAAGGGGGTATTGTATGCTGGTGGCGCAAGTCGCCGGCCCCGTTCACCCTTCACCATGGAATCCAAGATGAGCCTCTCACCCTTCCACCTCGCGATCCCCGTCCATGACCTGCCCGCCGCCCGCCGCTTCTACGGCGAGGTATTCGGCCTCGAGGAGGGCCGCTCCAGCGCGCAATGGGTGGACTTCAATTTCTACGGCCACCAGCTCGTGATCCACGAGCATCCCCGGACACCCTCGCAAGAGCGCGCCCACACCAACCCCGTCGATGGGCACGACGTGCCGGTGCCGCATTTCGGCGTCGTGCTGGAGTGGGAGCAATGGGAGGCGCTGGCCGAGCGCCTGAAGTCCTTTGGCACCGCCTTCGTGATCGAGCCCTACGTCCGCTTCAAGGGCCAGGTCGGCGAGCAGGCGACCATGTTTCTGCTCGATCCCTGTGGCAACGCGCTGGAGTTCAAGGCCTTCAAGGACATCGGCCAGTTGTTCGCGAAATGACCGGCGAAATGGCCGTTCAGGCGGCCAGGGCCAGGATGTCCTGGCGGGCCTGGGCAAAGCCGCGCTCGCGGCTCTCGGGACCCATGTCCATGCCCTCGGCGCGCACCACGCGGATGTCCGTCACCCCCATGAAGCCGAAGATCGTCTTGAGGTAGCTTTCCTGGTGCTCCATGGCCGTGCCGGCCTCGCTGGTCGAGTAGACGCCGCCGCGGCTGAGCGCGAGAATCACGGTCTTGTCCCCGAGCAGGCCCACGGGGCCGCTTTCCGTGTACTTGAACGTGCGGCCGGCCTGCGCCACGCGGTCCAGCCAGGCCTTGAGCTGGGCGGGGATGGTGAAGTTGTAGAGCGGGGCGCCGATGACCACGACGTCGGCGGCCAATAGCTGGCTGACCATGGCCTCCGAGACCGCGTTTTCGCGCGCCTGGATGTCGCTGGGCTCGCCGGCCGGCGGCATGCGAAAGCCCAGCGCGTCGCGCGACAGGGGGCTGGGCGCCTCGGCGGCGAGGTCCAGGTACTGGACCCGGGCGCCGGGATGGCCGGCCACCCAGCGTTCGACGGCCTCGCGAGAGAGCTGGCGCGAGACGGAATTGGCGCCCGTGATGCTGGAGTCGATGTGGAGCACTTGCATGGAAGATCCCTTCTGGAAAATGGCGTGGATTGGATGAAGGGCATTATCCATTGGGTATGAATGATTGATAAGTAGCTATAGAATACACACATTGTCCTATTTCTGGTGCCAATAGACGATGCAGGACCTGAACGACATGCGCTATTTCGCCGAGGTGGCGGATCGCGGGGGCTTCGCGGCGGCTGCGCGGGCGCTGGGCCTGCCCAGGTCCCGCCTGTCGCGGCGGATCGCGCGGCTGGAGGCCGAGCTGGGGATGCGGCTGCTGCAGCGCACGACGCGCAAGCTGTCGCTCACCGCCGCCGGCGAGCAGTTCCTGCGGCATTGCGCCGCCGTGCGCGACCAGGCCGAGCAGGCGCTGGCCGAGCTCGCCCAGGTCCGGTCCGAGCCGCACGGCGTGCTGCGCGTGGTGTGTCCCGTCACCCTGGCCCAGACCATCGTCGGCCCTCTGCTGCCCGAGTACCTGGCGCGCCATCCCAAGGTCAGGCTGGACGTGCAGGTCAGCAATCGCGTGGTCGACCTGGTCGAGGAAGGCGTGGACGTCGCCCTGCGGGTGCGCAGCGACCTCGGCGACAGCGGCAGCCTGGTGGTCAAGCACCTCGGGTTCAGCCATGGCCTGCTGGTCGCCCGTCCGGACCTGCTCGACCGCTTCGGGCGTCCCGGCGGGCCGGCCGAACTGGCGGGGATGCCCGCGGTCGGCATGTCGGGCATCGACGGCGGAATCCGCCTGCAGTTGTCCGGCCCCGACGGCGAGCGCCACGCGGCCACGTGCCGGCCGGTGTGCGTGGCCGACGACCTGATCACCCTGCGCTTCGCGATACTGGGCGGCGTGGGCTTCGGGATGCTGCCCGACTACATGTGCGGCGAGGACCTCGCGCACGGCCGCCTCGAGCGCGTGCTGCCCCGGTGGTCCCCCGCGCCCGGCATCGTGCACGCGGTGTACCCCTCGCGGCGCGGCATGGCGCCGGCGCCGCGCTCGTTCCTGGACTTCCTCGGCGAAAAGCTCGCCGGGGGCGCGGGCGGCGGCATCGTCGGCATCTCGCCCTTGCGCTGAGGCGGGCGGCGGCCGCGGCCCGATGATCTACAATCGGCCGAAGACACTCTAGGAGAACCCCATGCCCGGACTGCTGCCCGACGTCGATCCCGACGGATTGCTCGAATACTCGGTGGTCTACACCGATCGCGCGGTCAATCACATGTCCCGCGTCTTCCAGGGGGTGATGAGGGACATCTCCCGCACTCTCAAGACCGTCTACGGCGCCCACTCGGCGATCGTGATCCCGGGCAGCGGCACCTTCGGCATGGAGGCCGTGGCCCGCCAGTTCGCCACCGGCAAGCATTGCCTGGTGATCCGCAACGGCTGGTTCAGCTTCCGCTGGAGCCAGATCTTCGACGCCGGCGGCATCCCCTCGCGCACCACGGTCCTCAAGGCGCGCCAGGTCGAGGCGGGCGCGCAGGCGCCGTTCGCGCCGCCGCCCATCGAGGAGGTCGAGGCCGCGATCCGCGAGGGCCGGCCCGACCTGGTCTTTGCCGCCCACGTCGAGACCGCCTCGGGCATCATGCTGCCCATGGACTACATGCGGCGCATCGCCGACGCCGTCCACGCGGTGGGCGGCATGTTCGTGCTGGACTGCATCGCCTCGGGCACCATCTGGGTGGACATGGGCGAGGTGGGCGCCGACGTGCTGATCAGCGCGCCGCAAAAGGGCTGGACCGCCTCGGCCTGCTGCGGCCTGGTGATGCTCGGCCCGCTCGCGCGCGAGCGGATCGAATCGACCACCAGCACCAGCTTTGCCTGCGACCTGCGCAAGTGGCTGCAGATCATGGAGACCTATGAAAACGGCGGCCATGCCTACCACACGACCATGCCCACCGATTCCCTGAGAATCCTGCGCGACGTGATGGCCGAGACCGAGGCCTACGGCTATGACCGGGTGCGCCGCGAGCAGCAGGAGCTGGGCGACGCGGTGCGCGCCATGCTGCGCGAAAAGGGCTTCAAGAGCGTGGCCGCTCCGGGGTTCGAGGCGCCGGGCGTGGTGGTCAGCTACACCCAGGACGATGGCATCCAGTCCACCGTCAAGTTCGCGCAGGCCGGCATCCAGGCCGCGGCCGGCGTGCCGCTGCAATGCGACGAGCCGCCCAGCTTCAAGACCTTCCGGATCGGGCTGTTCGGGCTGGACAAGCTCCACAACGTGGCGCGCACCGTCGAGACGCTGGCGCGGGCCGTGGATGCCATACGCTGATGGCGCCATGATGCGGCGGGCTTCACGGACCTTCGCGGCATGAGTTCTCCGGCGGGGGCGGCGCCGCTGCCCATCGACGCCCGCGCGGGCGGCATGATGGTCCTCCTGTGCCTGATCTGGGGCCTGCAGCAGGTCGCCATCAAGGCGGTGGCGGCCGACATCGCGCCGATCCTGCAGATCGGCCTGCGCTCGGGCGTGGCGGCCGTGCTGGTCGTCCTGCTGATCCGCTGGCGCGGCGAGCGCATCGACTGGTCGGCCGGGACCTGGCGCCCCGGCATCCTGGTGGGGGTGCTGTTCGCGCTCGAGTACCTGCTGGTGGGCGAGGGCCTGCGCCACACGACGGCCTCGCACATGTCGGTGTTCCTGTACACGGCGCCGATCTTCGCCGCCCTCGGGCTTCAATGGAAACTGCCCGCCGAGCGCCTGTCCTTCATCCAGTGGCTCGGCATTTTCGTGGCCTTCCTGGGCATCGTCGTGGCCTTCTACGACCGGGGCCCCTCGGCAGCGGGCCTCTCGGCCGACATGCTGATCGGCGACCTGCTGGGCTTGATGGCGGGGGCGGCGTGGGGCGCGACCACGGTGGTGCTGCGCTGCACCCGGCTGGCCCACGCGCCCACCACGCACACCTTGCTCTACCAGTTGATCGGCGCCGCGGTGATCCTGGTGGGGGCGGCCGCCGTCTCGGGCCAGGCCGCCATCCATCCCACGCCGCTGGCGTACGCCAGCATGCTCTACCAGATCCTGCTGATCGCCTTCGGCAGCCTGCTGGCGTGGTTCTGGCTGCTGCGGACCTACCTGGCCTCGCGTCTGGGGGTGCTGTCGTTCATGACCCCGCTGTTCGGCGTGGCGTTCGGGGTCTGGCTGCTGGACGAGCCGCTGGATGCGGGCTTCGTGATCGGCGCGATCCTGGTGATGGCGGGCATCCTGCTGGTCAGCGGGCACGAATGGCTGCGCAGCCGCCTGCGCGCGCGGCCGGCGGGCTGAAAGCCCGCCCGAAACCCTAGGGGCGCGCGGCGGCGTCCAGCCCCATCTGCCAGAAATCGGCCTCCAGGCGCGTGGCGTCGCGGAAGGTCTCGGCCAGCGCCGCGAGGCGCTCGGGCGCCTGGCCCGCCAGCCGCCGGTTCAGCCACCGGCGCTCGGCCTGGGCGGCCACCTGGAATTCCGCGCCCGTGTACATGGCGATCCAGGCCTCGTAGGGGTTGGCCTCGCCGCGCACCGTGAAGGGCTGTGCCGCCAGCCAGTTCGCGATGTCGGCATAGCCGACCAGGCAGGGCGCCAGCGCCACGTGCAGGTCCAGCAGGTCGCCGCGGTGGCCCGCGTCCAGGACATAGCGGGTGTAGGCCATGGTCTCGCGGGCCTCCGGCAGCCGCGCGAGCTCCGCCTCGCTGATCCCCCATTCGGCGCAATAGGCGATGTGCAGGCCCATCTCGACGTCGACGATGGCCTTGAGGCTGTCCAGGCCCTGGCGCAGCTCGGCCATGTTGCGGCTCTTGTAGACCGCCAGGCCCCAGGCGCGCGCGAAATGCACGAGGAACAGGTAGTCCTGCCGCAGGTAGTGGCGGAATGCCTCGCGCGGCAGGGTGCCGGCGCCGAGCTGGCGCACGAAATCGTGCTGGCAATAGGCCAGCCACTGCGGCTCGCAGCTCTGGACCAGGGTCTCGAAGGGGGTGTCGTCGAAGCGTGGCATGGGGTCTCCCGGAATGTCAGGTTGGCGGCACGCCCCGCAGTGTAGCCCGTATGCGGCCTCAGGCGCGCAGGCGGTATCCGGTGCGGAAGATCCAGGCGATGACGGCCAGGCAGGCGGCCAGGAACGCCAGCGTCATGCCCAGGCTCAGCCAGACGTTCACGTCGGCCAGGCCGTAGAAGCTCCAGCGAAAGCCGCTGACCAGGTAGACGACGGGATTGAACAGGGTGATCGTCCGCCAGACGGGCGGCAGCATGTCGATGGAATAGAACGTGCCGCCCAGGAAGGTCAGGGGGGTGACGATCAGCAGGGGCACGAATTGCAATTTTTCGAAGTTGTCGGCCCAGATGCCGATGATGAAGCCCAGCAGGCTGAACGTCACCGAGGTGAGGACCAGGAACAGGATCATCGCCAGGGGATGGTCGATGCGCAGCGGCACGAACAGGCCGGCGGTGGCGAGGATGATGAGGCCCAGCAGGATGGACTTGGTGGCGGCCGCGCCGGCGTAGCCCATCAGCACCTCGACGTACGAGACCGGCGCCGACAGCAGCTCGTAGATGGTGCCCGTGAACTTGGGGAAATAGATCCCGAACGAGGCGTTCGAGATGCTGTGCGTGAGCAGCGACAGCATGATCAGCCCGGGGACGATGAAGGCGCCGTAGCTGACGTCGCCGATCTGCTGGATGCGGCCGCCGATGGCGGTGCCGAAGACCACGAAATACAGCGAGGTGGAGATCACGGGCGCGACGATGCTTTGCAGCAGCGTGCGCCAGGTCCGGGCCATTTCGAACAGGTAGATGGCGCTGACGGCGCGCAGGTTCATGCGGCTTCCTTGATCAGGTCGACGAAGATGTCCTCGAGGGTGCGCTGGGTGGTCTCCAGGTCGGCGATCTCCAGGCCCAGGCCGCACAGCGCCGTGATCAGCGGCCCCGCGCCGCGGTCGCCTGGGCTCGCGCCATAGCTGTAGACCAGGGCCTTGCCGTCCTCCGCGAGGGCCAGGGGCCAGTCGGCGAGGGCCTCGGGGATGCGGCCGAGCGCCTCGCGCAGGCGCACGATCAGTTGCTTTTGCCCGAGCTTGCGCATCAGCGTGGCCTTGTCCTCGATCAGCACGATGCGGCCCTTGTTGATGATGCCGACGCGATCGGCCATCTCCTCGGCCTCCTCGATGTAGTGGGTCGTGAGGATGATGGTCACGCCCGTGGCCCGCAGCGCGCGCACGAGCGCCCACATGTCCTTGCGCAGCGACACGTCCACGCCGGCGGTGGGCTCGTCGAGGAACAGGATCGAGGGCTCGTGCGACAGGGCCTTGGCGATCAGGACGCGGCGCTTCATGCCGCCCGAGAGCGAGAGCAGCTTCTGGTCCCGCTTGTCCCACAGCGACAGGTCGCGCAGGACTTTCTCGATGTGCGCGGGATTCCGGGGCTTGCCGAACAGGCCGCGGCTGAAGCTCACGGTGTTCCAGACGGTCTCGAAGGCGTCGGTGGTGAGCTCCTGGGGCACCAGGCCGATCGAGGCGCGCGCCGCGCGGTAGTCCCGCGCGATGCCGTGGCCGTCGGCGACGACGGTGCCGGCCGTGGGATTGACCAGGCCGCAGATGATGCTGATCAGCGTGGTCTTGCCGGCGCCGTTGGGGCCCAGCAGCGCGAATATCTCGCCGCGCCGGATTTCGAGGTCGACCTGGTCGAGGGCCCGCTGGCCCGAGGCGTAGACCTTGTCCAGCCCCGAAACGGATATGATGGGCGTCATGCATGCCTCATGCGGATTCCAATAGGACAGGATAATTGCAGTCCAGCATCACCTTCAAGCTGTTCCTCGCCATCCTGGCGAGCTGCATCATCGTGGCCCTGGCCATGGGGATGGCCGTGCGGTTCAGCTTCCAGAGCGATTTCGTCGACTACATCCACGAGCGCGAGGAGCAGCGCCTGTCCAATCTGGCCGAGGCGCTCGAGGCGGAATATGCGCGCGCCGGCGGCTGGCAATTCCTGCTGGAGGACCGCGATAGCTGGTGGCGCAGCCTGCGCCTGTCGAGCCGCGGCGTCGACCGCGACGACCGGGATCCCTTCGGCCGCCGCGGGCATGCCGGCCCGCCGCCGAGGATCAGCCTGGTCGATGCGCAGGGCGACTGGCTGGCCGGGCCGCGCATCCTGGCCGGCGCGGGCCAGCGGCGCCACCGCCTGGAGGTCGACGGCCGGCTGATCGGCTGGCTGGTGACCCCTCCGCCGCCGGCCATGGCCATCGACGACGAGGTCGACCGGCGCTTCCAGTCGCGCCAGTTGCGAGCGACCTGGGTCATCGTGGGCCTGTCGGCCCTGCTGGCCGCCCTGGTCAGCCTGATGCTGGCGCGGGTGCTGCTGGGGCCCGTGCGCCGCATCGCCCGGGCGACGCACCGCCTGGCCAGCGGCGATTACGGGACCCGCGTCCAGGCGGGTTCCACCGACGAACTGGGCCGCCTGGCCGAGGATTTCAACCGGCTGGCCAACAGCCTCGAGCGCAACGAGCGCCTGCGCCGCGACCTGATGGCCGACGTCTCGCATGAGCTGCGCACGCCGCTGGCGGTGCTGCGCGGCGAGATCGAGGCCCTGCAGGACGGCCTGCGCGAGCCCGACGCGGCCACGCTCGCCTCGCTGCGGCACGAGGTCCTGCGGCTCAGCGCCCTGATCGACGATCTCTACGACCTGTCGCTGGCCGACGCGGGCGCGCTCAGCTACCGGATGGCGCCCCTGGACCTGGCGGCGCTGGCGGGCGGGGTGGTCGCCGGCATGCGCGAGCGCTTCGTGCGCGCCGGGATCGAGCTGCGGTTCGAGGCCGTTCCGGGGCTATGGGTCCAGGGCGACGAGCGGCGCCTCGAGCAACTGCTCTCGAACCTGCTGGAGAACACCCTGCGCTACACCGATGCGCCCGGCCGCGCGCGCGTCGCCGTCGAGCCGGCGCCGGACGCCAGGGTGCGCCTGATCGTCGAGGACAGCTCGCCGGGCGTGCCCGCCGAGGCCTTGCCGCGGATCTTCGAGCGCCTGTTCCGGGTCGAGGTCTCGCGCAGCCGCGAGCATGGCGGGGCCGGCCTGGGGCTCGCCATCTGCCAGCACATCGCCCAGGCCCATGGCGGCTCGGCGCGCGCCATGGCCTCGTCCCTGGGCGGCCTGCGCCTGGAGTTCGATTTTCCCCTTGGAGGACCGCCGTCGTGAACCCCGCCCGCGTGCTCGTGATCGAGGATGAACCCAAGCTCGCCGAACTGCTGCGCGTCTATCTCGAGGCCGGGGGCTTCGAGGCGCGCCGCCTGGGCGACGGGCTGGAGGCCACGCGCGAGGTGCGGGAATGGTCGCCGGACCTGGTGCTGCTCGACCTCATGCTGCCGGGCAAGGATGGCCTGGACGTGTGCCGCGAGATCCGCGCGTTCAGCGCCGTGCCCATCATCATGGTGACCGCCCGGGTCGAGGAGATCGACCGCCTGTTGGGGCTGGAACTCGGCGCCGACGACTACATCTGCAAGCCCTACAGCCCGCGCGAGGTGGTGGCCCGGGTCAAGGCCGTCCTGCGGCGCAGCCGGCCCGACGCGGCGGCCGGCGGCGACGCGCGCGCGGCCGGGCTGGTCATCGACGAGGACGCCTATCGCGCCCAGCTCGATGGCACGGCGCTCGAGCTCACGCCCGTCGAGTTCCGGCTGCTGGCCCTGCTGGCGTCCGCGCCGGGCCGCATCTTTTCGCGGGACCAGGTGCTGGACCGCCTGTACGACGATCATCGCGTGGTGACCGACCGCACCGTCGACAGCCACATCAAGAACCTGCGCCGCAAGCTCGGCGCCGTGCGCCCGGACGGCGAGCTGATCCGCTCCGTCTACGGTGTGGGCTACCGCCTGGACCTGCAGGCCGACGGCGACGCGGACTGACGCCGGCGCTGCGTGGGCGGCGCGGCGCGGTTTCGCGGGGTCCTACGGCGCGGCGCGGTTTCGCGGCCCTGGACCGCGCCGAAGTCCCGGACCTGGTGGCGCGCCGCTGCGCCGTGCGGGGCCGTCGAGTTCATGATTTCTCCATCTTTCATTCATTTTCCCGCCCCAGTGTGTGCGTAATCTGTGCCTATCGCGGATCGACCGGTTTGCGATCCGGATCAACACTAGGAGCACCTCCATGAAGATCAAGCCCTTCCTCGCGATTTCCTCCATCGCCCTGGCCACCTCCCTGGCGCTGCCGCTGGCCGCCTCCGCCCAGCCCGGCGGCGGTTCCTCGTGCGCGCCGCAAGGCCGGCACATGCACCACGGCGCCCGCGACGGCGGCGGGATGCCCGGCCACGCGATGCGCGCGCTCGACCTCACCGAGGCCCAGCGCGACCAGGTCTTCAAGATCCGCCATGACCAGGCCCAGGCCGTCTACGACCAGCGCAAGGCCGAGCGCGCCGCGGCGGCCAAGCTGCGCGAGCTCAGCAGCGCCGGCACCTTCGACGAGGCCCAGGCCCAGAGCCTCGCACAGGAACTCGGCAAGGCGCAGGCCCAGCTCGCGCTGCTGCGCGCCCAGGAGCACGCGAAATTCCTCGCGGTGCTGACGCCCGAGCAGCGTGAAAAGCTGGCCGAGTTGCGCGAGCGCGGCCCGCGCGGCGGCATGCACCGCGAAGGCAAGCCTTCCCGTTCCTGATCCCGCCCGACGGCCGGATACCCTCGGGTGATCCGGCGCCCGGACGGCCCGCCCCTTTTATGGGGGCGGGCCGTTTTCAATCCAGGCGCAGGTTCAATCCAGGCGCAGGTTCAATCCGGGCGCGGGTTCAATCCGGGCGCAGGGCCCGAACCAACCCTGGTCCGGCGGCGGAGCCCAGGCCGCTCTCAATCCACGAACACGGTCCGGGCCGATTCGAAATGGCGGCGGTAGTAGGGGTTGTCGAGCGAGTCGATCCGCACCTGGCCGCCCGTCGAGGGCGCATTGATGAAGCGGCCGTCCCCCATGTAGATCCCCATGTGCGAATTCGAGCGTCCCAGGGTATCGAAGAACACGAAGTCCCCCGGCCTGAGGTCGCCGCGCGGGATCGGGCGGCTGAGGTGCGCGATCTGCGCCGTATTGTGGGGCAGGGAGGTGTCGGCGGCCGCGTCGAACACGTATTTCACCAGGCCGCTGCAGTCGAACCCCCGGGCGGGCCGGGCGCTGCCGTAGCGGTAGTCGGATTGCAGCAGGCTGAGCGCGGTCATGACCACCTCGGTGCGCTTGGCCGGATCGACGCGCGGGGCGGGCTCCATGCCCACCCGCGTGCCCGGCCCGGCACAGGCCGCCAGCAGCAGCGCAGCGCTGGCTACCAGCCCGCGCGTCCACCGGGGAAACCGCCAGGATCGGGAAAGCCGTCCCGCCAGGGGAGGCCGCCATGCCAACGTCAGCCGGCACGCCAGGGGAGGTCGCCATGCCGACGTGAGCCGGCACGCCAGGGAAGGCCGCGACTTCGGCGGGAGCCGCCGTGCCGTGGGAAATCGCCGTGCCAGTGTCTGCATGCCTCGTCCTCCTTGCGCCGGCCGCCGGGGATTCAGCCCGCCCCGGGCGCGCCTTCGGGCCAGTAGTGGCTGTCGGGCAGCGCGCGCGAGCCGAAGATCGCCTGTCCCACGCGCACGGTCGTCGCGCCTTCCTCGATCGCCCATTCGAAATCGCCGGACATGCCCATCGACAGCTCCTGGAACCGCTCGCCCGACGGGGCATCCTGCTGCAATCGATCGCGCAGCGCACGCAACCGCTGGAAGCAGGGCCGCACGTGGCGCTCGTCCGACGAGAACAGGGCGAGGGTCATCAGGCCGCGCACGCGCAGCGAGGAAAAGGCGGGCAGGGCGCGCGCGAAGGCGAGGACCTCGTCGGGCGCCAGGCCGAACTTGCTGGCCTCGCCCGAGGTGTTGACCTGCACGAACACGTCCAGCGCGCGGCCCTCGTCCTGCAGGCGGCGGTCCAGGGCCTCGGCCGCGCGCAGGCTGTCGAGGGCCTGGAATTCGCTGGCGAAGCGGGCGACGAGCTTGGCCTTGTTGGTTTGCAGGTGGCCGATGATGGCCCACTCGAGATCCTGGAGGTCGGACATGGCCTCCCATTTGCCGTAGGCCTCCTGGACCTTGTTCTCGCCCAGCTCGCGGCAGCCGGCGGCATAGGCGAGGCGGATGCGCGCCTCATCGACGGTCTTGCTCACGGGCAGCAGGCGCACGGAATCCGGCGAGCGGCCGGCGCGCGCGCAGGCGGCGGCGATGCGCGCGCGGATGTCGGCGAGGTTGGCCTGCAGTTCGGCCAGCGTGGCGGCGGTCGGGTATCCGGTCTGTACGGCTTGTGGGCTCGGGGTGTTCACGGTGCTCTCTGTCTGGGTTGTGCGGCGCGCGGCGCTTGCCCTATAGGATACCCCCAGTATTCCGTTTGGCGGTGGGCGGGCGGCGGTATGATGCAGGCTCCGGCAATCATCGACGGGAAAACCGTGGGGGAACTGACACCGGGCCTGATGCTGGTGCACGGCAACCGGGCCGAGCAATTGCGCGACGTGCTGGTGGCCTGGCTGTGCCACGAGCCGCTCGCGCCCCTCGAGGACGAGGTCCTGCTCGTCCACAGCAATGGCATCGCGCAATGGCTGCGGCTGGCCCTGGCCGAGCGCGGCACCGGCTGCGGGATCGCCGCCGGGCTGGAGTTCCTGCTGCCGTCGCGCTTCCTCTGGCGGGCCTATCGCGCGGTGCTGGGCCCCGACCTGGTGCCCGAGCATTCGCCCCTGGACAAGTCCGCGCTGGTGTGGCGGCTGATGCGCCTGCTGCCGTCCCTCGCGGCGCGGCCCGCCTATGCGCCGCTCGCGCGTTTCCTGGCGGGCGACGAGGACATGCGCAAACGCTTCCAGCTCGCGGAAAAGCTGGCCGACCTGTTCGACCAGTACCAGGTGTATCGGGCGGACTGGCTCGATGCGTGGGCGCGGGGCACGGACGTCCTGATCGATGGGCGCGGCCGCTCCCTGCCGCTGCCGGCGGAGCAGGCATGGCAGCCGGACCTGTGGCGTGCCCTGGCGGCCGATGTGGGCGGCGGCTCGCGGCCGATGGGCCGCGCGGCGGTCCACGAGGCGTTCATGGCGCGCGCGGCGGCGGGCGCGCCGGACGGGCGCCCGGCCGGCGTGCCGCGCCGCATCCTGGTGTTCGGCCTATCGGCCATGCCCGGCCAGGCGCTCGAGGCGCTGGCCGCGCTGGCGCGCTGGTCGCAGATCCTCATGTGCGTGCACAACCCTTGCGCCCACTTCTGGGCCGACATCGTGCCGGACCGCGACATGCTGCGCGCCCGCTACCGGCGGCAGGCGCGCCGGCCGGGCGTGCCCGAGATCCTGGACGAGGCGGCCATCCACCAGCATGCGCATCCGCTGCTCGCGGCCTGGGGCAAGCAGGGCCGGGATTTCATCGGCATGCTGGACGACTTCGACGATCCCGAGGCGCGGGCGCGCTATCGCCCCGCGTTCGCGGCGCTGCATCGGCGCATCGACGCCTTCGAGGCCCTGCCGGGCGCGACCCTCCTCGAGCAGCTCCAGGACGACGTGCGCGACCTGCGGCCCTTGTCCGAGACCCGCGCGCGCTGGCCGGCGCTCGATCCCGCCCGCGACGAGTCTCTGCGTTTCCACGTCGCCCACAGCCCGCAGCGCGAGGTCGAGATCCTGCACGACCAGTTGCTCGACGCCTTCGACCGCGACGCGACCCTGCGGCCGCGGGACGTCATCGTGATGGTGCCCGACATCGAGATCTACGCGCCGCACGTCCAGGCGGTCTTCGGCCAGCACGAGGCCGGCGATGCGCGCGCCATCCCCTATGCGCTGGCCGACCAGGGACAGCGCCGGGCCGATCCGCTGGTGCTCGCCCTCGAGCAGATGCTGGGCCTGCCGGGCCTGCGGGTGGGCATGAGCCACGTCCTGGAATGGCTGGACGTGCCCGCCGTGCGTGCGCGCTTCGGGATCCGCGAGCAGGACCTGCCGATCCTGCGCGCCTGGATCGCCGAATCGAACATCCGCTGGGGGCTGAATGGCGAGCATCGCGCCGATTGGGGATTCCAGGACGTGGACGGCGACGGCGCGCCGCCGCACACCTGGCGCTTCGGCCTGCGGCGCATGCTGCTGGGCTACGCCGCGGGGCCGGATGCGCCCGCCTGGCGGGGAATCGAGCCCTATGGCGAGCCCGGGGGCCTGGACGCGGCCCTGCTGGGGCCGCTCGAGGCGCTGGTCGACGCGCTGGAGCGGCACTGGCGGATCTTTGCCGTGCCCGGCACGCCGGCGCAGTGGCTGCGGCGCTTCCTGGACCTGGAGGCGGACCTGTTCCTCGCCGAGGACGAGCGGGACGACTACACCCTGAAGCGCTTTCGCGAGTCGGTCCAGGATTGGTTCGAGGCCTGCGAGGCGGCCGGGCTGGAGGAGGCCATGCCGGCCGCCATTCCCGCCGAGCATTGCATGGCGCAGTTCGACCAGGCGGCGCTGTCGCAGCGTTTCTTTGCCGGGGCGGTGACCTTCGCCACCCTGATGCCGATGCGCGCCATTCCGTTTCGCCGCGTCTGCCTCCTGGGCATGCAGGATGGCGCCTATCCGCGCATGCGGGTGCCGGCGGACTTCGATCTGATGGCCGGACGCTATCGGCCGGGCGACCGCTCGCGCCGGGAGGACGACCGCTACCTGTTCCTCGAGGCCCTGCTGTCGGCGCGTGATCAGTTCTACGTCTCGTGGGTGGGCCGCAGCATCCAGGACAACACGCCGCTGCCGCCCTCCGTCCTGGTGGCCCAGTTGCGCGACCACCTGGACGCGGGCTGGCGGCTGGCGGGGGCGACCGAGTGCGCGGCGGTGTCCGCGGCCCTGACTTGCGAGCATCCGCTGCAGCCATTCAGCCGGCGCTATTTCCCTGCCGTGCCGCAGTCCGGGCCCGGGGCCCTGTACACCTATGCGAAGGAATGGCGCGAGGCGCGCGCCGGGGCGGCCGCCGCGCAGGCCGCGCCAGCGCCGCTCGATTTTCCGGCATGCCCCGAGCCCCTGTCCCTCGATCGTTTGCGGCGTTTCCTGCGCCACCCGATCCAGCGCTTCTTCCAGGATCGCCTGGGGGTCTTCTTCGAGCACGACGAGCGCCGCAGCGACGATCGCGAGCCTTACGAGATGGATGGCCTGAAGGCCTGGGGCCTGCGCGATGCGCTGCTGGACGCGGCCGCGCGATCCCTGCGCCGGGAGGGGAACCCGGCGCTCGCGCTGGACGACTGCGTGCAGGCCATGCGCCGCTCCGGAGCGCTGGCGGCGGGCAGCCTGGGCGTGCTGGCGGCCGAGGATCTGCGTGCCGGATTCGACACCCTGCTGTCCGGCTATCAAGAAGCGTGCCGGCAGTGGGCGCTGGTGGACGAGGCGCCGCTGGCGCTGCGGCACCGGACGATGGTCGAGGAAGACTATATTTTGGATATACATGATTCCCTGGACGGCATCCGGCGAAACGCCGCCGGCGAGCGCGCGCGCATCCTGATGCAGGCCAGCCACCTGGTCAAGGACCGCGCCTACCGGCCCGGCGCCCTGGTCGAGGCGTGGGTGGCCCATCTCGCCGGCCACCTGGACGGATCCGGGATGACCACCCTGGTCTTCAGTCCCCAGGGCAGCACGGCGTTCGAGCCACTGGATCCGGCGCTGGCCCGCGCGTGCTTCGACGAGATCGTGCGGGGATGGGTCCACGGCATGCGCGCGCCGCTGCCGGTCACCGTGGAATGCGCGACGGCCTGGCTGCGCCGCGGCGCCTCCGAGCAGCGCGACCATCGCTCCTGGACCGAGGCCGAGGCATGCCACGCGCGGGCGCTGGAGCGCGATCCGTACCTGCGCCGGGCCTATCCCGATTTCGCCTCGTTCACCGCGGACGGTGGCTTCGAGCACTGGTCCCGGCGGCTGTACGGGGGACTGAGCGACGCGATCGCCGCCGTCCGCGAGGCGCTGCCCGAGGCGCCGGCCGGAGACGCCCCATGATGCGCACCGCCGGCCTCGCGCCCGTCGATCCGCTGAGGTTTCCGCTGCGCGGCAGCCGGGTGATCGAGGCGAGCGCGGGCACGGGCAAGACCTGGACCATCGCCGCCCTGTACCTGCGCCTGGTCCTCGGGCATGGCGATCCGCCCATCGCCGCCCGCCTGCCGGCCGAGATCCTGGTCCTGACCTTCACCGAGGCCGCCTCGCAGGAGCTGCGCGACCGGATCCGCGCGCGCCTCGCGCAGGCGGCGGCCTGGTTCCACGAGGGTTCCCGTAACGGGCCGGCGGACGGGGAGGCCGACGATTTCCTGCGCGAACTGCGCGCCGGCTATGCGCCGGAGCGCTGGCCGGCCTGCGCCCGGGTGCTCGACCTGGCGGCGCAGTCGATGGACGAGGCCGCGATCGGGACGATCCACGCCTGGTGCGCGCGCATGCTGCAGGAGCATGCCTTCGACAGCGGCGGCCTGTTCGATCGGCAGGTGGAGGCGGACCTGCGCGCGACCGAGCAGGAGGCGGTGTGGGACTACTGGCGCCTCTACGTGGCGCCGCTGGACCTCGAGCGGGCCGCGCAGCTGCGAGGCTGGTGGCCCGGCCCGGCGGCCCTGCACGCGGCGGTGGCCGGCGCCCTGCACGAGGGGACGCCGCGGGCGCCGGAACCGGGCTCGCTCGAGCCCCTGCTGGCCGCGGCGCAGGAGCGCCGCGCCCGGTGCCTCGCGGCCTTGAAGGAACCCTGGATCGAGGGCGCCGATGCGCTGGGCGAATGGCTGGCGTCCCTGGGGCGGGACTGGACGGTAGCGGCGCGCCACTGGCAGCGCTGGATCGGCGATTTGCGGGACTGGGCCCGCGATCCGGCGGCCGAGGACCTGGACCTCAAGACCGGCTGGGAGCGGCTGGTGCCCGACGGCGTCGCCGAAAAATGGCGCGGTGCGGCGCCCGCGCCCGGCCATCCCCTGTGCGAGCGCCTCGCCGAGCTGCGCACGGCGCTGGCCGGATTGCCCGACGGCCGGGTCGAAGCCACCGACCATGCGCTGGCCTGGATCGCCGATCGCTTGCGCGGCGAACTGGCCCGGCAGGCCCGCGTGGGCTTCGACGGCCTGCTGGCGCACCTGGAGTCCGCCCTGGACGGCCAGGGCGGCGATCGCCTGGCGCAAGTGCTGCGCGAGCAGTATCCGGTGGTCCTGATCGACGAGTTCCAGGACACCGATCCAATCCAGTACCGGATCTTCGACCGGGTCTATCGCATCGCCGAGGACCGCGGCGATCTGTGCCTGGTGATGATCGGCGATCCCAAGCAGGCCATCTACGGCTTTCGCGGCGCCGACATCCACGCCTACCTGCGCGCGCGGCGGGCCTGCGCCGGCCGCGTGCACACGCTGGAGCGCAATTTCAGGTCCTCGCGGGCCATGGTGGCGGCGGTCAACGCCTGCTTCCTCCACGCCGGCGCCCATGCGCCGGGCGGGGCGTTCCCCACGCCCGGCGAGCCCGAGGGCATCGCCTTCAATCCGGCCCTGGCCCAGGGCCGCGAGGAGGCCTGGCACATCGAGGGCGGCCCTGCGCCGGCCTTGCGCGTGCACTGGATCGACGCCCCGCAAGCCGGCAAGCCCCTGGGATCGGGGGACTACGAGGCCCAGGCCTCGGACTGGTGCGCGCGCCACGTCGCCCGGCTCCTCGCCATGGGCGCGCGCGGCGAGGCCGGGTTTGCGCGCGGGACGGCCTTGCAGCCCGTGCGGCCCGCCGATGTCGCGGTCCTGGTCAACAGCCACGCCGAGGCCCGGCAGGTGCGCCGGGCGCTGGCGCGGCAGGGCGTGCGCAGCGTCTACCTGTCCGAGCGCGAATCGGTGTACGAGACGCCGCAGGCGGACGAGCTGCGCCATTGGCTGTCCGCCTGCGCCGATCCCGAGGACGGCCGCGCGGTGCGCGCGGCGCTCGCCACGCCTTCGCTGGGCCTGCCGTGGGCGTCGCTCGAGCGCCTGTCGGCCGACGAGCGGGCCTGGGAGGACGTCGTGGCGCGCTTCCAGGACTACCGCGCCTGCTGGCGCCAGCGCGGGGTCCTGCCCATGGTCCGGCGCCTGCTGAACGACTTCGGCGTGCCCGCGCGGCTGCTCGGCGACGGGCGGGACGGCGAGCGCGTGCTCACCGACATCCTGCATCTGGCCGAGCTGCTGCAGGAGGCGGCCTTGCGCCTGGACGGCGAGCAGGCCCTGATGCGCCACCTGGAGGAGCAATGCGGGGGCGCGCGGGCGGGTGGGGACGATGCCCGCCGCGTGCGCCTCGAGAGCGACGAGGACCTGGTGCGCGTGGTCACGGTCCACAAATCCAAGGGGCTGGAGTATCCGCTGGTGTTCCTGCCGTTCGCCGCCAAGGCGCGCATCGTCCAGGGCGATCGGGGACCCTATTACCTGCACGAGGGGGAGGGGCGCCGGCGCGTGCTGCGGCCCGATGCCCGCGAGCTCGAGCTTTTGGACCGGGAACGCCTGGCCGAGGACGTGCGCAAGCTCTACGTGGCCCTGACGCGGGCGCGGCACGCCGTGTGGCTGGCGGCGGGCCCCTTGCGGAACCTCGAGCGGGACAGCGCCGTGGGCCACGTGCTGGGCGGCGTGCCGGGAGGTGCCCGGGCGGCCCTGGCGGCGCTGGTCGAGGCCCACGAGGAGATCGCCTGGGACGTCCCGCCCGCGGAGGGCGGGGAGCATGCCGCCGCGGGGCCTTCCCCGGAGGCGCTGGGCGAGGCGCGCGTCCCGCGGCGTCCGGCGCGCGCGCATCCCTGGTGGATTTCCAGCTACTCGGCCCTGCGGCTGGAATCCGGCCCGCCCGCCGTGGCGGGGACGGCGCAGGAGGACGTGCACCTGGAGGCGCGGCGGTTCGATACGCCCGAATCGGCGGATATGGCCTGGGCGGGCGGCGGCCTGCATGCCTTTCCGCGGGGCAGCGAGGCCGGGACCTTCCTGCATGGCCTGCTGGAGTGGGCGGCGCGGCGCGGTTTCGCGGCCCTCGACCGCGCCGAGGTCCGGGACCTGGTGGCGCGCCGCTGCGCCGTGCGGGGCTGGTCGGGATGGATAGACACCCTGTGCGACTGGCTGCTGGACATCGTGCGTACCGAGTTCCGGCCGGGCTTCGACTGGGCTCCGCCCCTGCGCCTGGATGCCCTGGAGGCCGGTCTGCCCGAGATGGAATTCTGGCTGCCCGCCGAGCGGGTGGACGTCCAGCGCCTCGATGCGCTGGTCGGCGCGGAGACGCTCGGCGGCGCGCCGCGGCCGCCCGCGGCGGCCATGACCTTGAACGGCATGTTCAAGGGCTTCATCGACCTGGCGCTGCGGCACGACGGGCGCTATTACGTGATCGACTACAAGTCCAACTGGCTGGGGCCCGATGCCGCGGCCTATCATCCCCGGGCCATGCACGCCGCCATGCTCGCCGCCCGCTATGACCTGCAATACGTCCTGTACGTGCTGGCCCTGCACCGCCAGCTCGCGGCGCGGCTGCCGGACTACGACTACGACCGGCACGTCGGCGGCGCGATCTACATGTTCCTGCGCGGCAGGGACGCGCCGGGCCAGGGCCTGTTCGCCGACCGGCCGGCGCGCGGCCTGATCGAACGGCTCGACGCCCTGTTCGGCGGACGGGAGGACGGCTGATGGCGGAGCATGCGTTCGAGCACTGGGATGCGCCGGGCGGGAACCGCGCGGCGCTGTGGGCGCATGCGCAGGCCTGGCGCGAGGCGGGGGCGCTGCGCGCGCTGGACCTGGCGTTCGGCCGCTTCCTCGCCGACTGCGCTCCCGAGGCCCCGGAGCTCGCGATATGGCTGGCGATCTGGTGCAGCGCCCAGCTCGGGCATGGGCACGTCTGCCTGGACCTGGGCGCGCTGTGCGACGATGCCGCCGATACGCTGGCCCTGGGCGATGCGCGGCCCGAGGGCCTGGGGGCCATGGCGCGCGCGCTTCGGCGCGGCGGGCTCGAGGCCTGCCTGCGCGCGCTGGAACACTCGGGCTTCACCGGTGGGGGGGAGGGGGGCGAGCCCCTCGTGCGCCGCGGCCATCGCCTGTACCTCGCCCGCTATTGGCGCGCCGAGCGCCGCGTGCGGGCGCGGATCGACCGGCGGCTGGCGCCGGGCGGCGCGGCCGTGGATGACGCGCGCGCGCGGGCGTGGCTCGACGCCTTGTTCCCCCCGGCCCCGGGCGAGGACGTGGACTGGCAGAAGATCGCCTGCGCGACCGCCCTGGACCATGCCTTCTGCGTCGTGACGGGCGGCCCCGGGACGGGCAAGACGACCACCGTGGTGCGCCTGCTGGCGGCGCTGCAAGGCCTCGCCCAGGAAGGCGGCGCGGCCTCGGGGCTGCGCATCCGGCTGGCAGCGCCGACCGGCAAGGCCGCGGCCCGCCTGAACGATTCGATCGGCTCGGCGCTGGCGCGCCTGCGCCTGGAGGCGCCGGACTTCGTCCAGCCGGCCCTGGCCGCGATTCCGGCGCATGCGCAGACCGTGCATCGCCTGCTGGGCGGGCGGCCCGATACCCGGCGCTTCCGCCATACCGCGGATCGTCCCCTGCCGGCCGACGTCCTGGTGGTCGACGAGGCCTCGATGCTGGACATCGAGATGATGGACGCGGTGCTGGCGGCGCTGCCGGAGCGCGCGCGGCTGGTCCTGCTGGGCGACAAGGACCAGCTCGCCTCGGTCGAGGCCGGCGCGGTCCTGGGCGAGCTGTGCGCCCGCGCGGAGCAAGGCCATTACACGCCGTCGCGGCGCGCGCGCATCGCGGCGCTCACGGGGCAGGAAATCCCCGCCGGGCGCTGCGATCCCGGGGGGACGGCGCTGGACCAGGCCATCGTCATGCTGCGCCACAGCCGCCGCTTCGAGGCCGGGAGCGGCATCGGGCGCTTCGCGGCGGCCGTCAACGCGGGGAACCTCGCTGCCGTGCGCGCCCTGCGGGAGGATCCGCCGGCGGGACTGGCCTTCCTCGTGCCGCGCGGTGCGGAGGACCCGCGCCTCGATGCCCTGCTGTGCGGAGGCGCGCGGGACGCCGCCCGCGACGCCGATCGCGCCGGCCATGCCGGAGCCGCCGAGGATTTCGGGGGTGCGGAGGATGGCGCGCGGGACGCCGCCCGCGCCTCCGGCTATGGCGCCTATTTCCGCTGTATCGAGGCGGAGTTTCCGGGGGAGGCGGCCTCGCCCGAGGCGATCGACCGCTGGGCGCGCGCCGTCCTGGAGGCGCGGGGTCGCTTCCAGGCGCTGTGCGCGGTGCGCGAGGGTCCCTGGGGCGCGCAAGGCCTGAACCGGCGCGTCGAGGCGGGCCTGCGCGCCCGGGGCTGGATCGGCGCCGCCCATGGCGCCTGGTATCCGGGGCGGCCGGTCCTGGTGACGCGCAACCAGCGCGAACTGGGGCTCGCCAACGGGGATACGGGCGTGGTCCTGTCCGTGCCCGAGCCCGGCGAGCCGGGCGGGCGGATCCGGATCGCGTTCGCGCGCGATGACGGCTCGGGCGGCGTGCGCTGGATCGCGTCGGGCCGCGTGGCCGACATCGAGACCGCCTATGCCTTGACGGTGCACAAGTCGCAGGGCTCGGAATTCGACGAGGTCGCGCTGGTCCTGCCCGAGCGCGGCGGGCCGATCCTGAGCCGGGAGCTGCTGTACACCGGGGCCACCCGGGCGCGGCGTGCGCTGACGGTGGTCGTGCCCGGCGGCGGGCCGGCGCTGGACGAGGCCGTGGAGCGCCGGGTGCGGCGCGCGGGGGGATTGCTGGCCGACTAGGCGCGGACGGGCCTCCGACCAGGCGTGGACGGGCCCCGGAGGCCGCGCCGCGCCTCCCGCCGGCGCGGGCCATGCCGCGGATGGGCCGCGCGGATAAAATGGCGGCATCCACGACAGGCTAGGAGGTTTGGATGGGCAATATTTTTGATCAGGATCTACCCAGGACACCCGCGAATTTTGCGCCCCTGACCCCGCTGCCGTTCCTGGAACGGGCCGCCGAGGTCTATCCGGGGCGCCTGGCCGTCGTGCATGGACTGGGCGAGCAGGCGATCCGCGCCACGTGGGCGCAACTGTATGCGCGCTGCCGCCGCCTGGCGAGCGCCCTGGCCGCGCGGGGCGTGGAGCCGGGCGACACCGTGGCGGTGATGCTGCCGAACACGCCGGCCATGGTCGAGGCCCACTTCGGCATCCCCATGTGCGGGGCCGTGCTCAACACCCTCAACACCCGGCTGGATCCGTCGACCATCGCATTCATGCTGGACCACGGCGAGGCGCGCGTGGCGATCGTCGACACCGAGTTCTCCGAGGTGTTGCGCAAGGCGCTGGACCTGCGCCGGGGCAGCCGGCCGATCGAGGTGGTGGAGGTGTCCGATCCGGTCTACCAGGGCGCGGGCGGCTCGATCGGCGGGACGGACTACGAGGACCTGCTGGCGAGCGGCGACGAGTCCTGGGCCTGGCGCATGCCGGGCGACGAGTGGGAGGCGATTTCGCTCAACTACACCAGCGGCACCACCGGCGACCCCAAGGGCGTGGTCTATCACCATCGCGGCGCGGCGATCAACGCGGTCTCCAACATCCTCGAATGGGACATGCCCAAGCACGCCGTCTACCTGTGGACGCTGCCGATGTTCCATTGCAACGGCTGGTGCTTTCCCTGGACCCTGGCGGCGCGCGCGGGCGTGAACGTCTGCCTGCGCCGCGTCGATCCCCAGCTCATGGTCGACCTGATGCGCGAGCACGGGGTCACCCACTATTGCGGCGCGCCCATCGTGCACAGCATGCTGGTCAACGCGCCCCCGGCCCTGCGCGAGCGCATTCCCGCGGGTATCCGCGCGATGGTGGCCGGCGCCGCGCCCCCGGCCTCGATGATCGAGGGCATGGAGGCCCTGGGGATCGACCTGACCCACGTCTACGGCCTGACCGAGGTCTATGGCCCGGCCACGGTCTGTGCCAAGCACGAGGACTGGGATGCGCTGGACATCGGCAAGCGCGCCGAGCTCAATGCCCGCCAGGGCGTGCGCTATCACCTGCAGCGCGCCGCGGCGGTGCTGGACCCCGAGACCCTGCGGCCGGTGCCCGCCGACGGCGAGACCATGGGCGAGATCATGTTCCAGGGCAACATCTGCATGAAGGGCTACCTCAAGGACCCGCAGGCCACGCGCGCGGCGCTCGCCGACGGCTGGTTCCATAGCGGCGACCTGGCGGTGACGTATCCGGACGGCTACATCAAGATCAAGGACCGCAGCAAGGACATCATCATCTCGGGCGGCGAGAACATCTCCTCCATCGAGGTCGAGGACGTGCTGTACCGGCATCCGGCGGTGCTGGCGGCCGCGGTGGTGGCGCGGCCCGATCCGCGCTGGGGCGAGACGCCCTGCGCCTTCGTCGAGCTCAAGGAGGGGGCCTCGGCGACGGCCGAGGACATCATTGCGCATTGCAAGCAGCACCTGGCGAGCTTCAAGGCGCCCCGGACGGTGGTGTTCGGCGAGCTGCCCAAGACCTCCACGGGCAAGATCCAGAAGTACGAACTGCGCACACGGGCGGCGGACGCATCGTGACTGCCGGAACCTGGCCCCATGCGCTCCTGACGCCGGCCCGGATGGCCGTGGCCGACCGCCTGGCGATCGAGGGCGGCGTTCCCGGCGTCGCGCTGATGGAGGCGGCGGGCAAGGCCGTGGCCGATGCCGTGATCGACCGCTGGACCATCACCCCGGTCTGCGTGCTGTGCGGCCCGGGCAACAACGGCGGCGACGGCTTCGTCGCGGCGCGCCGCCTGCGCGATGCGGGCTGGCCGGTCCGCGTCGCGCTGCTGGGCCGCCTCGAGGACCTGCGCGGCGATGCGGCGGTGTGCGCGCGGGCCTGGGACGGCCCGGTCGAGGCACTGGGGCCGGCCGCGCTGGAAGGCGCCGGGCTGGTGATCGATGCCGTGCTGGGCGCGGGCCTGTCGCGTCCGCTCGAGGGCGTGCCGCTGGCGACCATCGAGGCCGTCAACCGCAGCGGCCTGCCGGTCTGCGCCGTGGACGTCCCCAGCGGCCTGGATGGCGCGACCGGACGGATCCTGGGCGCTGCCGTGCGGGCGCGCCTGACGGTGACGTTCTTTCGCCGCAAGCCGGGGCACCTGCTGATGCCCGGGCGAGCCCTGTGCGGGGAATTGCTGTGCGCCGACATCGGCATTCCCGACACGGTGCTGGACGCCATCGTTCCCGATTGCCAGGCCAATCACCCCGACCTCTGGATCGGGCACTATCCCTGGCCCACGCTCGAGAGCCACAAATACCGGCGCGGCCATCTCCTGATGATCGGCGGCGAGACCCTGCTCGGCGCGAGCCGCCTGGCCTGCCACGCCGCCGCGCGCATGGGCGCGGGCCTGGTGACGCTCGCCGTGCCGCCCGCGGTCTGGCCGATACAGGCCGCGGCCTTGACCTGCGTGATGGTGGCCCGCCTGCCCGAGAACGGGTCGCTGGACGAGGCCCTGGCCGACGAGCGCCGCAACGCGCTGCTGATCGGCCCCGGCCTGGGCGTGTCGATGCGCACCCGCGCCCAGACCCTGGCGGTCCTGTCCGCGCGCCGGCCCTGCGTGCTCGATGCCGATGCGATCAGCAGCTTCGCCGAGGCGCCGGACCTGCTGCTCGAGGCCCTGCACGAGGGCTGCGTGCTGACGCCCCACGAAGGGGAGTTCGCGCGGCTGTTTCCCGGCCTGGAAGGCGACAAGCTCTCGCGCGCGCGGGCGGCGGCGCGCGCGAGCGGCGCCGTGCTGGTCGTGAAGGGGGCCGACACGGTGATCGCCCATCCGGGCGGGCAGGCGGTGATCAACGACAATGCGCCGCCCGAGCTGGCGACCGGCGGCTCGGGCGACGTGCTGGCCGGCTGCATCGCGGGCCTGCTGGCGCAGGGCATGGCGCCCTTCGAGGCGGCATGCGCCGCCGTGTACCTGCATGGGCAGGCCGCCGCCGGATTCGGCCCGGGCCTGATCGCTCAGGACCTGCCCGAGGAATTGCCGGGCGTCCTGGCGGCATTGCGCGCGCGCTCGCGCGCGGAGGATTGAGGCATATGGCGGACGTGGTGGCCCTGGTTTTCGATTTCGACGATACGCTGGCGCCGGACAGCACCTCGGGCTTCCTGGAGGACATTGGCGTGGACGCGGTGTCGTTCTGGAAGGACGAGGTCGGCTCCTTGCTGGAGCACGAGGACTGGGATCCGGTGCCGGCCTACCTCCATCGCCTGATCGAGCTCTCGCGCTCGGGACGCCATGGCGCCATCACGCGCGAGCGGCTCGAGCGCTGGGGCGCGCGGCTGCCGCTGCACGACGGGGTCGAGAGCCTGTTCGACCGTTTGCGCACGCGCCTGCGCAAGGCGCATCCCCAGGTCCAGCTCGAGTTCTACCTGATCTCCAGCGGCATCGGCGACGTGCTGCGCCATACGCCGATCGCCCACCAGTTCACCGAGATCTGGGCGTCGGAATTCACCTACGACGCGGCGGGCGCGATCGATTTCCCGCGCCGCATCGTGAGCTTCACCGACAAGACCCGCTATCTGTTCCACATCCAGAAGGGGATCTTCGGACCGGAATCGCGCAACAAGCCTTTCGAGGTCAACCGCAAGGTGGATACCGACAAGCTGCGCGTCCCTTTCGAGCAGATGATCTTCGTGGGCGACGGCTACACCGACATCCCCTGCTTTTCGCTGGTCAGGCGCTCGGGCGGCGTGGCGTTCGGCGTCTGGGACCCGCGCCACCGGGAAAAGCGCAGCCGCGCCTGGGGCTTCATCCAGGAGGGCAGGGTGTCCAATCTCAACCAGGCCCGCTTCGGCGAGGACGCCGAGCTCTATCAGTGGCTGGAGGAAGCCGTCGAGAGCCTGGCGGCCAAGATCGTCCTCAACGCCCGGACCTACCGGGGATGAGATGAGGCCGGCGGCAGAGGATACCGAGGCGCTGGACGACCAGCGGGCCATGGGTCTCGCCCTCGAGCAGGCACGCCTGGCGGCCGCGCTGGGCGAGGTGCCGGTGGGCGCCGTGGTGCTGGACGCCGAGGGCAGGCTCGTCGGCACGGGTCACAACCGCACGATCATCGACCGCGATCCCAGCGCGCATGCCGAGATCGTGGCCTTGCGGGCGGCTGCGCAGGCCCTGGGCAACCACCGCCTGGGCGGCGCCCGGCTCTACGTGACCCTGGAGCCCTGCGCCATGTGCCTGGGCGCCATGCTGCATGCGCGCCTGGCCGAGGTGGTGTATGGCGCCGACGATCCCAAGACCGGGGCTTGCGGCGGCGTGATCGCCCTGCACACGCAGCCCCTGCTGAACCACCACACGGCGGTGCGCGCCGGCGTGCGCGCCGAGGAGGGCGGCGAGCTGCTGCGCGCGTTCTTCCGCGCCCGGCGCCGGTCCGCGCGGGGCGACGCTGCGGCCGGGCGGCCCCGGGGCGAGGCCGGCGCCCCCGTGTCCGGCCCGGGGCGCGCCGCCTCGCCACCGGGCAGTTTCCATACTTCGATACAGGATGCACCACTCATGGACCACAGTTCACCGGCAGGCGCCCCTGGCGGCCATGCCCACCATCACGCGGGCCATGCCTGCGACGATCCCGGCTGCGCGGCGCACGGGACATACGGGGCGCCCGGGATGCAGGAGGCGCACGGGGGGCATGGAGCGCACGGGGCCCGCGAGGCGCACGGGGAGCACGAGATCCACGAGGCGCATGCGCAGCCTTCCGGCATCTATCTGATTTCCCCGTCGGGGGCGGTGCGCGACCCGGAAACCGTGCGCCTGGCCCAGCAGCGCCTGCGGGCCATGGGCTACCGGGTGGCGATCGACCGGGCCGCGCTCGCGGTGCACGAGCGTTTCGCGGGGACCGACAGGCAGCGGCTCGCGGGCATCGCCCGCGCCCTCAAGCAAAAGCATCCGGTGGTGATGGCGACCCGCGGCGGCTACGGCCTGAGCCGGCTGCTGCCGCTGATCGACTGGCGGGCCGTGGCCGACAGCGGCAAGACCTTCATCGGGCAGAGCGATTTCACGGTGTTCAATCTCGCGTTGCTGGCGCGCACCGGCGCGCAAAGCCTGGCGGGGCCGACCGCCGTGTTCGATTTCGGCGGAAAGACCGTCGACGACCTGACGCAGGCCCTGTTCCAGGAGACCCTCGGCGGCGAGCTCGAGGTCCTCAGCTTCGAGTCCCCGCGGGCCGATCCGGTCGACGCGCGCGGCATCCTCTGGGGCGGCAATCTCGCCATGGTGGCGTCCCTGGTGGGCACGCCCTACCTTCCCGACGTCGAGGGCGGCATCCTGTTCCTCGAGGACGTGGCCGAGCACCCGTTCCGGATCGAGCGCATGCTGAGCCAGCTCTGGCATGCGGGCGTACTGCAAAAGCAGCGCGCCATCCTGCTGGGCCGCTTCACCGAGTACCGGCTCGCCGCGCACGACAATGGCTACGACCTGGACTCGGTGGTGCGCTGGCTGCGCGGCGCGGTCAAGGTGCCGGTCGTGCCGGGCCTGCCGTATGGCCACGTGCGGGTCAAGGCCACCCTGCCGGTGGGCGCGCGCGTGGGCATCGCCACCGAGGACGGCATGGCGTACCTGCTGCTGCGGGAGCATCACTGATGGGCGGCGGGGAAGCTGGGCCGTGCCGCCGCGTTAATATATGATGACGTATGTTTGGGGCGGCGGCCACTGGGACGCGCTCCCTTGGGATACGATGTCATACTTTTAGTAACTGAAATATCGAGGCGGAACCATGCTGAAAGGAACCATGCTGATCGGGGCACGCGACGTATTGGGCGCGGGGGCCGCGGTCCACGGCCGGAATCCGGCGACCGGCGAGGCGCTCGAGCCCGTCTATCCGGACGGCTCGACGGCGGACATCGACGCGGCCGTGGGCCTCGCCCTGGAGGCTTTCGGCGCGTACCGCCGCAGTTCGCCCGAGGCCCGCGGGCGGTTCCTGGATGCCGTGGCCGGGCAGATCACGGCCCTGGGCGATGCCCTGATCGAGCGCGCCATGCTCGAGACGGGCCTGCCGCGCGCGCGCCTGGAAGGCGAGCGGGCGCGCACCGTCAACCAGTTGCGCATGTTCGCCACCGACGCGCGGGCGGGCGGGTGGCTGGGCGCGCGGATCGACCATGCCCAGCCCGAGCGCAAGCCGGCGCCGCGCAGCGACCTGCGCGCGCAATACATTCCGATCGGCCCGGTGGCCGTGTTCGGCGCGAGCAATTTCCCCCTGGCGTTCTCGGTGGCGGGGGGCGACACCGCCTCGGCCTGGGCGGCGGGCTGCCCCGTGATCGTGAAGGGGCATCCGGCGCATCCGGGCACCTCCGAACTGGTGGGCCGCGCGGTGCGGGCGGCGGTCCAGGAATGCGGCCTGCCGGAGGGCGTGTTTTCGCTGCTCCATGGCGCCACTCCCGAGTTCGGCCAGGCGCTGGCGACGCATCCCGGCATCCGGGCGGTGGCCTTCACGGGATCGCGCGGAGGCGGGCTGGCGCTGATGCGCGCGGCGGCCGGCCGCCCCGAACCCATCCCGGTGTTCGCCGAAATGAGCAGCATCAACCCGGTGTTCCTGCTGCCCCGGGCCCTGGAGGCCGGCGCCGAGCGGATCGCCGCCGGTTTCGTGGCCTCGCTGACGGGCAGCGCCGGCCAGCTCTGCACCAACCCGGGCCTGCTGATCGGGGTCGATTCCCCGGCCCTGGACCGCTTCGTCGACGAGGCCCTGCGGGCCCTGGGCGCCATCGCGCCCTCGACGATGCTGAGCAGCGGCATCCACGCGGCCTACGAGCGCGGTGTGGCGCAGTTGAGCCAGAACGCCGCCGTGCGGGTGCTGGGCCGCGGCCAGCCCGCGGCCGGCGGCCACCAGTGCTGCGCCGCCCTGATGGAAACGGATTTCGACGCCTTCGCGGCCGCGCCGCACGCCCTCGGGCAAGAGGTGTTCGGCGCGAGTTCCCTGCTGGTCCGCTGCCCGGACGAGGCCCGGATGCGCGCCCTGGTGCCGCTCCTCGAGGGGCAATTGACGGCCACCCTGCATGCCAGCCCCGATGATGATCCGACCCTGATCGCCGACCTGATGTCGGCCCTCGAGCTCAAGGCCGGCCGCCTACTGTTCAATGGATTCCCGACCGGGGTCGAGGTGTGCGGCGCCATGGTCCACGGAGGGCCGTTCCCCGCCACCTCGGACGCCCGCACGACCTCGGTCGGACTGATGGCCCAGCAGCGCTTCCTGCGCCCGGTGTGCTATCAGGACGTGCCCGACGCGGCCCTGCCCGAGGCCCTGCGCGAGGCGAATCCCTGGCGCGTGGCGCGCATCGAGACCCACTGAGGATCCCGGGCGGGCGAGCCCTCGCCCGCCTGTTACACTAGCAGGTTATCTTGAATCCTTCGGGGCCACCTGCAACCGTGATATCCACCTCAAACCTAACGATCCAGTTCGGCAGCAAGCCGCTCTTCGAGAATGTCAGCGTCAAGTTCGGCGACGGCAACCGCTACGGCCTGATCGGGGCCAATGGCTCGGGCAAGTCCACGCTGATGAAGATCATCGGCGGCGATCTCGAGCCCACTTCGGGCAGCGTGTCCCTCGAGCCGGGCCTGCGCCTGGGCAAGCTGCGCCAGGACCAGTTCGCCTTCGAGGACGTCCGCGTGCTGGACGTCGTCATGATGGGCCACGCCGAGATGTGGCGCGTGATGAGCGAGCGCGATGCGATCTACGCCGATCCCGAGGCCACCGAGGACGACTACATGCGCGCGGCCGAGCTCGAAGCGCGCTTCGCCGAATACGACGGCTACACCGCCGAGTCGCGGGCGGGCGAGCTGCTGCTGGGCCTCGAGATCCCGGTCGAGCAGCACGGGCTGCCGATGCGCGAGATCGCCCCGGGCTGGAAGCTGCGCGTGCTGCTGGCCCAGGCGCTGTTCTCGAACCCGGACGTGCTGCTGCTCGACGAGCCCACCAACAACCTGGACATCAATACGATCCGCTGGCTCGAGAACGTGCTCAACGAATACGACAGCACGATGATCATCATCAGCCACGACCGACATTTCCTGAACCAGGTCTGCACGCACATGGCCGACCTGGACTACGGCGAGCTGCGCATCTATCCCGGCAACTACGACGATTACATGCTGGCCTCGACCCAGGCACGCGAGCGCCAGGTGGCGGCCAATGCGCGCGCCAAGGAACGGGTGAGCGAACTGCAGGACTTCGTGCGGCGCTTCGCGGCCAACAAGTCCAAGTCGCGCCAGGCGACCTCGCGGCTCAAGCAGATCGACCGGATCAAGGCCGAGGCCGTGGTGGTGAAGCCTTCCTCGCGCCAGAATCCCTACATCCGTTTCGAGGTGAACAAGGTCCTGCATCGCCAGGCCGCGCACATCGAGGAACTGTCCAAGGCCTACGACCGGCCGATCATCGACAATTTTTCCGCCATCATCGAGGCGGGCCAGAAGATCGCCATCATCGGCGCCAACGGCGTGGGCAAGACGACGCTGCTGCGCATGCTGGCCGGCAAGCTGGCGCCCGACGAAGGCCAGGTGCGCTGGTCCGAGAACGCCGACATCGGCTACATGGCCCAGGACGTCTCGGACCAGTTCGATTCCGACCGGGACCTGTTCGACTGGCTGACGGACTACCGCCAGGCGGGCGACGAGGACCAGGCCATCCGTTCGGTGCTCGGGCGCCTGCTGTTCTCGGGCGACGAGATTTCCAAGCCGGTGCGCGTGCTCTCGGGCGGGGAAAAGAACCGCATGAGCTTCGGCCGGCTCATGCTGGGCCGCCACAACGTGATGCTGCTCGACGAGCCGACCAACCACCTCGACATGGAATCCATCGAATCCCTGCAGTACGCCCTCGAGCAGTACCGGGGCACGCTGGTGTTCGTGTCCCATGACCGGCAATTCGTCTCGGGCATCGCGACCCGCGTGATCGAGATCCTGCCCGGCGGGCAGGTCAACGACTATCCGGGGACGTACGAGGAATACCTGGCCTCCAGGGGCATCGAGACCTGAGGCCGGCATGGCGCTCGTGCTCGGCGGCGTCGCGCGATACGAGGAGGAGATCCGCAAGAGCCGCTTCCTCGCGGTGGCGGCGCCGGTGCGCAGCCCCGCCGAGGCGGCCGCCTTCCTCGAGGCCGCGCGCCTGCCGCAGGCCACGCACAACTGCTGGGCCTGGCGCATCGGCCAGGCCTATCGCTTCCACGACGACGGCGAGCCGGGCGGCACCGCCGGACGGCCGATCCTGCAGGCGATCGACGGCCAGGATTGCGACCGGGTCGCGGTGATGGTGACGCGCTGGTTCGGCGGCATCAAGCTAGGCACGGGAGGTCTCGCGCGAGCGTACGGGGGCGTGGCTGCGCAGTGCCTGCGCCTGGCGGACAAGGCCCTCTGGGTCGAGGAGCGCCGGGTGCGGTGCGATTGCGCCTTCGCGGACATGGACCGCGTGCGCGCGCGCCTGCTGGAGGCGGGGGCGCGCATCGAGGAGGAAACCTACGGCGCCGAGGGCGTCGCCTGGACACTGGCCATCGAGGCTTCGCGCGTCGCAGGCCTGGAGGCGCTGCATGCCGACCTGACGCGCGGACGCGGCGCCTGGACGCTGCTGGAGGCGGCGCCGGACTGAGGCGGCGGAGGCTCAGCCGGCGGAGACTCAGCCGGCGGAGACTCAGCCGGCCTTGTTTTCCTGGGCCGCGATCTCGGCGTGGACCTGGGCCATGTCGACCGCCTTGACCTGGGTGACGAGTTCTTGCAACTGGCCTGCCGACAGGGCGCCGGCCTGGGAAAAGAGCAGGACGTTCTCGCGGAACACCATCAGCGTGGGGATCGAGCGGATGCGCAGCGCGGCCGCGAGTTCCTGTTCCTCCTCGGTATTGACCTTGGCGAAGGTGACGTCGGGATGCTGCGCGGCCGCGGACTCGAAGACCGGCGCGAAGCTGCGGCAGGGGCCGCACCACGGGGCCCAGAAGTCGATGATCAGGGGTTTTTCGGCCTGGGTGGCGGCCTGGAAGGTGTCTTTGTTCAGTTCGACGGTGCTCATGGCGGGCTCCTCGGTTGGAAAATGACGGGGATGCCCTTGGGCGCGCCCCTGCATGAAAGGCATATGGGGGCGGGTGGGGGGTTATGCAAGCCGCTCGGATGCCCACCTCGCGGCTTGCAAGCCGCTCGGATGATTCAGGCACAGGACGGTCCGCAGGGACCTCTCATGCCGGGGCAGCCCCCCACCTCGCGGCTTGCAAGCCGCTCGGATTCGCCAGGCATGCGATGGTCCGCAGGGACCATCGCAAGTCCTGGCTCATCCCGGAAACAATGCGTATTTGATGATGAACAGGATGGCCACCAGCAGCGTCGCGGAATGGATGTCGCGGAAGCGGCCGGTGAGGATCTTGATCGCCACGTAGCTGATGAAGCCGAAGGCCAGGCCGTTGGCGATGGAGTAGGTCAGCGGCATGGCGATGGCCGCGATGGCGGCCGGGATGGCCTCGGTGATGTCGTCCCATTGCACGTCGACGAGTTCGCGCAGCATCAGGCAGGCGACGTAGAGCAGGGCGGGCGCGGTGGCGTAGCCCGGCACGATCGCGGCCAGGGGCGACAGGAACAGGGCCAGCAGGAACAGCACGGCGATCACCAGGGCGGTCAGGCCGGTACGGCCGCCGGCCTGCACCCCCGAGGCGCTCTCGATGTAGGCGGTGGTGCTGCTGGTGCCCAGCATCGAGCCGGCGACGATGGCCGTGCTGTCCGACAGCAGGGCGCGGCCCAGGCGGTTGGGCTTGCCGGGCTGGATCAGGCCGGCGCGCGTGGCCACGCCGATCATGGTGCCGGTCGCATCGAACACCTCGACCAGCACGAACACCAGGATCACGTGGAAGAAGCCCGTGTGCAGGGCCCCGGCGATGTCGAGCTGGAAGAAGGTCGGCGCGAGGCTGGGCGGCGCCGAGAAGACCCCCTGGAACTGCGTGTAGCCCGTCAGGATGGACAGCACGGTGATGGCCAGGATGCCGATCAGGATGGCGCCGCGCACCTTGAGGGCGTCGAGCGCGGCGATCAGGAAGAAGCCCAGGATGGCGTAGAGGGTGGGGACGTGGGTGAGGTCGCCCAGGCCGACCTTGGTCGCCGGGTTGGCGACCACGACGCCGGCGGTGCCCAGCGCGATGATGCCCAGGAACAGGCCGATGCCGGCCGCGATCGCCGATCGCAGGGAGGGCGGGATGCCCGCGACCAGCCACGAGCGGATCCCGGTCACGGTCAGGAGCACGAACACCACGCCCGAGATGAAGACCGCCCCCAGCGCCTGCTGCCAGCTATAGCCCATCTGGGCGACCACGGTGAAGGCGAAGAACGCGTTCAGCCCCATGCCGGGCGCCATGCCGATCGGCCAGTTGGCGACGAAGGCCATGATGAGCGTGCCCAGGGCGGCTGCCAGGCAGGTGGCCACGAAGACCGCGTTGCGGTCCATGCCGGTGCTGGAAAGAATGTCGGGGTTGACGAAGACGATGTAGGACATCGTCAGGAAGGTGGTCAGGCCGGCCACGATTTCCGTGCGCGTCGTCGTTCCGTGTTCGGAAAGCCGGAACAGTTTCTCTAGCATGATGCTCCTCTGGGCGGTGATTGTTGTTTGCTTCTTGTCGCAGAGTGAATTCTAAAACCGTTTGATGATCGGTTGTACACTGCGCGCATGATTATCATTGGATTCGAAAGCTCCTGCGACGAGACGGGGGTCGCCGTGGTCTGCACCGAGCGTGGCCTGCTGTCGCATGCCCTGCACAGCCAGGTCGCCATGCACGGGGAGTACGGCGGCGTGGTGCCCGAGCTCGCCTCGCGCGACCACATCCGCCGCGTGGCGCCCCTGACCCGCGAGGCCCTGGACCGGGCGGGGCTGGGCATGGAGGATCTCGATGCCGTCGCCTACACGGCCGGCCCCGGGCTGGCCGGGGCGCTGCTGGTGGGCGCGAGCTTCGCCAGCGCGCTGGCCTGGGCGCGCGGCGTGCCGGCGATCCCCATCCACCACCTCGAAGGGCACTTGCTCTCGCCCCTGCTGGCCACGCCGGCGCCGGCGTTCCCTTTCGTCGCCCTGCTGGTGTCGGGCGGGCACACTCAACTCATGCGGGTCGACGGCGTCGGACGCTACGAACTGCTGGGCGAGACCCTGGACGATGCCGCCGGCGAGGCCTTCGACAAGAGCGCCAAGCTCATGGGCCTGGGATATCCCGGCGGCCCGGAGCTCTCGCGCCTGGCCGAGCGGGGCGATCCCGGCGCGCATGCGCTGCCGCGGCCGATGCTGCACAGCGGCGACCTGGACTTCAGTTTCAGCGGCCTGAAGACCGCGGTGCTCACCCGCATGAAGGCCCTCGAGGGCGCGGGCGGCGGGGCCGCCGATCCGAAGGCCGTGGCCGACCTCGCCGCCGCCACCGAGGCGGCCATCGTCGATGTGCTGGCCGCCAAGTCGCTGGCGGCCCTGCGCCGCACCGGCCTGGACCGCCTCGTGGTGGCCGGCGGCGTCGGCGCCAACCGCCACCTGCGCCGCCGCCTGCTCGAGGCCATGCCGGCCCTGGGCGGCGAGGTGTTCTTTCCGCCTCTCGAGCTGTGCACCGACAACGGCGCCATGATCGCCTGGGCGGCCGCCCAGCGCGTGCGCGCCGGCCTGGCCGACCTCGGCGTGCGCGAGGGCGCCTTCTCGGTGCGGCCGCGCTGGGACCTGCGGGACGTCTGTACGGTGTAGCTCCGAGCCTGGCAGGCCGCAGGCGCGGCGTGGCGGTCCATTCCTATTTTTTCCGCCCGAACCGGTTTTCCTTGCCGGCCAGCAGGCGCGCAATATTGGCGTTGTGGCGCACGATCAGCAGCACCGCCAGCGCGGCGATCACCACCGCGGTGGCGGCGTCCATGCGCCAGGCCACCCTGCCGCCCAGGATGTAGTAGCAGGGCGCGAACACCGCCGCCACGATCGAGGCGAGCGACACGTAGCGCGTGACGTACAGGACGATCACCCAGGTCGCCACGGTGGCCAGGGCCAGCCAGGGCTGCAGCGCGAGCAGCACGCCGAGTGCCGTGGCGACGCCCTTGCCGCCCTTGAAGCGCAGGAACACCGGATAGAGATGGCCGAGGAACGCCGCGAGGCCCGCCCAGGGCACGGCCGTCTCGGGCGCGAGGCCCGCGCTGGCCGCCCAGGCGGCCAGCGCGACGGCGGCCCAGCCCTTGGCGGCGTCGCCCAGCAGGGTGAGGATGGCGGCGGCCTTGTTGCCGCCGCGCAGCACATTGGTGGCGCCCGGGTTGCCCGAGCCGAAGCTGCGCGGATCGCGCAGGCCCATGGCCTTGCTGACCACCACCGCAAAGGACACCGAACCGATCAGGTATCCCAGGATCAGGACGATGGCGGTGGCGGCGACGGCGGAAAGGCTGGACATGGGTGGGTGGCGGGCAGGTGCGGCTATGGACGGGGCGACGCTATGGCGGCCATTCTACCCGGCGGCCGCTCAAACCGCCATCGCGCCGGACAGGGCGAGCGGCCGTCCAAACCACCTTCGTCCGCGGGTACAATTCGCTACGTCTGGTCTGATTCGAAAATGGAAGGGCGCAATGCGGATTCTGGTCTCCAACGACGATGGCTACAACGCGCCCGGGGTCGAGGCGCTGGCCCACGCCTTGCGGGACTTCGGCGAGGTCACCGTCGTTTCCCCCGAGACCAACTGCAGCGGCGCCTCGAACTCCCTCACCCTGCGCCGTCCCCTGTCGGTGAGGCAGGCGGCCAACGGCTTCTACTTCGTCAACGGCACGCCATCGGACTGCGTGCACGTCGCCCTGACCGGCCTGCTGGATTTCCGCCCCGACCTGCTGGTGTCCGGCATCAACAACGGCGCCAACATGGGCGAGGACACCCTGTATTCCGGGACGGTGGCGGCGGCTTCCGAGGGTTTCCTGTTCGACATTCCCTCGATGGCGTTCTCGCTGGTCCAGCGCGAATGGCGGCATCTCGACTGCGCCGTGCGCGTCGCGCGCGAGCTGGTGGCGCATTTCCAGCGCGAGCCCTGGCGCGAGCCGCTGTTGCTGAACGTCAACATCCCGCCGGTGCCCTACGAGACGCTCTCCGGTTTCCGCACGACCCGCCTGGGCCGCCGGCATCCGGCCGAGCCCGTGATCCGCAGCACCACGCCGTACGGCGACCCGGTCTACTGGATCGGCCCGGTCGGCCGGGCGCGCGACGGGCTCGATGGCACCGATTTCGGCGCGATCGAGGACAATGCCGTGTCGATGACGCCCCTGCGGCTGGACCTGACGGATCACGAGCAGTTGCCGGCGATCCGTGAATGGATGGCGCGACGATGAGCAAGGCCAGGCCTCCCTTCGGCAAGCCCGGGCGCGTCGTCCGGAGGCCGTCGGCTGGCCCCGCCCCGGGCTCGAAATATTCCCCCGCCAACAGCAACACCAAGATCCAGGAGCCCCGGCCCTTCACCCTGCCCGTGCCGGCGCCCGCGCGCGAGGCCGCGCCCGCCGCGCCCCCGGCGTCCAACCTCGGCCTCAATTCCGAGCGCCTGCGCGCCCTCATGGTCCAGCGCCTGCGCGAGCAGGGCATCACGGACGCCCGCGTCCTGGCCGCCATGCAGGCGGTCCCGCGGCATGATTTCGTGGACCAGGGCCTGGCCAGCCGGGCCTACGAGGACGCGGCCCTGCCGATCGGCTTCGGCCAGACGATCTCGCAGCCCTGGGTGGTGGCGTACATGCTGTCGATGATGTGCCAGGGGCGCGAGCCGGCCCGGGTGCTCGAGGTCGGCGCGGGCTGCGGCTACCAGGCGGCGGTGCTGGCGCAATTCGTGCCCGAGGTCTTCGCGATCGAGCGGGTGCGCGGGCTGTACGAGCAGGCGCGCCTGAATCTCGCCCATACGCGCACCCGCGGCCGCGTGCGGCTGTCGTTCGGCGATGGGATGCAGGGGCTTGCGCGCCACGCGCCCTTCGACGGCATTGTCGTGGCCGCCGCCGGGGTTAAAATCCCTGAGACCTTGCTGGACCAGCTCGCCATCGGCGCGCGCCTGATCGCGCCCGAGGGCTCCACCCGGCAGAAGCTCATTCTGATCGAGCGCACCGGTCCCGCCTCGTGGCGGCGGCAGGAACTCGAGGATGTCCGTTTCGTACCGCTGCGTCCCGGCACGCAGCTCTAAGGAGATTTTCATGCAGGTAGGGACGTTTGCAACAGACGCTCCGTTCATCGACACCCGACGCAGCGGCATCCGCCCGCTGGTGCTGACGGCGCTGTTTGCAACGGCCTTGCTGGCCGGCTGCGCCTCGCGGACCGAACGCGCGCCGGTCGCCGACCAGTCCAGCACGCCGGCCGCCTCGCAGCAGGCCGGGGGCACCTACGTGGTCAAGCCCGGCGACACGCTCTACAAGATCGCGCAGGCGCACGGCATGGAGGTCGCCCGCCTGAGCCAGCTCAACAACATCACCAATCCCTCGCAACTGGCCATCGGGCAGGTGCTGCGCCTGGACGGCAGCACGCCCGCGCCGTCGGGCGCCTCCCAGGGCGCCGTGGCCACGCCGATCCCCGTGACTCCCGTCGAGGCGCCGCCGGCCGGCGAGGCCGCCACCGCCCCGGCCCAGCGCGCGAGCGACGCCGGCGTCATTTCATGGGCCTGGCCGGCCAACGGCAAGATCATCCAGGGCTTCAACAGCACCACCAAGGGCATCGACATCGAGGGGGCCATCGGCGCTCCGGTGCTGGCGGCCGCCGAGGGCAAGGTCATGTACGCGGGCAACGGCGTGAGGGGGCTGGGCAACCTGATCCTGCTGGGCCACAGCAACGGCTTCATCACGGCGTACGCGCACAACCAGTCGCTGCTGGTCAAGACCGGCGACGTGGTCAAGAAAGGCGCCAAGATCGCCACGATCGGCCAGAGCGACACCAGTTCGCCGCGCCTGCACTTCGAGATCCGCCGGCGGGGCACGCCGGTCAACCCGCTGTCGTACCTGCCGTCCCGATGATCCCGATCCTGGTCTTCGACCTCGAGACCATCCCGGACGCCGAGGGCCTGCGGCGCCTCAATCCGCAGTGGGCCGGCCTGGACGACACGGCGCTGATCGAGCAGGCGCTGGCGGCCCGGCGCGAGTCCCACGGCAATGACTTCCTGCCGCTGCACCTGCAAAAGATCGCGGTGGTGGGCTGCGTGTTCCGCGACGACCAGGGCTTCCGGGTCAAGACCCTGGGCCGCCCCGAGGATCCCGAGGATGCGCTGATCGCGGGATTTTTCAAGACCATCGGCCATTACACCCCGACCCTGGTGAGCTGGAACGGATCGGGGTTCGACCTGCCGGTGCTGCACTACCGCAGCCTCATCCACGGGGTGGCGGCGCCGCGCTATTGGGACACGGGCGAGGACGACCGCGAGTTCAAGTTCAACAATTACCTCAACCGCTACCACAATCGCCACATCGATCTGATGGACGTGCTGGCCAAGTTCAACGGCCGGGCCAACGCGCCCCTGGACCAGCTCGCCAAGCTCTGCGGCTTTCCGGGCAAGCTCGGCATGGATGGGGGGCAGGTCTGGCAGGCCTGGCAAGAGGGGCGCCGCGACGAGGTCCGCGCCTATTGCGAGACCGACGTCGTGAACACCTGGCTGGTCTATTGCCGCTACCGCCTCATCAAGGGCGAGCTCGACCCCACGGCCTACGCGGCCGAGCTGGCGCTGGTGCGCGAGACCCTGCTCGAGAGCGGCGCCGCGCATTGGCAGGAATACCTTGCGGCCTGGGAAAATGGCTGATCCGCAGACGCTGCTGCTGGACGTCGAATCGCTGGATCTCGAAGGGCAGGGGGTGGCGCACCACGACGGCAAGGTCGTCTTCATCGAAGGCGCCCTGCCGGGCGAGCGCGTCCTCCCGCGCGTCGTGCGCCGCAAGCCCTCCTTCGACAAGGCGCGCATCGAGCGCATCGTCCGGGCCTCGCCCCAGCGCGCCGAGCCGCCCTGTCCGCACTTCGGGACCTGCGGGGGCTGCGCCATGCAGCACCTCGAGCCCGCGGCCCAGATGGCGATCAAGCAGCGCGCCCTCGAGGACGCCCTGGCGCACATCGGCAAGGTCCGTGCGGGGCAGATCCTGCCCGCCATGCAGGGCCCCGGCCTGGGCTATCGCCACCGCGCCCGCCTGTCCGTGCGCCTGGTTCCGAAAAAGGGCGGCGTGCTCGTCGGTTTTCGCGAACGCAACAGCAGCTACGTGGCCGACATCCGGCAATGCCTGGTGCTGCCGCCGCACGTGTCCGCGCTGCTCATGCCCCTGCGCGCGCTCATCGAAAGCCTGTCGCGGCCGGACCGCATCCCGCAGATCGAGGTGGCGGTGGGCGACGAGGCGACCGTCTTTTCCCTGCGCCACCTCGAGCCCCTCGTGGATGCGGACCTCGAGCGCCTGCGGGCCTTCGCCCGCGCGCACGGGGTGGTCTGGTGGCTGCAGCCCAAGGGCCCCGATTCGGCCCATCCGCTCGATCCCGGGGATGCCGACCGGCTTGCCTACGCCTTGCCGGCCCATGGCCTGCGCATGCATTACCGGCCCACCGATTTCACCCAGGTCAATCCCTATGTCAACCAGGCCCTGGTGTCGCGCGCCTTGAGCCTGCTGGAGCCGCGCGGCGGCGACCGCGTGGCCGACATGTTCTGCGGCCTGGGGAATTTCAGCCTGCCCCTGGCGACGGTGGCCCGGGAGGTGGTGGGGATCGAGGGCAGCGCCGCGCTGGTGCGGCGCGCCCGCGAGGATGCGGCGCGCCAGGGCCTGGACGGCCGTGTCTCGTTCGCCGAGCTGAACCTGTTCGAGGTGGATGCGGATTGGCTGCGCGGCCTGGGGCGCTTCGACCGGATGCTGATCGATCCGCCGCGCGAGGGCGCGCTGGCGCTGGCCCACGCACTGTCCGCCCTGGCGCCGGACGAGCGGCCCCGGCGCGTGGTGTACGTGTCCTGCAATCCCGCCACGCTGGCGCGCGATGCGGGCATCCTGCATCACGTTGGCGGCTGGACGCTGCGCGCGGCGGGCGCGGTGAACATGTTCCCGCACACGGCGCACGTCGAATCGATCGCCGTGTTCGAGCCCTGAGCGACCGGGGAGGCGAGCCCGCCCGGCCACCGCTGAGGCCGGCCCCGCTGAGGCCGGCCCCGCGCCGGCGCCGAGGGTCCTGGAGGGCCGGGATTCCGATCGGAGCCACCAGGGATGCCGCGGAATGCCGGGATTCCGATCGAGACCGCCAGGGGTCCTGGAGGACGCCGGGATTTCGATCGGGACGTCAGGCGCCCGCTCGGGGGGACTCGTCCAGGATGCGCCGGGCCTCGGCGCGCACGCGTTCGGGGGCAGTGCCGCCGATGTGCTTGCGCGCGGCCACCGAGCCTTCGAGCGTCAGCACCTGGAACACGTCCTCGCCGATGGCGGCGTGGAAGCCGCGCAGTTCCTCGAGGCCCAGGTCGGCCAGGTCGCAGCCGCGCTCCTCGCAGGTGCGCACGGCCAGAGCCACGGTCTCGTGCGCGTCGCGAAAGGGTACGCCCTTCTTGACGAGGTAGTCGGCCAGGTCGGTGGCGGTGGCGTAGCCCTGCAGCGCCGCGTTGCGCATGGCCTCGGCCTTGACGCGCACGCCGCCGATCATGTCGACGAAGATCGTGAGCGTGTCGCGGATGGTGTCGGCGGTGTCGAACAGGCCTTCCTTGTCCTCCTGGTTGTCCTTGTTGTAGGCCAGGGGCTGGCCCTTCATCAGGGTCAGCAGCGCCACCAGGTGGCCGTTGACGCGGCCGGTCTTGCCGCGCGCGAGCTCGGGGACGTCGGGGTTCTTTTTCTGCGGCATGATCGAGCTGCCGGTGCAGAACCGGTCGGCCAGGTCGATGAAGCCCACGCGCGGGCTCATCCACAGGACCAGTTCCTCGGACAGGCGCGAGACGTGCGTCATGATCAGCGCCGCGGCCGCGCAGAACTCGATGGCGAAATCGCGGTCGGACACGGCGTCGAGCGAGTTGCGGCAGACCTCGTCGAAGCCCAGCGCGCGGGCCACGCGCTCGCGGTCGATGGGATAGCTCGTGCCGGCGAGGGCCGCGGCGCCCAGCGGCAGGCGGTTGACGCGGCGGCGGCAGTCGGCCAGGCGCTCGGCGTCGCGGCCGAACATTTCCGCGTAGGCGAGCAGGTGGTGGCCGAAGGTCACCGGCTGGGCGACCTGCAGGTGGGTGAAGCCGGGCAGTATGGTGTCCGCATGCGCGAGGGCGAGCTCGGCGAGCCTCGCGCGCAGTGCGCGCAGCAGGTCCGAGGACAGGTCGATCTCGTGGCGCAGCCACAGGCGGATGTCGGTGGCCACCTGGTCGTTGCGCGAGCGGCCGGTGTGCAGCCGCTTGCCGGCGTCGCCGATCAGCTCGACCAGGCGCTTTTCGATGTTGAGGTGCACGTCCTCGAGGTCCAGCGACCAGGCGAAGCGCCCGGCCTGGATCTCGTCGAGGATGGCGGCCATGCCGCGCTGGATGTCGGCCAGGTCCTGCGCGCTGATGATGCCGATGGACGACAGCATCTCGGCGTGCGCGAGCGAGCCCTGGATGTCGAAGGCGGCCATGCGCTGGTCGAAGCCGACCGAGGCGGTATAGCGCTTGACCAGGTCCGAGACCGGCTCGGAAAATCGTGCGGACCAGGCCTGCGATTTGTTGTCGAACTGGTTCTGCACGGAAGGGGGCGTGGTATTTTGCATAGTGGCGGAATTATAAGGGAGCCCGGCGGCCCGGGCCGGGATCGGGCCGCCCGTGCGTTATATTTGGAGTTTTCAGCGGGGCGCGCAGACTACGATGGCACAGCACGACATGAAGCAGATCACCGCGATCGTCAAACCGTTCAAGCTCGACGAGGTGCGCGAGGCCCTGTCCGAGCTGGGCGTCAACGGCCTCACGGTCACCGAGGTCAAGGGCTTCGGCCGCCAGAAAGGGCACACCGAGCTCTATCGCGGCGCCGAGTACGTCGTCGACTTCCTGCCCAAGATCCGCATCGACGTGGTGGTGGCGGCCGACCAGGTCGAGACCCTGATCGAGGCCATCATCAAGGCCGCGCACACGGGCAAGATCGGCGACGGCAAGATCTTCGTCACGCCGGTCGAGCAGGCGGTGCGCATCCGCACCGGGGAAAGCGGCATCGAGGCGCTGTAGCGGCACCCATGGAGCCCGTCCGCATCTCCAAGCTCATGGCCCAGCGCGGCCTGTGCTCGCGCCGCGAGGCCGACGCCTACATCGAGCGCGGCTGGGTGCGGGTCGATGGCGAGATCGTGCGCGAGCTCGGCAGCAAGGCCGCGCCCACGGCCCGCATCACGCTCGAGCGCCAGGCCGAGCGCCGCCAGACCGGCAAGATCACCATCATCCTCAACAAGCCGGTGGGCTACGTCTCGCACCAGTCCGACAAGGGCTACCGCACGGCGGCCTCGCTGATCCAGGCGCGCACCCAATACCATGCGGGCCGCGGCGGCCCCGTCTTCGATCCCGCGCACCTGCGGGGCCTCGCGCCCGCCGGCCGCCTGGACATCGATTCCCAGGGCCTGTTGGTGCTGACCCAGGACGGCCGGATCGCGCGCCGGCTCATCGGCGAGGATTCCGACCTGGAAAAGGAATACCTCGTGCGCGTCGAAGGCCGCCTGGCCGCCAACGGCCTGGCCCTGCTCAACCACGGGCTGGTCCTCGACGGCCAGCCCCTGCGGCCCGCCCGGGTGGCGTGGCAGAACCAGGACCAGCTCCACTTCATCCTGCGCGAGGGCCGCAAGCGCCAGATCCGCCGCATGTGCGAGCTGGTGGGACTCAGGGTGGTCGGCCTCAAGCGCGTGCGCATGGGCCGCGTGGTGCTGGGCGACCTGCCGCCCGGCCAGTGGCGCTACCTGCGCGAGGGCGAGCGCTTCTGAGCCTCGCCGCGCGCCAGCGTGTGGCGCGCGTGCTCGTCCTGGGCCAGCCTGGCGCGCAGCCAGGGCAGGGCCGCCTGCAATTCCTCGTACAGCGTCCAGGGCGGATTGACCACGAACATGCCGCTGCCGTGCAGCCCCAGGCCGTCGGCCGCGGGCTTGCGCACGGTCAGGGTGGCGTGCACCCAGTCGACGGGCAGGCGCTCGAGCGCGCGCGCCAGCTCGTGGGCCTGCGTGCGCTGCACCAGGGGGTACCAGACCGCGTAGCAGCCCTGGGCGAAGCGCTGCAGCCCGTCGCGCACCGCCTGCAGCGTCTTGCGGTAGTCCTGCTTGTCCTCGTAGGACGGATCGATGAGGATGATGCCGCGCCGCGGCGGCGGGGGCAGCAGCCGGCGGATGCCCGCGAAGCCGTCCTCGCGGGCGATGAGCGTCTGGCGCTGGGCCTGGCGGCCCTGGCGCAGGATCGTGGCGCGCAGCACGTCGATTTCGGTGGGATGGAGCTCGAACAGCCGCAGCCGGTCGCCGGGGCGCATCAGGTGCAGGGCGAGGCACGGCGAGCCCGGGTAGAACCTCGCCACCCCGTCCGGATTGAAGGCCTGGACGGCGCGGAGGTAGCGCGCCACCAGGGGAGGGGGATCGCGGTGGCCCAGCAGGCGGTCCAGGCCTTCGGCCGCCTCGCCGCTCTGGCCGGCCCATTCCCCCTCCAGGGCGTAGAGGCCCGCCCCCGCGTGCGTGTCGATCACCCAGTAGGGCGCGTCCTTGCGGCCGTAGTAGTCCAGGATCTGGACCAGGACGGCGTGCTTGAGGACGTCCGCGTGGTTGGCGGCGTGGAAGGCGTGGCGGTAGCTGAACACTGGCGGTCCTATGGGCCTATGGACGCGCGCGGTGGCGCGGCCGGTTTGAGGGTTTCGAGCGCGTCGGTGAACAGCGCGTGGCAGCCCAGGGCGAACAGCTCGCCGGCGCGGGCGGCATCGTTCACGGTCCAGGCGGCCAGGGCGTAGCCCCGGCCCAGGACGTCGGCGATCGCCTCGGGCGCCGCATGGCGGTGATCGACGTGCAGCGCGATGCAGCCCAGGCCGCTCGCGCGGGCGTGCCAGTCGGGCGGCACCGGGCCCTCGACGAGCAGGGCGCGCGGCAGTTGCGGCGCGGCCTCGCGCGCGGCCTGCAGCGCGGCCTCGGAAAACGAGGACAGCAGGGGCGGCAGGGCGGCGCCGTGCCACAGGCGCGCGGCGAGCCCGGCGACGAGCGCGCCGGTGCGGGCCTGCGCGCCCGGGCTGGGCTTGATCTCGATATTGCTGCACAGGCCGTTGGCCAGCGTGTAGCGGGCGGCGGCGTACAGGGTGGCCAGGGGTTCGCCCGCGAAAGCCGGCCCGTGCCAGGCGCCGCAGTCCAGCTCCGCCATGGCCTTCCAGCCGAGCGCGGCCGCGGCGCCCTGGCCGTCCGAGGTGCGGTCCACGGTGTCGTCGTGCAGCAGGATCGGCACCTCGTCCGCGCTCAGCTTGACGTCGTATTCCATCATGCGGTAGCCATGGGCGGCGCCCGTCCGGAGGGCCGCGAGCGTGTTCTCGGGCGCGAAGCGCCCGCCGCCGCGGTGGGCGATCAGGGCGGGGTAGGGCCAGGGCGTGGGCGCGGCGTTCATGGCGTCGGAGCGGGCGGCGGGATGCGGTGCAAACGCCTCATTCTAGCCCTGGATCGGCGCCGGCAAGGGCGGGGCGCGGGGCGAGCAGTGGTAAACTTCGAAAAATTTGCGGCGCGGGCCAGCGGGGCCGCGCTCTCCGGCAGGTGACACATGTTCGAATTCATCCGTACGCATCAACGCCTGATGCAGTTGATCCTCCTGATCCTTGTGGTGCCTTCGTTCGCCCTGATCGGGGTGAGCGGCTATTCCACCTACGTGTCGGGGGACCATGCGATCGCCGAGGTCGGCAAGGCGTCGGTGACCCAGCAGGAGTTCGACGAGGCGCGCCGCAACCAGCTCCAGCAGATGCAGGCGAGCAGCCAGGGGCGCTTCGATCCCGCGCTGCTCGACAATCCGCAGGCGCGCCGCGCGCTGCTCGACCAGTTGATCGATCGCCGCGTGCAGATCCTGGTGGCGACCAAGGACCACTTCAGCGTGTCGGACGGCGCCTTGCGGCGGGCGATCGCCGCCATGCCCCAGTTGCAGGTCGACGGGCAGTTCTCGGCCGATCGCTACAACGAGGTCCTGGCCTCCGCCGGCCTGTCGCCGCGTGATTTCGAGGCCGGGCAGCGCGCCGAGCTGGCGCTGGACCGGGTGCTCGGCCCCGTGGGCGACACCGCCGGGCTGCCCAAGCCGGTGCTCGACGGGATCAAGCTCGCCCTGACCGAGGAACGCACGGTCAGCCTGCGCGTCTTCAAGCCCGCCGACCATGGCGAGGGGATCCAGGTCGGCGACGAGGACGTCAAGGCCTGGTACGAGGCGCACCAGGACGCGCTGCGCCTGCCCGAGCAGGTCACGGCCAGCTACCTCGTGCTCGACGAGGCCGCGGCGCTGGCCGGCGTGCCGGCGCTCGACGAGGCGCAGCTCAAGGAATACTACGAGCAGAACAAGGCCCGGTACGTGGTCCCCGCCAGGGTCAACGTCAGCCACATCCTCATCAAGCTGCCCGCCGGCGCCACCGAGGAGGCCGACCGCCAGGCGCTGGCCAAGGCCAAGGGCCTGGCCGACCGGGCCCGCGCCGAGCCCGGGCAGTTCGCCGAGCTCGCCCGCAAGGAATCCCAGGATGCCGGCACGGCCCGGTCGGGTGGCGAGCTGGGCTGGATCCAGCGCGGGGCCTGGCCGCTGAATCTCGAACAGGCGGTGTTCGCCCTGGACAAGGGCGAGGTCTCCGAGCCGGTCAAGGGGCAGGACGGCTACCACGTCTTCATCGCCAACGACAAGCAGGCCGAAAAGGGCGAGACCTTCGCCGAGGCGCGCTCCAAGGTCGAGGACGAGGTCCGGCACCAGCTCGCCGCCGAGCGCTTCGCCGACATGGCCACCAAGCTCACCAGCCTCGTGTACGACAATCCCACCAGCCTCGAGCCCGCCGCCAAGGCCCTCGGGCTCGAGCTGCGGCACGCCTCGGGGATCGCCCGCGACCGGCTGCTCGAGGCCGACGAGGCGGGCGCCCAGGCCGCATCGGCTTCGGCGGACGCCGCCGCCCTGGGCGACGCCCGCGTGCGCCAGGCGCTGTTCAGCAGCCAGGTCCTGACCGACAAGCAGAACTCCGGCGTGATCGAGATCTCGCCCGACACCATGCTCGCCGTGCGGGTCGATGCCGTCGAGCCGGCCCACGTGCCGGCCCTGGACCAGGTGCGCGACCGGATTCGCGAGCAGCTCGTGGCCGAACGCACGCAGCAGGCCACGGTCGCCGCGGGCGAGGCGGCGCTCAAGGCCCTGCAGGGCGCCGGGCAGCCTTCGGACGAGGGTTTCGGCGAGCCCGTCGCCATCAGCCGGCTCAATCCGATGGGCCTGAACAAGATCGTGCTGGATGCTGCCTTCGAGGCGCCGGCGGCCAAGCTTCCCAGCTACGCCGGCACGGCCCTGCCGCAAGGCTACGTGATCATCCGCGTCGATGGGATCAAGGCGGGCACCACGGACAATCCGGCCCTGGACGGGCTGGGCGCCCAATTGGCGCAGGTCTGGGCCGGCACCGAGGAACGCGCGGTCATGGCCAATCTGCGCGAGCAGCTCCAGGTCAAGATCACCGCCGACGGCGAAAAGCTGATCGAAGGCGGCGAGCCGCGCTGATCGCCCGCGGGCGCGAGCGACCGGGCCCGGCGCGGCGTGTCCCGCGGGGGCCATGCCCCGCCCCGCGAACCAGCAGTCCCTGCCGCGCTCCGCGAATCCAGCAGTCCCCGCCGCGCCCCGCGAATCCGGGCGGCAGGCGTGGCAGAGGGGAGTGGAGGGCGGCTCGGGGGAGGGCGGTTCAGCCCTTGGCGCGCACGATCTTCTGGACTTGCGGTACGTGGCGGATCGAGCGGATCACCTGGGCCAGGTGCTTGCGGCTGTCGACCTGGACGGTGAGGTGGATCAGCGCCGTCGAGGCTGCCTCGTCGGGCATCGAGAGCTGGACGATGTTGGAATCGGCCTCGGTGATCTCGGCGGCGAGGCGGCCGAGCACGCCGCGCTCGTTGATGACGGTGATGTCCAGGCGCGTGGTCAGGTGCCGCGCGGTGTTGGCGTCCCAGACCACCGGAATCCAGCGCTCGGGCTCGCGCGTCTTTTGGCGCAGGGCCACCGGGCAGTCGGCCATGTGCACCACCAGGCCGTGCCCGAGGCGGATCCCGCCCATGATGGCGTCGCCCGGCAAGGGGCCGCAGCAGGGCGCGAGCTGCACCGCCTGGCCCTCGTTGCCATGGATGACGATGGGCGCGCTGGTGACCGAGGTGAACTCGTCGACCGCCGCGGCGGTGGTGGCCAGCAGGGGATTCTCGGGGGCGAAGCGGCGCGCGACGACGGCGGCCAGGCGCTTGCCCAGGCCGATGTCGGCGAGGATCTCGTCGCGCGAGGCGGCGCCGGAACTCTTGGCCAGGCGCTCCCATTGGGCGTCGTCGTCGCGCGGATAGGTCAGGCCGAGCTGGTCGAAGGCCTGCGCCAGCAGGCGCCGGCCGAAGGCCACCGATTCCTCGTAGCGCTGGGTGCGCAGGTAATGCCGGATTTCCGAGCGTGCGCGGCCAGTGCGCACGTAGTTGAGCCAGTGCGCGCTGGGCCGCGAGGCGGCCGAGGTGATGATCTCGACCGAATCGCCGCTGCGCAACTCTGAGCGCAGCGGCGAGAACTCGCCGTTGATCTTGCAGGCGACCGCGTGGTTGCCCACGTCGGTGTGGATGGCGTAGGCGAAATCGACCGGCGTCGCGCCCCGCGGCAGGGACAGGATCTTGCCCTGGGGCGTGAAGACGTAGACCGCGTCGGGAAACAGGTCCACCTTGACGTGCTCGAGGAACTCGCCCGAGTCCCCGGTCTGGCTCTGGATGTCGAGCAGCGACTGCAGCCACTGGTGGGTGCGTTTCTGCAGGTCGTTGAGCGAGGTGCCGTCCTCTTTGTAGAGCCAGTGCGAGGCGACGCCCTCCTCGGCGACGTGGTCCATGTCGCGCGTGCGGAACTGGAACTCGACGGGCGTGCCGTAGGGGCCGATCAGGGTGGTGTGCAGGGACTGGTAGCCGTTGATCTTGGGGATGGCGATGTAGTCCTTGAACTTGCCCGGCACCGGCCGGTAGAGCTGGTGCAGGGTCCCCAGCGCCAGGTAGCATTCCGGCAGGGTATGGACCACGACCCGGAAGCCGTAGATGTCGAGCACGTCGGAGAACGACTTTTTCTGCTCGACCATTTTCTTGTAGATCCCGTAGAGGGTCTTTTCGCGGCCGGAGACCTCGGCGTCCAGGCCGGCGGCGGGCAGGGCGACGCGCACGGCCTCGGCGATGCGCGAGATCACCTCGCGGCGGTTGCCGCGCGCGGCCAGCATCGCCTTGTGCAGGACCGCATAGCGATTGGGATGCATGGCCTTGAAGCAGCGGTCCTGCAGCTCGCGGAACAGCGCGTTGAGCCCCAGCCGGTGGGCGATGGGGGTGTAGATGTCCATGGTCTCGCGCGCGACGCGCCGGCGCTTTTCCGGCGAGACCGCGTCCAGCGTGCGCATGTTGTGGAGGCGGTCGGCGAGCTTGATGAGGATGACGCGCACGTCGCGCGACATGGCCAGCAGCATCTTGCGGAACGATTCGGCCTGCTGCTCGGCCTTGGTGGCGAACTCGAGCCGCTCGAGCTTGGAGAGGCCGTCGACGATTTCCGCGACCTCGGTGCCGAACTTCTCGGCGAGCTCTTGCTTGGCGACCCCCTGGTCCTCGATCACGTCGTGCAGCAGGGCGGCCATCAGCGAGTCGGCGTCGAGCTTCCAGCCGGCGCAGATCTCGGTGACCGCGATCGGATGCGAGATGTAGGGCTCGCCGCTGGCGCGGAACTGGCCCAGGTGCGCGTTGTCGGCGAAGCGGTACGCCTCGCGCACGCGCTCGATGTCGCGCGCGCCGAGGTAGGTGCTGATGATCTGCGTCAGCCCCGCGAGCGAGGCGATGGGGCTGGGGGGCGTCTCGGGCACGGGGGCCGGCGCGGCCGCGCGCGGCTTGCGGCGCCTCAGCCGGGGGCCTTTCTTCAGGACCGCCAGCAGGCCGGAGGATGCACCGCGTAGACCCGGAAACGCCATGGACGAGCCTCGGTCAGGTTGGGACCTTGCGCAGCATTTCCGTGCCGACCAGCCCCTGGGCGATTTCGCGCAGGGCGGTGACGGTGGGCTTGTTGTGGGTCTCGATGCGGGCCTCGTGGCCCTGGGCCAGCTCGCGCGCGCGATAGGTCGCGACCAGCGTCAGGTCGAAGCGGTTGGGGACTTTCTCGAGGCAGTCTTCTACGGTGATGCGGGCCATAAGTGTCTTGCTCAGGTGGATGTTGAGGACGAGGTGGTCTTGCTGATGCCGAGCTGGGTGAAGAGCTCGGCGTGGCGGGCAGCCTGCGTGCCGTAGCGCAGCCGGGTCGCGGCCACGATATGGCCAAGCTGCTCGAGCGCAAGGCTAAATTCTTGATTAATAATAACATATTCGCAATCCGAGGCGTGCGCCATTTCGCCCCCCGCGGCCAGCAGCCGGCGGGCGATGACCTGCGGCGCGTCCTGGCCGCGGTTCTTGAGGCGGGCCTCCAGGGCCTCGATGGACGGCGGCAGGATGAAGACGCCGACCGCCTGCGGATAGTGGCGGCGGACCTGGCGCGCGCCCTGCCAGTCGATCTCGAGGATGATGTCCCTGCCCGCGGCCAGCGCGCGCTCGACCGGCTCGCGCGGCGTCCCGTAGAAATTGCCGTGGACCTCGGCCCATTCCAGCAGGCCGCCCTGGTCGCGCAGCGACTGGAACGCCTCGTGCTCGACGAACAGGTAGTGCTGCTTGTCCCTTTCGCCCGGCCGCGGCGTGCGGGTGGTGCAGGAGATCGACAGCACGAGCGAGGGATCCTTGGACAGCAGGGCGTTGACCAGGCTGGACTTGCCGGCGCCGCTGGGCGCGACGACCATGAATATGTTGCCGGAATACTGCGTCATGGCGAGAGGTCGGAGGGATGGGGGAAGGGTGGCGGCGCCACGCCCAGTTCCGCGAGCGCCTCCCGGTAGGCCTCGTGGCCCGTGCACAGGAGCACGATGGCGTCGCCCGGGTTCAGGTTGAACAGCACGTCCTGGATCCGCTCGGAGGCGTCGTCCCCGTCGTCGATCGCGGCGACGTGCACGTCGCCGCCGGCCTCGAAGCGCTCGCGCGGCACCAGCTCGGCCACGTGCTCGACGTCGGCGTCCCGCAAGGCGACGTAGACGCGGAATTCCAGGTCTTCGAGGGTGATGTCGAGTACGTAGCCCTGGTCGATTTGCTCGACCAGGCGGCTGTCCAGGGGCATGGGCTTGTCTTTTGCGGAGGCGGTGCGTGGATCTCTTGCGGACGGGAAAGCGTGGAAATTATAAACGGCGGGCCGCGCCCGTGCCGGGGCCGCGCGGGCCTCGGCGCCGGGGCGCGTTCAGGCGGCGGCGAATTCCGCGATCACCGGCGCGTGGTCCGAGGGCTTTTCCCAGCCCCGCGGCGTCTTGTCGACGACGCAGGAGCGGCACCGAGGCGCCAGCGGCCCCGAGGCCAGGATGTGGTCGATGCGCAGCCCCGCGTTGCGCCGGAAGGCGAAGCGGCGGTAGTCCCACCAGGTGAAGGTCTTTGGCGCCTGCTCGAATTGCCGGAAGGTGTCGGACAGGCCCAGCTCGAGCAGCGCGCCGAAGGCCGCGCGCTCGGGGCCCGACACCAGCACCTCGCCCTCCCAGGCCGCCGGGTCGTGGACGTCCTCGTCGGCGGGCGCCACATTGTAGTCCCCCAGGATCGCCAGCTGCGGATGGCGGCGCAGCTCGTCCCCGAGCCAGTCGCGCAGCCGCGCGAACCATTCGAGCTTGTAGGCGTATTTTTCGCTGCCCACCGACTGGCCGTTGGGGCAGTAGGCGCTGATGACGCGCACCGGCTCGCCGCCGGGGCCGGGCAGGGTGGCGGCGATGATGCGGCTCTGCGGGTCGCCGTGGCCCGGCATGTTGCGCTGGACGTCCTCGCCCGCGGCGCGGCTGACGATGGCCACGCCGTTGTAGGTCTTTTGCCCGGCCCAGCACGCCTGGTAGCCGCGCTCGGCGAAGGCCTGGACGGGGAATTTGTCGTCGGGCAGCTTCAGTTCCTGCAGGCACAGCGCGTCGACCGGGTTGGCGTCCAGCCAGTCCAGGACGTGGGACAGGCGCACGTTCAGGGAATTGACGTTCCAGGTGGCGAGTTTCATGGCATGTGGATTTTCTTTTGAATTCAGTATCTTGTGAATAACGGACGACCTGTTTTTTCCGCCTTGGTCATCCACCTGGGGACCTGCCTTGTTGTCGCTGCTTCCGGCCGCCCATTCCGCTTGGGGAGCCATTCGGGCACGCCGTGGACGTGGCGCGCCTGCCGTGCAAGGGCCCCATGTTATCAGCGTGCGGCCCCCCTTGCGCGCGATCGCGGCCGGGCACGCCTTTTGCTCGCCCCGCGGGCCGGGCCCGCCGATCCACTCGAGACAGGAGGAAACGACCATGGCCTCCCCCAGCAAGCGCGTCCTGTGGAAGGGCGCCATATCGTTCGGGCTGGTCCACATACCGATAGCCCTGCACTCCGCGACCGAGGAGCAGTCGATCGACTTCGATTGGCTGGACAGGCGCAGCATGGATCCGGTGGGCTACAAGCGCGTCAACAAGGCCACCGGCAAGGAGGTCGCCGGCGAGGACATCGTCAAGGGCATCGAATACGAGGACGGGCGATACGTGGTGCTGTCGCGCGAGGAGATCGACGCCGCCTATCCCGAGACCACGCAGACCGTCGAGATCGAGGCTTTCGTGCCCTTGAAGGACATTCCCTTCGTCTACCTGGACCGGCCGTATTACACCTCGCCCATCGGCAAGAGCGCGAAGGTCTATGCCTTGCTGCGCGAGGTCCTGCGCAAGTCGGGCAAGGTGGGCATCGCCAAAGTGGTGATCCAGACCAGGCAGCATCTGGCCCTGCTGTTGCCCTGCGGCCCCGCCCTCATCCTGAACCTGTTGCGCTGGGGCGATGAGATCCGCCCCTGGGAGGACCTGAACCTGCCCGCCGAGGGCACCCAGTCCACCGGCCTGACGGAAAAGGAGATGGCCATGGGCGAGCAACTGGTCGAGGACATGACGGATCGATGGAGCCCGGAAGCCTTCACCGATTCGTTCAAGGCGCAGATCCTCCAGTTGGTGAAAGAGAAGGTGGAGGCCGGCAAGACCGAAGCCGTCAGCGAGCCCGAAACCCAGGAAACCGGCGGCGCCAAGATCCTGGACTTGACGGAAATGCTGCGCCGCAGCCTGAACAGGGGCGGCAAGGCGGCAGGATTGGGCCGTTCGGAACTGGATGGCCGAGAGGACGGCCGCGGGCCGGCAAGCAAAAACGCCGGCAAGTCGGCGAGCATCGCGAAAGACGAAGTCGCTCCGGCCGGGAAATCCGCCCGGGCGGGGAAATCGGGTCCGGCAGGGAAATCCGGTCCG
>JBIQHJ010000007.1:76929-113135 GCA_044508625.1 Alcaligenaceae bacterium
GTGGAGAAATCCGGTCCGGTGGAGAAATCCGGTCCGGTGGAGAAATCCGGTCCGGTGGAGAAATCCGGTCCGGCAGGGAAATCCGGTCCGGCAGGGAAATCCGGCTCGGCAGGGAAATCCGGCTCGGCGAAGAAATCTGGTCCGGCCAAGAGATCCGCCGCCCGGAAGGCGCCGGCCGGGGAGGCCGGCACCCGTAAAGCCCCGGCTGGAAAGGGCGCCGCGGCCGCCGGGCGCTCCGGCGCCTCGGAAAAAGCGCCCGCCAGGCAAAAAGCACCCGCCAGCCAAAAAGCGCCCGCCAAGCCCGGCCGCAAGGCCGCTTAGGGTTGCCGGTGCCGCCCATGCCCAAGGCCGACCCCCTCGAGCGCTACCAGGCCAAGCGGAATTTCGGCGTGACGGCCGAACCCGCCGGAGGCGGGCGGGCCGACGCGTCCATGCCTTCATTCGTGGTGCAGAAGCACTGGGCCCGGCGCCTGCACTATGATTTTCGCCTCGAGCTGGATGGCGCCATGAAAAGCTGGGCGGTGCCGAAAGGGCCCAGCTACGATCCCGGCGACAAGCGCATGGCCATGCACGTCGAGGACCACCCCATCTCATACGCGGGCTTCGAGGGCGAGATACCGTCCGGCCAATACGGGGCCGGCAAGGTCCTCATCTGGGACAAGGGCACCTGGCTGCCGCTGGGCGACGCCCGCGAGGGCTATCGGGACGGCAAGCTGGTATTCGAGCTGCATGGGCATAAGCTCAAGGGGCGCTGGGTCCTGGTACGCATGAGGGGCAAGTCCGGAAAGCAGGATCCCTGGCTCCTGATCAAGGAAAAGGACGAGTTCGCGAGACCGTCCGCGGACTTCAGCGTGGTGGACGAGATGCCGGGCGGCGTGGCGCACCTGCCCGACCCCGGGCGACCCTCGAGGCCGCAGCCCGCCTGGCGCGCCGCGCCGGACGCCGGCACCCGATCGGCTCGGCCAGCGGCGCTGAAGGACGCCGATCCCGGTGCGCCCCAGCCGGGGGCGCCGAAGGACGCCGGCACCCGATCGGCCCTGCCCGCGGCGCTGCAGCCGCAGCTCGCCACCCTGGTGGCCGCTCCTCCCGCCGATGCCGGCGCCTGGCTCTACGAGATCAAGTTCGATGGCTATCGCCTGCTGGCGCGCGTCGATTCACGGCGGGTCCGGCTGTTCACCCGCAACGGCAATGACTGGACGGCGCGCCTGCCGCATCTGGCCGGGGAATTCGAGCGCCGGGGGCTGCCCCAGGGGTGGTACGACGGGGAAATCGTCATGCCCGGCCCCCGCGGACTGCCCGACTTCCAGGCCTTGCAGGGCGCCTTCGACACGGCGAGGACCGGCCGTATCCTGTACTACCTGTTCGACCTGCCCTACGGCCGGGGACGCGACCTGCGGGCGGTGCCCCTGGCGGCCCGCCGCGACATGCTGGCCGCCTTGCTGGAAGGGACGGGCGGGGAGGGCGCCCTGCGATACAGCGCGGCCTTCGAGGCGGACGTGGGGGACATCGTGGCCTCGGCCTGCCGCCTCGGGCTCGAGGGCATCATCGGCAAGCGCAAGTCCTCGCCCTATACCTGCGGCCGCTCCGGCGACTGGATCAAGCTGCGCTGCGGACTGCGGCAGGAATTCGTGATCGGCGGCTACACCGACCCCCAGGGCTCGCGCGAAGGAATCGGATCGCTGCTGCTGGGCGTGCATGACGAGCGGGGCAACTTGATTTACGCTGGCAATGTGGGCACGGGTTTCGATCGCCGCATGCTCACGGACCTCCGCGGCAGGCTGGACGCCCTGGGCTCGGACACCCGTCCTTTCGCGCAGCCTACCGGCATGGACCGCAGGGCGCACTGGGTGAGGCCCGAGCTGCTCGCGGAGGTGTCGTTCGGCCAGTGGACCCGGACTGGGCGCATACGTCATTCCGTATTCCACGGCCTGCGCAGCGACAAGCCGGCCCAGGCCATCGTCAGGGAGACTCGCATGCCCACCGCAGCCCGTAAGCAAAGGCCCGCCGCAGCCCGCAAGCAAAGCCGCAAGACGGCCGGCGACAGCCATCCTCCCGTGCCCGAAACGCCGCTGGGCACCCTCAAGATCACCCATCCGGAGCGCATCGTCGACGCCGCGAGCGGTGCGCGCAAGATAGACGTGGTCCGCCATTATGCGCTGGTGGGCGAGCTGATGATGCCGCACCTGAGGCGCCGACCGGTCGCGCTGGTGCGCGCGCCGGACGGGGTCGGCGGCGAGATGTTCTTCCAGAAGCACCTGGACAAGCCGCGACTCGCCGGCATGAGATCGCTGTCGCCCGATCTGGACCCCGGCCACGATCCCTTGATGGAGGTGGCCTCGGTGCGGGGACTGTTGTCCGCCGCGCAAATGAACGTCATGGAATTCCACACCTGGAATGCCGTGAAGACGCGCATCGACAGGCCGGACCGCATGGTCTTCGACCTGGATCCCGGGAAAGGGGTCGAATGGCCGGCGATGCAGGAAGCCGCCATGGTGCTGCGGGCCCTGCTGGAGGAACTGGAGCTCGTGCCCTTCGTCAAGACCAGCGGCGGCAAGGGCCTGCACGTCATCATACCGCTGCAGCGCCGCCACCATTGGAGCCTGGTCAAGGCTTTCTCGCAGGCCATCGTCCAGCACCTGGCCCGGACCTTTCCCAGCCGCTTTTCCGCCAAGAGCGGCCCGCGCAACCGGGTGGGCAAGATCTTCATCGATTACCTGCGCAATGGCTTCGGCGCCACGACGGTCGCCGCGTGGTCGGTGCGGGCCAGGCCCGGCATGGGCGTGTCGGTGCCCGTCGCCTGGAGCGAGATCGACGCGCTGCGCAGTTCCGCGCAGTGGCACATCCGCAATATCCACGAGCGCCTGGACCAGGGCAACGGGCCGTGGGACGACTACGGGCGCTCCGCGCGCACGATGACCGCGGGCATGAGGATCCTGGGCTTCAAGCCCCAGAAATGACCCGCCGCGGGGCCATGGACGGACTCGAATCGGTCCGGCTACTTCTGCGAGCCGGCCGCGGCCTGCGCAGCGCCCAGTTGCAGGACGGCGTCGCGCTTTTCCAGCAGGTGCTGGCGCAGGATTTCGCTCAGCCGGCGACCATCGCGCGCCTCCAGCGCCTCGATCATTTCGCTATGTTCGCGGATCGCCTTTTCCCATTTGGCGGGCTGGTAGTTGGAGCGGAAACGCAGGGCCTGGAGCCTGCGATTGACGGCAAGGTAGGTCTGGCGCAAAGCGTTGTTGCGCGCCGCGAGATTGATGCGGTCGTGGATCTGGCTGTTTTTTGCGTAGTATCCGGGCAGATCCTGGCGGGCGTGGCAAGCCAGCATGGCGTAGTGCAGGGCCTTGAGTTCGGCGAGTTCGTCCGCACGGATGCGCGCGCAGGCGAGCTCTCCGGAAAAGGCTTCCAGTCCGCTCATGAGTTCGAACATCTCGCGGATCTCGGCCGTGGACATTTCCGCCACCGAGGCGCCTCGATTGGGAATGATGTCGACCAGGCCTTCGGCGGCGAGCACTTTCAGGGCTTCGCGCAAGGGTGTGCGCGAGATCGCCAGCGTTTCGCACAACTCGCGCTCGTTGAGTTTCGCGCCAGGCGCCAATCCGCCTTCGATGATGGAATTGCGCAGGCGCTCGACCACGGCTTCATGCAGCCGCAGCCTGGCGACTTTGGAAAGAGAGGCGGACGACTCCTCCCCGGTCTGGAGATAGATGTCTTGCATGCAAAAAACTTTCCTTGGTGGCCTATCGTTGCGGCAATCCACAGTCCGCTTTTGGGGGACCCAGGGAAGCCCCCCGGGATTCCGCTGTCTATCCGATGCTATTGTAGCAAGCCCCTATTTTGCATGCAAAACCTTGTGGGTGCTCATAAATATTGAATTCCCATGGGGAAAACCCCGAGTGTGACAGCATATTTTTGCATGCAAAATGTGTTTTGCCCGCAGTCATGAGGGCTCTGCCCGGACTGCGGGCAAGGAATCCCCCAGTGGCTGGACGTGAAAAGGCGCTCTGTCATCCTACCCATAATTTTGAATTCAAAATTAAATATGACACCATGGTGATGCATCCACACGAAGATTTCGCAGTTTCGCCCGGATCGATGGCGCCGCCGTCCCGGAGGAGGGCATGCAGGCCTGGACGGCGGTCCCTCGGCTTCGTTTCGGTGCAATCCCGCCTTGGGGGGTGATGACGGCCATGCGCATCGATGGTTTCCAATTCTTGTGCAACCTGGGCGTCATCCTGGTGTCGCTGCTGCTCGGGACCCTGCTGGTGGCGGGCCTCGTCGAATGGGTGGGCGGCAATGCCGGAACGGCGCTGCTCGCCCTGGGGCGGGGGATGGTGGGCAGCCGCCAGGCGATCGTCGAGATCATCATCGAAGCCACGCCGCTGGCCTTGTGCGCCCTGGCGTTCCTCATTCCGTTCAAGGCGGGTTTCTTCAACATCGGCGCCCAGGGCCATCTGCAACTGGGCGCGCTGACGGCGGTGTTCATCACCACCACCATGTCGCTGCCCGCGCTTCTGCTGATCCCCGTGGCGCTGCTGGCCTCGGCTCTGGCCGGAGCAGCGCTGATCGCGCCGGCCTATCTGCTGAAGACGCGGCGGGGATCCAGCGAGGTCGTGACGACGGTGATGCTGGATTTCGTGGCCCTGGAATTCACTTACGCCATGATCACCGGCCCCCTGCAGGCGCCCGGATCGTTCTTTGCGGAATCCAACCTCATTCCCGAACAGTACCGCCTGCCGGTCCTTGGCGTGCACGTGGGCGTCCACCTCGCCATCATCCTGATCGTGCTCGCGAGCTGGGTCTTGCGCAGTACGGTCTTCGGTTTCCGGCTCGAGGCGCTGGGCGGCAACCCGAGAGCCTCCGAGGCGCTGGGCATGCATACCGGCCCGACGCTGATGAAGGCCGTCCTGCTGGCGGGCGCCATCGGCGGCATCGCGGGCGGTATCCAGGTGATGGGCGTCATTTTCCAGGTTGCCGAAGGCTGGGCCAAGGATTGGGGCTTCCTCGGCATTCTGGTGGCGTTGATGGGGCGCACGCCGATCGGGGCCATTTTCGCGGCGCTGCTGCTTGCGGGACTCGAGATCGGCGGGCGCCACATGCAGGCCCTCACGGGCCTGCCATCCTCGCTGGTCTATCTGCTGCAATCCGTGCCCGTGCTGATCCTGCTGGTCTTGAGCTCGACGCGCGGCTTCCGGAAATTCTCTACCCCAGGAGCCAGCCGATGACGCTCGATCCGGAATTCATCATCTCGGCCTTGCGCGTCGCCACGCCCCTGATCATCGTCGCACTGGGCGTGCTGGTCGCCGAACTGGCCGGCATCCTCTTTCTGTGCGTGGAAGGGGTGATGCTGTGCGGTGCCCTGTTCGGCATGCTGGGCGCCGCGTATTTCGGCGACCCGTGGATCGGTGTCGCCTGTGGACTGGCCGTCGGCATCACGGCGGGGCTGCTTTGCGCCGCCCTCTTTGTCTGGGTGCCGGCCGACCAGGTGGTGATCGGCCTGGCCTTCAACATTGCGGCGTTGGGATTGACCAGCTTCGTCTTCCGGATCATGACGGGGGTGGTAAAGAACTCCAGCATCAGCATGGCCTGGCCCGTGCCCGATTGGGCCGCCGATCATCCCGTACTCGTCTTCTTGTTCCAGGTGCCGCCGCTGGCCTGGGTCGCGGCGGGGCTGTTCATCATCGCGGCCTACCTGCTGTTTCGCAGCGCGCCCGGCCTCATGCTGCGCTCGGTCGGCCAGAGTGTCGAGGCGGCCACTTCCGCCGGGCTCGACGTGCTGCGGGTGCGTACCGTGGCGATGGCGATCGCCGGCGGCCTGGCGGGCCTGGGCGGCGCGGCGCTCACGGTGGGCTGGGTGCACAGCTTTTCGGCCAACATCACCGCGGGACGCGGGTTCATCGCGCTCGCCGTGGTGTATTTCGGCCGCTGGTATCCCGGCTGGACCTTTCTCGGGGGCCTGCTGTTTGGCGTGGGCGAGGTCTTGGGCCTGAACGCGCAGGTGCTGGGTGGCAACTCCCACCTCTATCTGATGGTTCCCTACATCCTGACCATCATCGTTCTGGGCATGACGGGCGGCGGGCGCGGACCAAGGGAGGTCGCCCGACCATACGAGCGCGATTGATACACAAGAGCGTGATTGATGTAGTGCACATATGTCGTTTTACGACACAAGGAGACAAGCGATGTTTAACTTTCTGAAGAAATCGCGGCATCAAGTCATGATGGCGGCGGCCGGCCTGGCCGTCGCCGGATCCCTGATCGCCGCCCCATCGGCGGCGCAGGACAAGATCAAGGCGGCAGTCATTTTCGGGGTGAACAACCCAGGTTCCGTGAACGGCTGGGACCGCGGGCATTTCCACGGCGCGCAGAAACTGATCAAGGAATACGGATGGGACGTGGATATCGCCGAAGGCGTGCCGTTTCCGCAGATGGAAAGAACCGCGGAACGCTATGGCGAAGCCGGCTACCAGGTGGTGATCTTCACATCCAGCGGGCAGATCCGCGCCTGGAACGCTGTCGCGCCGAAGTATCCCAAGACGGTGTTCGCCATGCTGTCCACCACCGACAGTCTGCCCAAATCCGACAACGTGGTGGCGTATGCGCCCGATTTCTTTTCCTATGGCGTCCTGAACGGGCTGGTGGCCGGCCAGGCCACCGACAGCAAGAAGATCGGTTTCGTCGCCGGCCTGGCGGTGAAGGCGGTCGAGGACATGTGGAGCGGCATCGTGGAAGGCGCCAAGGCCGTCGCGCCGGACGTCGAGCCGTCCTATGCGTTCTCGGGCAACTGGACCGACGTGCCGCGCGCCCGCGAAGTCACCGACCTGCAGATCCGCCGAGGCGCCGACGTGATCATCGGCAACGCCGGCGACGGTACGTTGGGCATTCTCGACGCGGCCAAGACGAGCAAGGCCAAGTTCGTCGGCTATGCGACCGATTGGTCGGCGGACGAACCGGGTACGGTCCTCTCCAGCGTGCTGCTGGGCATGGACGGCTGGTATGACGCCTTGGCCAAGGAGGTCGCGTCCGGCAAGGTCGAGCCCAAGATCAATATCTTCGGCGTGGACAGCTTCACCGTCGTGCCCCTGAACGAAAAGCTCCTGAGTGCCGACAGGATCGCCAAGATCGACGACAGCATCCGCCGCTATCGCTCGGGCGAGCTGAAGATTCCCGTCGTGCGTCACGAAGTCAAGAAGTAAGGCGACCCATGAGCGATCCCGCGATCGACCGGAACGTAGCGGTCAGGCTTGAAGGCATCACCAAGATCTTCGGCGAGTTCAAAGCGCTCGACGATGTCAGCCTGACCCTGCGATTCGGTGAAATCCATGCATTGGTAGGGGAAAACGGCGCCGGCAAGACCACGCTGATGAAGGTGCTGTTCGGAGCATATCAGCCGACGTCGGGTCGCATCATGCTGGACGGCCAGGATGTCACGCCGCATTGGAATACCCGCAAGGCGATCGCGCATCACGTCGGAATGGTCCATCAGCATTTTTCCCTGGTGATGGAGCATTCCGTGCTCGACAACATCGTCATGCCCACGCTCGGTTGGGCGGACCTCGCGCCCGACTGGACGAAGTTCCGGAGCAAGCTGCGTCAACTCCAGGAAAGCCTGGGATTCAAGCTGCCTCCGGACCGCCCCGTCGGGGAACTGGCGGTGGGCGAGCGCCAGCAGGTGGAGATCCTCAAAATGCTGTATCAGGGCGCGAGGATCCTGATCCTCGACGAGCCCACCGCCGTGCTCATTCCCCAGCAGACCGAACGCCTGCTCCAGACGCTGGTCCAGTTGCGTGAATTGGGCTACGCCGTGATTCTCATCACGCACAAGCTCGAGCACGCCACCGAGTTCGCCGACACGATCACGGTCCTGCGGGGCGGACAGCGCGTGGCGACGGTCTCTCGGGGCGAGGCCAGCACGAGCGAGATCGCGTCCATGATGGTAAAGCAGGAAGTCGCCGCCGTGCACCAGCCGCGCACGGCGCATTGCGACAAGCCGGTGCTCGAGCTGCGAAGCGTGTCGATGGCGGCAGCGGGCGTGCCCTTGCTCGACGAGGTGGACCTGAAGGTATGCGAGGGCGAGGTGGTGGGCATCGCGGGCGTGGTCGGCAACGGCCAGTCCGAACTGGTGGACGCCATTCTCGGCCTCCAGCGTCCTTCCTCGGGATCCGTTCTTTTCGAGGGCAAGGATATCGGTGCGCTCGAAGTCTCTCGGCGGCGTGCCTGCGGCATCGCCAACATCCCCGAGGACCGGCATGCGCACGCCATCGTGGGCGATATGGACCTGGCTTCCAATCTCATCCTCGGACGCGAGGGCACCTCGGCGTTTTCCAGCCACGGCATCCTGAATCGCAAGAATATCGATGAATTCGCACGGCATTGCATGGGCGAGTTCGATGTCCGGGCGCAGTCGGCGAACGTGCGGATCAGGTTCCTGTCCGGCGGCAATCAACAGAAAGTGGTCATCGGGCGCGAGCTGTCCACCCGTCCCAGGCTCATCGTGGCCCACGAGCCCTCGCGGGGCCTGGACTTCGCAGCCACCGCCTATGTGCGCAGCCGGCTGGTCCAGGCGGCGGAGGCGGGCGCCGGCGTATTGCTGATCTCGAGCGACCTCGACGAGCTCATGGAACTTTCCAATCGCATCCTCGTGATCTGCGGCGGGCGCCTGGTCGGTTCCCTGGATTCGAGCCATTACGACCCGGAGACGCTGGGCCTGCTGATGGCCGGGGTATCGGTGGGGGCGGATGCGCCGAAGGAGGCACATGCTCTGTGAGTCCTCCATGCGGCTGCGCCGGCACCACGGACGGGCCCGGCGCCGCCTGTCTGCCGCCCGCTGGCGGACTCGGGAAGCCCGATGAAAGGTTGCGCGGGAAAACCCTCAGTGTGATTTATGAATTTTGAATGCAAAATGTAAAGTAGATCCAACATGAGCAGCGGTACTTGCATCGATACTCAGAAGGGATGCTCATGTACGAGAAGAAAAGATCTATCATTGATAAAGTTTTTTGCATTCAAAATTATATTTTCTCAGTAACAAGTGACTGAATTCCAGGACCGTCTTTCAAGGTAAGCTCGAATATGCCAAAGCTCAGCGCACACCCCTCTGGCCGCCACTTCCTCCAGATCCCCGGGCCGACCAACGTGCCCGATCGGGTGCTGCGGGCCATGGACCATCCCACGATCGACCACCGCGGCCCCGAGTTCGGCGAACTGGGCCACGCGGTCCTGGCCGGGATGAAAAAGATCTTCAAGACCGACGGCCATGTGGTGATCTATCCCGCCTCGGGCACCGGCGCCTGGGAAGCGGCGCTGGTCAATACACTGTCGGAGAACGATCTCGTCCTGATGGCCGAAACCGGGCACTTCGCCACGCTGTGGAAAAAGATGGCCGAGAGTCTGGGGCTGCGGGTGGAATTCATGCCCGGCGACTGGCGCCGGGCGGCGGACCCGGAGGCGGTCGAGGCGCGCCTGCGCAAGGATGCGGGCCATGAGATCAAGGCGGTCTGCATCGTGCACAACGAGACCGCGACGGGGGTGACCAGCGACATCGGCGCGATGCGCCAGGTCATCGACCGGGCGGGCCATCCGGCGCTGCTGATGGTCGATACGATCTCGTCGCTGGGTTCGATCGACTATCGCCATGACGAGTGGGGAGTGGATGTCACGGTCGCGGGCTCTCAAAAGGGGCTGATGCTGCCCCCGGGCCTGTCGTTCAATGCGATCAGCGCCAAGGCGCTGGCGGCCAGCGAAAAGAGCGGGCTTCGCCGTTCGTACTGGGATTGGCATGCGATGATCGCGAGCAACGCCACGGGCTATTTCCCGTATACGCCGGCGACGAACCTGCTCTACGGCTTGCACGAGGCGATCGAGATGCTGCTCGACGAGGGGCTGGAGACCGTGTTCGCCCGCCATGACCGGCATGCCGAGGCGACGCGCCGCGCGGTGCGCGCCTGGGGATTGGAGATTCTGTGCGCGGATCCGGCGCGCTACAGTTCATCGCTGACGGCGGTGATGATGCCCGAGGGGCACAGCGCCGATGCGTTCCGCAAGATCGTGCTGGACCATTTCAACATGTCGCTGGGCCAGGGGCTGAGCAAGGTCAAGGACAAGGTATTCCGGATCGGGCACCTGGGCGACATCAACGACCTGACGCTATGCGGGACATTGGCGGGAGTGGAGATGGGACTGGCCTTGGCCAAGGTGCCGCATACACCGGGCGGAGTCGCCGCGGCGATGGCCTATCTGAAGGAAAACGCGGCGGTGCGCTCACGCTGATCCGGCGTTCGCAATGGAAGGAAGCGGCATGACGATGGAGGAAGCGGGATTGTTGTTGCGCGAGGCGCGCGTGACGGTGGGCGCGCGTGCCACCCGGACCGTGGACATCCTCGTCTCCACGCAGGGACGGATCCTCGAGATCGGGCCTCGCCTGCACGCGGGGAGCGTGGAAACGGTGGACCTGGGGGGGGGCCTGGCGGTGCCTGGCCTGGTGGACATGCACCAGCACCTCGACAAGAGCTCGACACTGGCGCAGGCGCCCAACCCCGATGGCACGCTGCTGGGCGCCATCGGGGCGTTCCGCGCCTATGCCGAGCACCTCGAGGCGGACGACATCATTGCCCGCGCCCAGGTGACGCTGGATCGGTGCATCGCCATGGGCGCGAGCGCCATCCGCGCGCACACCAACGTGGACTACGAAATGCAGCTTCGCGGGGTGGACGCCCTGACGCGGCTGCGCGAGGCCAATCGTGATCGCGTCGATGTGCAGGTCGTCGCCTTCATCACGTCCTCGGCGGCGCGGGGCGACCCGGACAAGGCGCGCGTCTGGCTCGAGGATGCGCTGGCCGCCGGGGCGGACTGCATCGGGGGCGTGCCCAATCTCGCGCCCGATCCACGGCGCTACATCGACATGCTGCTCGATGTCGCTGAAAAGCACGGCAGGATGGTGGACCTCCACATCGACGAGACGCTCGATTCCGAGGCGCGCTGGTTCGACTACCTCGTGGAAGGCACACGGCGGCGCTCGCTGGGAGGGCGGGTGGTCGCCAGTCATGTGTGCGCCTTGTCCGCGCGGCCCGACGACGACGCCCGGCGTGCCATCGAGGCGGCCGCCGAGGCCGGGGTCGGGGTTTGCACCCTGCCGGCGGCCAATCTGTTCCTGCAAGGCCGTGGTTCGGGGCATTGCGTGCCTCGCGGGCTGACGCGCGTCAACGAATTGCTGGCCGCCGGGGTGACGGTGGCGACGGCGTCCGACAACATCCAGGACGCTTTCGTCCCGGTCGGGGCGGGGGATCCGCTGGAAATCGCCCGCTGGACGATCCTCGCGGCCCATCTGCTCGAAGATGCCGCCGCCCGCGCCTTCGACATGGTCACGGCCGCGCCGGCGCGCCTGATGGGGCTGGGCGAGCAGTACGGACTGCGCTGCGGCGCCGCGGCCAATCTGCTGCTGACCCGATGCGAGAACGTCGAGGACCTGGTGGCCGGCGGCGCGCTCGTGCGCACCGTCCTGCACGAGGGGCGGGTGGTCGCGGGCAGCTTCGATGCGATACGCCCCGCCGGGCGCCCCTGAGGCCGAGTGGATTCAAACGATCGAGGACGGCAGAATGGAAGCATATATCGCAGACTGGTTGCATCTGGGCCTACGCTGGCTGCACGTGGTGGCAGCCATCACCTGGGTGGGCTCCTCCTTTTATTTCAACCGCATCGACCGCTCTTTCCGTCCGCCGGTGCCTCCGGTGGATCGCGTGAGCGGCCAGCTCTGGTCCATCCACGGCGGCTCCATCTACAACTACAGCCGCTATCCCACGGGCCCGGGCTACGTGCCCGAGAACCTGAAATGGTCGAAATGGGAATCCTTCGGCACCTGGGTCTCGGGAGCCCTGCTGCTGGCGGTGGTGTACTGGTGGGGCGCGGGCATCAATCTGGTGACGGGCCCCGGCGGCCTCAGCCCCGCCGTGGGGATACTGGTCTCGGCGGCTTCCATGGTCGTGGCCTGGGTGGTCTACGACCTGATGTGCCGGACGATCCCCAGCGACCACGTCCTGTCGGTCGCCGTCGCGGTCTTCATGGCGCTGCTGCTCTGGATTTTCCTGCAGATATTCAGCGGCAAGGCGGCCTTCCTGCATGTCGGGATCGCCATGGCGACCCTCATGGCGGGCAATGTGTGGTTCGTGATCCTGCCCGGCCAAAAGAAGATGCTGCAGGCCATCAAGGACGGCACCATCGATCGGTTCGACGTGGGCGCGGACGCCAAGCGGCGCAACTACCACAGCAACTACCTGACGCTGCCGATCGTCTTCGCGATGATCGCAAGCCACTTTCCCATGACCTACGGCAGCGCCCATGCATGGCTGGGGTTCATTCTGATCAGCGCCGCGGGCGTCGCGGTCCGGCACTTCTTCAATACCATGCACCATGGCCATACGCAAAAGCGCTGGCTCGTGGCCGCCGCGCTCATCAGCCTGGGGGCCATCGTGCTGCTGGCGCCGCCCAGCCAGACCTCCTCCGCCGGCGGTCCGGCGGCGGCCGTCGACGCCGGCCGGATCGCCTCGATCATCGAGACGCGCTGCGCCGCCTGTCATGCCGTCAAGCCCACCATGCAGGGCTTCAATGCGCCGCCCAACGGCCTGGTGCTCGACTCTCTGCAGGCCGCGGCGGCACATGCGCAAAAGATTCGCCAGATGACCATCGATGCGCCGCTCATGCCCCCTGGCAACCTGACCGGCATGAGCGACGATGAGCGTGCGGCGCTCGCCGGCTGGCTCGCAGCCGGCGCGCCCACGAAGTAAAGGAAGACGGAGCCCGACCATGCCAGATTTGCAAATGCCCAGAGGACCGGAGCGCGATTTCATCGGCTATGGCGAGGCGCCTCCGCACCCGCGGTGGCCGGGCGGGGCCCGGATCGCGGTGAACTTCGCCCTCAACATCGAGGAGGGATCGGAATATTCGCCCCTCGAAGGCGACGCCCGTACCGATACGGCGCTCACCGAAGGCGAGGGGATGGATACGGGCATCGAAGGGCGCGACCTGGCGGCCGAGTCCATGTACGAGTACGGCAGCCGGGTGGGCGTATGGCGCATCATCCGCCTGTTCGAAGATCGCGGCTTGCCGTTCACGGCATTCGCCTGCGCGCTGGCGCTGGAGCGCCATCCCGCCCTGGCGGGCCGGATCCGGGACATCGGCGCCGACATCTGCTGCCACGGATACCGCTGGGAAAAGCACTGGCTGCTCGGGCGCGAACAGGAACGCGAGCACATCCGGCTGGCCATCGAGAGCCTGCGGCGTACCGTCGGCCGCGGCCCCGAGGGCTGGTGCTGCCGCTACGGGCCCAGTGTGCATACACGCGAACTGCTTGTGGAAGCCGGAATTTCCTACGATTCCGACGCCTACAACGACGAATTGCCCTACTGGCAAAAGGTCGGCGAGCGCATGCAACTGATCGTTCCCTATTCGCTCGTGACCAACGATTGCAAGCTCGTCCCGCGTGGCATCCAGACGGCCGACGAGTTCTACGCCCTGCTCGGGGACGCCTTCGACCAGCTCTACGAGGAAGGCGAGACCGCGCCCCGCATGCTCAACATCGGCCTGCATCCGCGCATGGCCGGACATCCGGGCCGCGCCCGCGGCCTTGCGCGGTTCCTCGACCATGTCCGAGGACACGAGCGCGTCTGGATTGCGCGCCGCGCCGACATCGCGGCCCATTGGCGCCAGAACTTTCCCGCGCCGGCCGGCGATCTGGAGGGCAGGCCATGAAGCAGCCACTTTTGCCCCGGATCGGGCAGCCGGGCGCGATCCCTCGGGATCGGCCCGTGATCGTGTTCGTGCAGGGCGACCGCGGTCCGGCGACGGGCCTCGCGTGGCTGGATGAGGCTGTCGACCGCCTGTTGCGCAGCGGCCTGCTCTGCCGCAAAGCGGCGACGCTGGCCCTGACCATGCAGGATGGGCAGTCCGTGCCGCTGGTCGCGGTACCGCTCGATGGCGACGGCTCGCCGCAGGATGCGCGACTGAGGGCCGCCGAAGGCATCGCTTTGCTGCGCGCCCGCAGCCAGACGGGCTGCACCGTCGTCCTGCCCGCAAGCGGTCCCGCCGCCCAATGGGCGACTGAAGGGGTGCTGGCCGCCAACCATTGCTATGAATCGGCCGGCGCCGCGCGCGACGGCCGTCCCGCCCCTCTGCGGATCGATTTCGTGGCGTCCGGCGAAGGCGGCGGGATCGGAGAGGCGGTGCGCGCGGGCTGGCTCACCAGTGTGGCGACCCTGGCCGCCCGCGACTTGGTGACCGAGCCGGCAAATATCCTCACGCCGCCGAGATTCGTCGAGTATTGCCGGGAAAAGGCGGCGCAGGCGGGGTTCGGAATCCACATCATGGGGCAGGCCGATCTCGAGGCGGCGGGCATGGGCGGCCTGCTGGCGGTCGCTTCCGGCAGCCGCTACGAGCCGTACCTCGTGCGCATGGATTGGCGTCCGGCCGGTACGCCGGCCGTGGCTTCGCCCATCGTGCTCGTGGGCAAGACCGTCACTTTCGACAGCGGCGGCATTTCCCTCAAGAACCCGCAGGACATGGACTTCATGAAGGCGGACATGGGCGGCGGGGCGGCCGTGTTCGGCGCCATGTCCATGATCGCGGAACTCAAGCCCGCATTTCCGGTGACGGCGCTGTTCGCGGTGGTCGAGAACATGCCCGACGCCCATGCCATGCGGCCCAGCGACGTGATTCGCATGGCCAGTGGCGCCACGGTGGAGATCATCAACACCGATGCGGAGGGTCGCCTGATTCTCGCCGACGCCCTGCACGTCGCAGCAGGCCTGAATCCGCGGGTCGTCATCGACCTTGCCACCCTGACGGGGGCCACTCTCGGGACTTTCGGGCCCATCGGGACGGCCGTGTTCGCCAACGACACCCCGTGGTTCGATCGACTGGCCAGGGCTGACGAGCGGGCCGGCGAAATGATCTGGCGCATGCCGCTATGGCCCCAATACCGGCAGTTCCTGGAAAGTCCCGTCGCCGATTCGCGGCATTATGCGACCACGGGCCAGAACGGCAGCACGCCGGTGGCGGCGGCATTCCTGTCGCAGTTCATCGGTTCGCATCCCTGGCTGCATCTCGACATCTACAACACCTGCTGGAACCACCGGGCGAACGCCTTGATGCCGCAAGGCCCCACGGGCAGCGGCTCGCGGGTCCTGGCCCAATTGATCCTCAACCTCGCCGCGGACGCGTCCCTCCCGCCGTCCTCGGAAAACATCGAAAGGAAACCCGCATGAGCAAGAAAATCGTCTATTCTCCCAAGGTCCTCAAGTCGCCCAACCCTCACTCCCAGGCGACGCTGGCGGGCAATCATTTCTACACGGCGACCGTCGCCCTCGATCTCGACGGCAAGGTCGTGGGCGTGGGCGACATCGAGGCGCAGACCACGCAGGCGCTGACCAACCTGACCTATCTGCTGGAAGCCGCCGGCGGCACCATCGATGACGTGGCGCGGGTCATGATCTACTTGTCCGACATGCGGTATTTCGAAGGCATGAACAGGGCCTACAAGAAATTCTTCTTCGGCGATTCGCTGCCGTCGCGGGCGACGGTCACCGGCACCTTCGGCATGCCGGAATTGCTGGTCGAGTTCGACGTGATCGCCTATATCGACAACCCCAAAGTGGATTGACATGGAATTGTGGAAGCTAGGCATCGCCGAGACCTTGCGCGGCTACCGCGACGCCCGGTTCACACCGGAGGACGTGCTCCAGAGCATGCTCGATCGCCTGGCGCAGGTGAATCCGGCGCTCAACGCCGTGATCACGCACAACGAGGCCGAAGTGCGCGGCCTCGCCCGCCTGAGCACCCGACGATGGCGTGCGGGCACGCCGGCGGGCGCCCTTGACGGCATCTTCGTCACCGTCAAGGACAACATTCCCGTGCGTGGCCTGCGCTGCACCTGGGGCAGCCGCACGTATGCCGATTACGTGCCCGCGCGCGATGAATCGCCCGTCGCCCATCTGCGCGAGGCCGGCGCCGGGATCCTCGGCAAGACCAATGTGCCCGAATTCACCTTGCAGGGGTATACGGACAATCTGCTCTTTGGCGCCACCGGCAATCCCTGGAATCCTGAATTGACGCCTGGCGGCTCCAGCGGCGGCGCGGTGGCGGCTGTCGCCAGCGGTATCGGCGTGGCCGCGATGGCCACCGATGGCGGCGGCTCCATTCGCCGGCCCTGCGCGCATACGGGCCTGTACGGCCTCAAGCCCAGCCCCGGCTTTGTCAGCCGGGTCGACGGGTTGCCGCAGATCCTCGGCGATTTCGAGACTCTTGGCGTGATCGCCCGTTCCCCGGCGGACCTGCGCGCGGTGCTGGCGGCCGTGGCGCGGCGCGATCCGCTCGACCGCTCGTCCTTCGCCTTCACCGATGCGCAGCGCGGCGAGACGCCGGAGGTGGGGAAGGGCTGCCGGATCCTTTTCGTGGAAGCCTTCGGAGACTTCCCGGTCGACCCGGACATCCGCCGCAGCGCGAGAGGCGCCGCCAGGCTGCTGGAACAGCTCGGCCATCACGTGGAAGTCGGCGAGGTGCCGTTCGATGTCGAACGGCTCAATGCCATTTGGAACCTGATCGGTCCGGTGGGGCTGGCATGGCTGGTCGACCGCCAGGGCCTCGATACGCGGCTGATGGCGCCGTCCTTGGTGCCGATGGTCGAATCGGGGCGTGCGGCGGCGGCCACCGCGTACGTCCAACTGCTCACCGACGTGCGCGAATTGCGGGCGGAGCTGGCGCGGGTGTTCGAGCGCTACGATTTCATCCTGACACCTTCGATCGCCGCCGTATCCTGGCCCAAGGCGGAAAGCCATCCCGCCATCATCGACGGTATCGCGGCCGGGCCGCGCGGCCACGCGGTCTTTACCCCCTTCGTCAACGCCGGCGGCCTGCCGGGCATCAACCTGCCTGCCGCGCCGGCCGCCTCCGGCCTGCCGATCGGCTGCCAGCTCGTGGGCCCCTTCGGCGCCGACTTGCGGCTCCTGGCCATCGCGGAAGCCTACGAGGAGGCTTTCGGGCCCTATGCCTGGCCCCCCTTGCAAGTCGCAAGCCACGGGATCGAGGAGAAATGATTTGAAGGCGTTATTCTTGACGAGCCGGGCCCCACGCCACCAGAAGATCGCCCTGCAGGCGGCCCCCGACTTCCTGCAGGTGGACATGCTGGAATCGCCGGACCGGGCAGCCATCCTGTCGCGCGTGGCCGATGCCGACGTGCTGATTTCCGAGCGCAGCGGCACGATCGATGGCGGGATCATCGCGGCCGGCAGGAAGCTGCGCCTGATCCAGCGCCTGGGGCAGTTCACCCACGACATAGATCTCGAGGCCGCCCGTGCCGCCGGCGTTGCGGTGTGCCGCGCACCCCTGCTGGTGAGCACGCTGGTCTCCGAACACGTCATGATGCAGATCCTGGCGCTCGCCAAGATTTATCGCGAGGCGGCTCATGCCATGCTGCAGCCCGGCGACTGGGCCGAGCCCAGGAAATGCGACGAGAACTACTTCGCCTACAACTGGACGGGCCGCAGCGGCATCCGTACGCTCGCCGAATCCACCGTCGGCATCGTCGGGCTGGGGGAAATCGGCGCCGACGTGGCCCGGCGCCTGCAAGGCTTCGGTTGCAAAGTACTGTATTACAAGCGTCACCGCCTGCCCGAGGACGTCGAGGACGCATTGTCCATCGGCTATGCGGACCTCGACGGGATCCGGGCGCGCAGCGATTTCCTCTGCCTGCTGCGGCCGCATGGCCCAGGCGCGGGCGAGTCCATCGATGCGGCTTTCATCGCCGGGATGAAGAAAGGGGCATTCCTCGTTTCCACGGGCGCCTCGACGGTACTCAAAGAGGCCGACGTGGCAGCGGCGGTGCTGTCTGGCCATCTGGCCGGGCTGGCGTGCGACGGCTATGTCTACGAGCCGGCTCCGCTGGACAGCCCGCTGCTGGCACTGGCGCGCGAGCACCCGCAGGCCAATGTGATCCTGAGCCCGCACATCGCGGGCGGTGTCGCCTCCAACGATGTCGCCGCCCGATCGCGCGAATTCGAAAATATCCGCCGCCTCCGGGAGGGGCGTCCCCTGTTGTACCGGCTGGTCTGAACGCGCAGCCGTTATCGCACCCATTTTTCCAAGGAGATTCCCATGAAGACGAAACACATGCTGCTTGCCGACGACGTCCGTGCCATCCTTGCCGCCGCCAGCGAGCACGCGCAGGGCCAGGGCTGGAAAGTCGTGATCGCGGTGGTCGACGAAGGCGGCCATCAACTGGGCCTGCTGCGGCTGGACGGCGCCGCGCCCATTTCCTCCGAGATTGCCACCAACAAGGCCCGCACGGCGGCGCTGGGCCGTCGGGAATCGCGCCTCTACGAGGAAATGATCAACGGCGGGCGCACGTCCTTTCTTTCGGTGCCCCTCCATGCCATGCTGGAAGGCGGTGTGCCCATCGTGGTCGACGGCGAGGTCATCGGCGCGGTGGGCGTTTCGGGCGTGAAGTCCGAGCAGGATGCCGAGATCGCCCGCGCCGGCATCGCGGCTCTCGGCATCGGGGGGTAGCGCCCGGCCTCGCCGCGCGTGCGCGGCGGCGCGCCGCGGGACTGACTTTTTTGGGGCTGCTATAGTTGGACGTCGTCCAACTGGGGGGAACCCATCATGAAAGAAGTCGTCATCATCCAGGCCTGCCGCACCGCCATCGGGGATTTCGGGGGCGGTCTCAAGGACGTGCCCCCGTGCGAGCTGGGCGCCACGGTCGTGCGCGCCGTGCTCGAGCGCGGGGGCGTGCCCGCCGCCGACGTGGGGCACGTCGTGTTCGGCCATGTGATCAATACCGAGCCGCGCGACATGTACCTCTCGCGCGTGGCCGCCATCGACGGCGGGATCGGCATCTCGACGCCGGCCTTCAACGTGAATCGCCTGTGCGGCTCGGGCCTGCAGGCGATCGTGTCGGCGGCGCAGGCGCTGCGATTGGGCGACGCGGACATCGCGATCGGCGCGGGCGCCGAAAACATGAGCCGCGCGCCCTATGCGTCGACGGCCCACCGCTGGGGCGCGCGCATGGGCGACGACCGCCTGGTCGACATGATGGTGGGCGCGCTGTCCGATCCCTTCGAGCGCCACCACATGGGGGTGACCGCCGAGAACGTCGCCCGCAAGTACGGCATCAGCCGCGAGGACCAGGACGCCCTCGCGGTGGTGTCGCACCAGCGCGCGGCGCGCGCGCTGGCCGAGGGCCGCTTCGCCGAGCAGATCGTGCCGGTGGTCCGGCAGACGCGCAAGGGCGAGGTGGTGTTCGACCAGGACGAGCACGTGCGCACGGATGTCTCGGCCGAGGGCTTCGCCAAGCTCAAGCCGGTCTTCGCCAAGGAGAACGGCACGGTCACGGCGGGGAACGCGTCCGGGATCAACGACGGCGCGGCCGCGGTGCTGCTGGCGACCGCCGACGCGGCGCGGGAACGCGGCCTGGCGCCCCTGGCGCGGCTCGTGTCCTACGCCCATGCGGGGGTCGATCCGCAGTACATGGGCATCGGCCCCGTGCCGGCCACGCGCAGCGCCCTGGCGCGGGCGGGCCTGTCGCTGGACCAGATCGACGTGATCGAGGCCAACGAGGCCTTCGCCGCCCAGGCCTGCGCGGTTTCGCGCGAGCTGGGCCTGGATCCGGAAAAGACCAATCCCAACGGCAGCGGCATCAGCCTCGGCCATCCGATCGGCGCCACCGGGGCCATCCTCACCGTCAAGGCCGTGCACGAGCTGCGGCGCACCCAGGGGCGCTATGCGCTGGTGACCATGTGCATCGGCGGCGGGCAGGGGATCGCGGCCATCTTCGAACGCCTCTGATCGTGGCGCGGCGATCGGCGGGGCGTGGGGCGGCGCTGCCGGACATCCCCACGCTTTCCGAGGAATCGGGAATCCGCTACCTGCACTTCGGCTCGGAATGGATCCAGGGGGCGATGCGCATCGGGCGCCCCACCGAGCTGGTGCTGGCCTATACCCAGCAGATGATGGCGTGGCTGATGTTCCTCGCCCCGCGCGCGCAGGACGAGGTGGGGATCCTCGGCCTGGGCGCGGGCTCGCTGCTGCGCTTCACGCTCGCGCACACGCCCGCGCGCGTGCGCACGGTCGAGCGCAATCCCCTGGTGACGGCGATGTGCCGCGCGTTCTTTCGCCTGCCGGGCGCCGCGCGTTCCGCGATCGACCACGAGGATGCGCTGGGCTGGATCGCCAGCCCCGGCCAGGCCGACCGCTACCTCGCCCTGATGGTCGATCTGTACGACGCGCAGGCCCAGGGCCCGGTGTGCGACAGCCTGTCCTTCTACCAGGATTGCCATCGGGCGCTGGCCGGGACGGGAATCATGGCCGTGAATCTCTTCGGCCGCCACGAGAGCTATGCGCGCAACATGCGGCACATCTCCGAGGCCTTCGGCGGGCGCGTGCTGCGCCTGCCCGAGGTCGACGAGGGCAACGTCGTGGTCCTCGCCTTCAAGGGCCCGGCGCTGGAGGTGAGCTGCCAGGCGCTGCTGGACCGGGCCGCCGAGCTCGAGCAGGCCTGCGGCCTGCCGTGCACGCGATGGGTGCGGGTCCTGCTCTCGGACGAGGGCTGGAACGCGGCCGGGCACGTTAGAATATGAGTCCGGATCCATCGACAGGAGCTTCCCCATGACGTTGAACCTTTCCATCCGCAGGTTCGCCGGCCTGGCCGCGATCGCGGGCATGCTGGCCGCGCCTGCCGTCTTCGCCCAATCGGTGGCGGTCACCTCGATCGTCGAGCATCCGGCGCTCGACTCGATCAAGGACGGCGTCCATGAGGCGCTTGCGGCGGCGGGCTATACCGAGGCCAAGGGCCTCAAGTGGCAGTTCCAGACCGCGCAGGGCAATACCGCGATCGCCGCCCAGATCGCCCGCAAGTTCGTCGGCGACAAGCCCGACGTGATCGTGGCGATCGCCACGCCCTCGGCGCAGGCGGTGGTGGCGGCGACCAAGACCATCCCCGTGGTGTATTCGGCGGTGACCGATCCGGTGGCCGCCCAGCTCGTGAGCTCGATGGATCCCTCGGGCACCAACGTCACCGGCGTGTCCGATGCGCTGTCCCTGGAAAAGCAGGTCGAGCTCATACAAAAGGTCGTGCCCAACGCCAAGAAGATCGGCATGGTCTACAACCCCGGCGAGGCCAACTCGGTCGTGGTGGTCAAGCGCATGCGCGAGTTGTTGCCCAAGGCCGGGATGACGCTGGTCGAGGCCTCGGCCGCGCGCACGGTCGACGTCGGGGCGGCCGCGCGCAGCCTGGTGGGCAAGGTGGACGCCATCTACACCAACACCGACAACAACGTCGTGTCGGCCTACGAGTCCCTCGTCAAGGTGGGAGACTCCGCCAAGATCCCGCTCATCGCCTCGGACACCGACAGCGTCAAGCGGGGCGCGATCGCCGCGCTGGGCGTCAACTACCACGACCTGGGCCTGCAGACCGGCAAGGTCGTGATCCGCATCCTCAAGGGCGACAAGCCCGGCGACATCGCCTCCCAGACCAGCGACAAGCTCGAGCTCTACGTCAATCCCGGCGCCGCCAAGCGACAGGGCGTGACGCTGTCGGACGCGCTGATCAAGTCCGCGACCAAGGTCGTCGAGTAACCGCCCCCGCAGGGCCTCTCGGGGCGGGCCGCCCGGCGGGCGGCCCGCCCGCTTTCAACCTCCCCCGGCCGACATGTCCATCTATTCCGTATGGGGCGCCCTCGAAATCGGACTGATCTTCGGTCTGGTGGCCCTGGGCGTGCTGATCTCGTTCCGCATCCTCAATTTTCCCGACCTGACCGTCGACGGCAGCTTTCCGCTGGGCGGCGCGACCGCCGCCATCCTGATCCACCACGGCATGGATCCCTTCCTCGCCACGGCCTGCGCCACGCTCGCCGCCGGTCTCGCCGGCATGGTCACGGGATGGCTGAACGTCAGCCTCAGGATCATGGACCTGCTCGCCAGCATCCTGATGATGATCGCGCTGTACTCGATCAACCTGCGCGTGATGGACGCGCCCAACGTGCCCCTGATCAACGATCCGACGGTCTTCACGGTGCTGCAGCCCGAGGGGCTCGACGACTACGTCGCCCGGCCGCTCATCCTCCTTGCCCTGGTGGTGGCGGTCAAGCTGCTGCTGGACTGGTTCTTCGCCACCCAGATCGGGCTGGCGATGCGGGCGACCGGCTCGAATCCGCGCATGGCGCGCTCGCAGGGCATCGCGACGGGGGGCATGATCCTCCTGGGCATGGCGATCTCCAACGCCCTCTGCGGCTTGGCCGGCGCGCTGTTCGCGCAGTCGCAGGGCGGCGCCGACATCTCGATGGGCATCGGCACCATCGTCATCGGCCTGGCCGCGGTGATCGTCGGCGAGAGCATCATGCCCTCGCGCCGGCTGGTGGTGGCGACCCTGGCGGTCGTCGTGGGCGCGGTCATCTACCGCTTCTTCATCGCGCTGGCGCTGAACGCCGATTTCATCGGCCTGAAGGCCCAGGACCTGAACCTGGTCACCGCCGTGCTGGTGACGGTGGCCCTGGTGATCCCGCTGCTCAAGCAGCGCCTGCGCAGGAAGGGGGCCTGAGGCCATGCTGAGCGCACGCAATCTGCACGTCACCTTCAACGCCGGCACGCCCATCGAGACCCGCGCCCTGCGCGGCATGTCGCTGGACATCCCGGCCGGCCAGTTCGTCACCGTGATCGGCTCCAACGGCGCCGGGAAATCGACCTTCCTCAACGCGATCTCGGGCGAGCAGGGGGTGGACGAGGGCGCCATCCTGCTCGACGGCGAGGATGTCACGCGCCAGCCGGTCTGGACGCGGGCCCGCAAGGTCGCGCGGGTGTTCCAGGATCCCATGGCCGGCACCTGTGAAAACCTCACCATCGAGGAAAACATGTCGCTCGCCTTCGGCCGCGGCCAGTTCCGCAGCCTGCGCAGCGCCGTGCGCGCCGAGATGCGGGACCTCTTTCGCGAGCGGCTGGCCATGCTGGGCCTGGGCCTCGAGGGCCGCCTCACCGATCGCATCGGGCTGCTGTCGGGCGGCCAGCGCCAGGCGGTCAGCCTGCTGATGGCCGCGCTGCGGCCCTCGCGCATCCTGCTGCTCGACGAGCACACCGCCGCGCTCGACCCCCGCACCGCGCAGTTCGTGCTCGAACTCACGGCCCGCGTGGTGTCCGAGCACCGGCTGACCACCATGATGGTGACCCACAGCATGCGCCAGGCCCTGGACGTGGGCGACCGGACCGTCATGCTGCACCAGGGACGGGTGGTGCTGGACGTGCAGGGCGAGGCGCGGCGCGGGCTGGACGTGCCCGACCTGCTGGCCATGTTCGAGCGCGTGCGCGGCGAGACCATCGCGGACGACACGCTGTTGCTGGGGTGAGCGGGCCCGGCCCCGGGCCGCGTGTCCGGCCCGGGGCCGGGCCGCTTGCCTGCCGCGGGAAAGGCTGGATTTTCTCATTGACAAAAAATGTCTCAATTGTCAAAATGGCTTTTTGTCCATCCATCCTCCATGTCGGCCAAGCTCAGCAAGGATGCCGCCGCCGCCCGAGACACCCAGATTCTCGAGGCCGCGCGCTGGTGTTTCCTGAATTTCGGGTTCTCGAAGACCTCTCTCGAGGACATCGCTCGCCGGGCGGGGATCTCGCGCAGCCTGCTGTACCGCTCCTTCAAGGACAAAGAGCATCTCTTCGTCCGCGTCTTCGAGGACTTGCTGATGTCGGGCCTGCCCGAGGCCCGGCGCGCGGCCGAGGCCCCGGGCTCGCGGGCCGAGCGGCTGGCGGGGGTGTGCCAGGCGGTCCTGCTCAGGCCCTGGGTCGAGATGGCCGCCGCTCCGATGGCGAGCGAGTTCCAGGACGTGTGCTCGCGCCTCAGCCCCGACGTGGCCGCGCAGCAGCGGACCGACGTCCTGCGGTGCATCGATGCGATCCTCGGGGACGCGCTCGCGTCCCGGGTCTTCCTGATGGCGCTCGAGGGGCAGTTGGGCGACCGGCCCCCGGCCGACGAGCTGCGCAAGCGCGTGGCCGTGCTGGTCGAGCGCTTCGCGGGCCCTCTCGCGGCGGACGGCCAGCCATGACGGCGCGCGGCCCCATCGTCTTTTGGGTGAAAGCGTTTGACCTTATACTCTTTGCTTGCCTTGCCGGGCGGCGGGCCTTGCGCCCGGCGGCTCTCCGGCCGGTGTCTGCTTCCCTCCTTTCCTTCGTCCATTCCTCGCGGAACACTTAACCTCAGGAGCTTCTTCAATGGCCTTTTTGCAATCGCGCCCGGGACGGGTTTCATGGCCGGTTCTGTTCGCGCTGGCCCTCGCCCTTACGGCATGCGGTGAAAAGCCCCAGGAAGGCATGCAAGGCATGAAGGTCCCGGTCAGCACCATCCAGGTGCAGCCGGCGCCGACCACCGTATATACAGAGCTTCCCGGCCGGGTGCAGGCGATCGAGGATGCCGAGATCCGCGCCCGCGTCACCGGGATCGTCCAGGACATAGAATTCGAGCAGGGCTCCAGGGTCAAGGCGGGGCAGTTGCTGTTCACCATCGATCCGGCGCCCTACAAGGCGGCGCGCGACCGGGCCTCCGCCCAGCTCCAGAGCGCCGAGGCCACGGCCAAGACCGCCAGGCTGCTGGCCCAGCGCTATGCCCGCCTGATCAAGGAACACGCGATCAGCCAGCAGGACTACGACAACGCGGTGGCGCAGGCGGACCAGTCCGCCGCCGCCGTCGCCGCCGCCAAGGCGGCCCTCGAATCGGCCGAGATCGACCTCGGCTACACCCGCGTGACCTCGCCCATCGACGGCACCATCGGCAAGTCGCTGGTGACGGTCGGCGCGCTGGTGAGCGCCTCCTCGGCCACGCACATGGCCACGGTGCAGCGCCTCGACCAGGTGTACGTCGACATCACGCAGTCCACGACCGAGCTCTCCGACATGCGGCGGCGGATCGCCGAGGGCGCGCTCAAGCCCGACGCCAACGGCGACGCGCCCGCCCAGGTGCTGCTCGAGGACGGCAGCCTCTACAAGCAGGACGGCAAGCTGCTGTTCTCCGGCGTCACGGTCGATCCCGGCACCAGCCAGGTCAACCTGCGCGCGCTGTTCCCCAATCCCGAGCAGCTCCTGCTGCCGGGGATGTACGTGCGCGTGCGCCTGACCCAGGGCGTCGACGAGCGGGCCCTGGTGGTGCCGGCGCAGGCGATCCAGCGGGGCGGCGACGGCAACAGCAACCTGGTGCTGGTCAAGGACGGCAAGGCGGTGTTCGTGCCGGTGTCGGTGGGCCCGCGCTTCAACGGCGGCTACATCATCTACCGCGGCCTGTCGGCGGGCGATCAGGTGGTGGTCGAGGGCTTCCAGAAGATCCGTCCGGGCGCGCCGGTGCAGGCCATGCCCTGGAAGGGCCAGGGTTCGGCGGCGGGCGCCCAAGGCCAGCAGGGCCAGGGTTCGGCGGCGGGCGCCCAAGGCCAGCCGCCGGCCGCGGCGGGACAGGGCGAGGGCAAGGCGGGTTGACGGCCACGCTGACGCATGCGCGACACCAACCTGGATTCTTAGCGAGTTCTCATGCCACAGTTTTTCATTGATCGACCGATCTTCGCCTGGGTGGTTGCGCTGGGCATCGCGCTCGCCGGCATACTGGCGATCCCCAACATGCCGGTTTCCCAGTACCCCGAGGTGGCTCCTCCGACCATATCCGTGCAGGCCACCTATCCGGGCGCCTCGGCGAGCGAGGTCGCCACCACGGTGGCGAGCGTGATCGAAAACGAGCTCAACGGCGCCAAGGGCCTGCTCTATTATGAATCGGTCAGCGATTCGAACGGCTCGTCCGAGATCAGCGTGACCTTCGAGCCGGGCACCGACCCCGACATGGCGCAGGTCGACGTCCAGAACCGCATCTCGAACGTCACCGCCAAGCTGCCCGCCGCGGTGATGCAGCAGGGCCTCAAGGTCAGCCAGTCGAATTCCGGCTTCCTGCTGGTGGTCACGGTGTCGTCCAAGGACGGCTCGATGTCTGACGTCGAGCTCGCCGACTACATCACGCGCAACCTGCAGAATCCGGTCTCCCGGGTCAAGGGCGTGGGCAAGTTCCAGCTCTTTGCTTCCGCGCGCGCGATGCGCGTCTGGGTGGATCCGCAAAAGCTGGTCGGCTACAAGATCAGCATGGCCGACCTGAGCGCCGCGATCTCGCGCCAGAACCTGGTCATCTCGGGCGGCATGCTGGGCGCGCCGCCCAATCCCGGCGACCAGCGGGTCACCGCGCCGCTGGTCGTCAACGGCGAGCTCTCGACGCCCGAGGAGTTCGGCGCCATCGTGCTGCGCGCCAATCCGGACGGCTCGACCGTGCGCATCCGGGACGTGGCGCGCGTCGAGCTGGGCTCGGACAGCTACCAGTTCGGGGCCCGCCTGAACGGCAAGCCGACCGCCGCCTTCGCCATCTCGCTCACGCCGACCGCCAACGCGCTCGAGACCGCGAAACTGGTCAAGGCCAAGCTCTCCGAGCTCTCGGCATTCTTCCCCGACAACATCACCTACGCCATTCCCTACGACACCTCGCCCTACGTCGAGATCTCGATCGAGCAGGTGGTCCACACGCTGTTCGAGGCGATGGTCCTGGTGTTCATCGTGATGTTCCTGTTCCTGCAGAACGTGCGCTACACCCTGATCCCGGCCCTGGTGGTGCCGGTCGCCATCATGGGGGCGTTCGCCGTGATGCTGGGGCTGGGCTTCTCGATCAACGTGCTGACGATGTTCGCCATGGTCCTGGCCATCGGGATCCTGGTGGACGACGCCATCGTGGTGGTCGAGAACGTCGAGCGCATCATGGTCGAGGAGGGCCTGCCGCCTCGCGAGGCCACCAAGAAGGCCATGCCGCAGATCAGCGGCGCCATCGTCGGCATCACGCTGGTGCTCACCACGGTGTTCCTGCCGCTCGCCTTCATGTCGGGCTCCGTGGGCATCATCTATCGCCAGTTCGCGGTCGCCATGGCGGTGTCCATCCTGTTCTCGGCCCTGCTGGCGCTCACCTTCACCCCGGCCCTGTGCGCGACCATCCTCAAGCCCATCCCCAAGGGCAGCCACGAGGCCAAGGGGGGCTTCTTCGGCTGGTTCAACCGCTCGTTCGACCGCACGACCCGGGGCTACACGGGCTGGGTCGGCCGCAGCCTCAAGCGCGGGCTGCGCATGATGCTCGTCTTCGCCGTCCTGGCCGGCGTCATGGCGTGGATGTACATGCGCCTGCCGACTTCCTTCCTGCCCGAGGAGGACCAGGGCTACGTGATCGCCAACATCGAGCTGCCGGCCGGCTCGACGGCCAACCGGACGATCGAGGTCATCCAGCAGGTCGAGGGGTATTTCCAGAAGCTGCCCCAGGTGGCCAACATCGTGACCGTGCAGGGCTTCAGCTTCAATGGCAACGGCCTGAACTCCGCCATCGCCTTCGTGCCGCTCAAGGATTTCTCCGAGCGCAAGGGCCCGGGCGATTCGGCGCAGGCGATCTCGGGCGCCGCCATGGGCAGGCTGCTCTTCGGCATCCCCGACGCCATGGTGTTCTCCATCGTCCCGCCGGCGATCTCGTCGCTGGGCAACGCCTCGGGCTTCGACCTGCGGCTGGAGGATCGCGGCGGCGTCGGGCACGATGCCCTGATGGCCGCCACGCAGCAGTTGCTGCAGCTCGCCTCCCAGAGCTCGATCGTGACCGGCGCCCGGGTGACCGGCCTGGGCGAGGGCCCGCAGCTCAGGATCACCATCGACCGCGACAAGGCGGCGGCGCTGGGCGTGGACTTCTCGGAGGCCGCGCAGGTCCTGTCCACCGCCCTGGGCTCGGCCTACGTGGGCAAGTTCACCAATACGGGCTGGGTGCAGAACATCTGGGTGCAGGCCGACGCCGAGGGGCGCATGAACCCCGACGACATCCTCAAGCTCAACGCCCGCAACAACCAGGGCGACATGGTGCCGCTGTCCTCCTTCGTGTCGATGGAATGGTCGCGGGGCCCGGTCCAGGTGGTCCGCTACAACGGCTACGAATCCGTGCGGATCGGGGGCTCGGCCGCGCCGGGCTACTCCACGGGCGAGGCCATGGCCGAGATGGAGCGCCTGATCACCCAGCTACCCCCGGGCCTGGGCTATGAATGGACGGGCCTGTCCTATCAGGAAATCCAGGCGGGCAACCAGACCGCGATCCTGCTGGGCCTGTCGGTCCTCGTGGTGTTCATGGTGCTGGCCGCGCTCTACGAGAGCTGGGCCATCCCCCTGTCGGTCATGCTGGCGGTGCCGCTGGGGATGCTGGGCGCCGTGCTGCTCAGCAGCCTGATGGGCAAGGCCAACGACGTGTATTTCCAGGTGGGAATGGTGACGGTGATCGGCCTGTCGGCCAAGAACGCGATCCTGATCGTCGAATTCGCCAAGGACCTGTACGCGAGCGGCGCGGGCCTCATGGAGTCCGCCATCGAGGCGGCCCGCCTGCGTTTCCGGCCCATCCTGATGACCTCCTTCGCCTTCATCCTGGGGGTGCTGCCCCTGGTGCTCGCCAATGGCGCGGGCGCCGCGAGCCAGAACGCCGTGGGCCTCGGCGTGCTGGGCGGCATGCTCGCGGCGACGCCGCTGGCCGTGATTTTCGTGCCGACCTTCTTTGTGGTGATTCTGAAAGTGTTCAAGACCAAGCCTAAGCTTCTGGGCCACCAGGCCCCGCACATTCCATCGCACGCGGAAGACAAGGCGCAGGACGCCCGCCGGGGAGAATCGTCATGAGCGGCCCCCTCCAAGAAGCCGCCGCGAGCGGCATCCGCCGCGCCACGGCGGACGGCCCGCGCGCCACAGTGGACGGCCGCCATGCCGCCGCGAGCGGCCCCCGCCACGCGGCCGGGCCTCGCCCTGCGCGCCTGCTGCTGGCCGCAGGGCTGAGCCTGGCGCTCGGGGCCTGCTCGCTCGCGCCGACCTACGAGCGGCCCGCCGCGCCGGTGCCCGGGCACTTTCCGGGTGCCGACGCGCAGACCAGCGCTCCGATGCCGCCGGACTGGCAGACATTCTTCCAGGACGAGCGGCTGCGCGCCCTGATCCGGCTCGCCCTGGACAACAATCGCGACCTGCGCATCGCCGTCGACCGCATCGAGGAGGCGAGGGCGCAGTACGGCATCACCTCCAGCGACCGGCTGCCGACCATCGGCCTGCTGGGCTCGGGCCAGAGCACGCGCAATCCGCCCGACATGCGCAACGGCGGCGCGGATTCGCCCTCGGTCAGCCGCGGCTATATCGCCGGCATCGGCATGACCGCGTTCGAGCTGGATTTCTTTGGCCGGGTGCGCAACCTCAGCGAGGCGGCCTACGAGCAGTACCTGTCGACCGAGCAGGCGCGGCGCACGGTGCAGATCAATCTCATCGCCCAGACCGCCGAGGCCTATTTCCGGCTGCGCGCGGCCGACGAGCTGCACGCCCTGATGGAAAAGACCCTCCAGGCCCGCGAAGGCTCGCTGCGGCTGGTGCAGGCGCGCTTCGACCTGGGCGTGGCCTCCGAGCTCGACCTTTCGCAAGCCCGCGGGCAGCGCGACACGGTCAGGGCGGACCTGATCGCCACCGAGCGCCAGGCGGCGCAGGCCGTCAATGCCCTGCAGCTCATCCTGGGCGCGCCGATCCCGGCCGACCTCCCGCCGGCGGCCGTCTTCGGACGCGACCAGTTGCTCGCCTCCGTCCCCGCGGGCCTGCCTTCGCAGTTGCTGGACCGGCGCCCCGACATCATCGGCGCCGAGCACGCGCTCAGGGCCGCCAACGCCCAGATCGGCGCCGCCCGCGCGGCGTTCTTCCCCAACATCACCATCACCGGCCTGCTGGGCTTCGCCAGCCCCGAGCTCGGCGCGCTGTTCGGCGGCAGCCACCGGTATTGGCAATTCTCGCCGCAGATCCAGATGCCCCTGTTCGCGGGCGGCGTGAAGGGCAACCTGGACCTGGCCGAGGCGCGCAAGAACATCGCCGTCTCGACCTACGAAAAGACCATCCAGACGGCGTTCCGCGAGGTGGCCGACGCGCTGGCGGGCGAGGCCACGTACGCCCGGCAGCTCGACGCCCTGCGCGAGACCGAGGCTTCGGCGATCAAGACGCTGGACCTCTCGAAGCTGCGCTACGAGACCGGCGTCGACAGCTTCCTGCAGGTCCAGACCGCCGAGGTCAACCTCTACGGCATCCAGCAGGCCTTCATCCAGCTCGGCACCGACGCGCTGTTCAACCGCGTCGAGCTCTACAAGGCGCTGGGCGGCGGCTGGCAGGAGACGCCGGCCCAGGCCCAGGCCCAGGCCCAGGCCCAGGCCCAGGCGCCGGCCCAGGGCCAGACGCCGGCCCGGAGCCAGGCCCAATCGCGGGCCGAGGCCCCATCCCAGGGTCGGGCCCCAGCCGTGGGCCAGGGCGAGACCGGGGTGCGGGGCGAGGCTGCAGTCCAGGGCGGGACCGCGCCCAGCCCGGGGAGGGCCTCATGATGGAACTGGGCGTCAACATCGATCACGTCGCCACCCTGCGCCAGCAGCGCATGACGCGCTATCCGGATCCCGTGGAGGCGGCCCTGCGCGCCGAGGATGCGGGCGCCGACCTCATCACCCTGCACCTGCGCGAGGATCGCCGCCACATCCAGGACGCCGACGTCTGGGCGATACGCCCGGTGCTGCGCACGCGCATGAATCTCGAATGCGCGATCACGCCCGAAATGCTGGACATCGCGTGTCGCGTGCGCCCCGATGACGTCTGCCTGGTGCCCGAGAACCGCCACGAGCTCACGACCGAGGGCGGGCTGGACGTGCTGGGGCATTTCGAGGCGGTGCGCGCCGCGGTCGACCGGCTGGCCGAGGCGGGAATCCGCGTGTCGCTGTTCATCGACCCCGAGGCCGCGCAGATCGACGCCGCCGCGCGCGCGGGCGCGCGCATCGTCGAGCTGCATACGGGGGCCTATGCCGACGCCCCCGAGGGCGTCGAGCGCGAGGCCCAGTTCCAGCGCCTGCGGGCCGCCATCGCCGAGGGCCTGCGCCAGGGCCTGCGGATCAATGCCGGCCATGGCCTGCATTACGGCAACGTCGTTCCCATCGCGGCCCTGCCCGGCATTTCCGAACTCAACATCGGCCATGCGATCGTCGCCCAGGCGGTGTTCGATGGCTGGGAACCCGCCATACGCCGGATGAAGGCGCTGATGGTGACCGCCGCCCGCGCGTGAGCGCGGCACCCCACCGAACGAGGACCGATTCATGATCCCCGATACCCTGAAGACCCTGCTGTCGCGCCGTTCCATCAAGTTCGTGCAGGCGCCCGGCCCGACGGACGAGCAGCTCGACCTGATCCTGCGCGCCGCCATGTGCGCCCCCGACCATGGCGCGGTGCGGCCCTGGCGTTTCGCCCTGGTGCGCGGCGCCGACGTGCCGGCGCTGGTGGACCTCGCGGTGCGGGCGGGCGAGGCCGCGGGCACGCCGCTGCCCGAGCCGAAGGTGGCCAACGCCAGGAAATGGCTGTCGCGCGTGCCGCTGGTCGTCGCCATCGCCTGCGCCCTGGACACCGAGGGGCGCATTCCCGACGACGAACGGATGCTGGCGACCGGCACGGCGGTGGGCAATATGCTCAATGCCGCGCACGCCCTGGGCCTGGGCGCGTTCTGGAGCACCGGCGTGGGCACCTACATCGACGGAGTGGGCGAGGCCCTCGGCTTCGATGCGCTGGACTACCGCTTCATGGGCTACCTGTCGATCGGCACGCCCATCGACCCGGTCGAGCCCGCCGAGCGCCCCGACTACCGCGATTTCGTCTCGGAGTGGCACGCCGCCTGAGATTCGATGCCCGCCCGAGTCCCGATTCCGGCCGGGGTCTCGACGTTCGCCTGGGTCTCGATCCCTGCCCGAGTCCCGATCTCCCCCTGAGTCTCGATCCCCTCGAGGATGGGGCAATCGGGGCGCGAGTCGCCGTGGCAGTGGCGGGCGAGGGTCTTCAAGGTGTCGGCCATGCGCTGCAGCGTGGCCGCCTTGCGCTCGAGCGCGTCGATGTGATCCAGCGCCAGGCGCTTGACCTCGGCGCTCGAGCGGTCCTTGTCGCGCCACAGGGCGGTCAGCTCGGCGATCTGCTCGAGGGAAAAGCCCAGGTCGCGCGCGCTGCGGATGAAGCGCAGGGCGTGCAGGTCGCGCTCGTCGTACTGGCGATAGCCGGCGGCGCTGCGCCCGCTCGGGGCGAACAGGCCCAGGCTCTCGTAGTAGCGGATCATCTTGGGCGTCAGCCCGCTGCGTTCGGCGGCTTGCCCGATCGTATGCATGTCATCGGCTCCCGAAAGAGGTGGCGGGCAGCCGCAGCCATTTCAGGCGCAGGGCGTTGGTGACCACGAACACGCTGGAGAGCGCCATCGCGGCCGCGCCCAGCATGGGCGAGAGCTGCACCCCGAGGGCGGGGTACAGCGCCCCGGCGGCCACCGGGATGAGGGCCACGTTGTAGGCGAAGGCCCAGAACAGGTTCTGGGCGATGTTCCGCATGGCCGCACGGGACAGGGCGGCCGCCCGCGCGACGGTGCCCAGGTCGTCGTTCATCAGCACCACGGCGGCGGATTCGATGGCCACGTCGGTGCCCTGGCCGATCGCCAGGCCGACGTCGGCGGCCGCCAGGGCCGGCGCGTCGTTGATGCCGTCGCCGACGAAGGCCACGGGGCCGTGCGCCTGGCGCAGGGCCTCCAGCCGCTCGACCTTGTGCCCGGGCAAGGTCCGGGCGTGGACCTCGTCGATGCCCAGCTCGGCCGCCACCGCGCGGGCGGTCAGCGCATCGTCGCCGGTGATCATCGCGGTCTTCAGCCCCATGGCCCGCAGCGCGCCCAGCGCCGCCCTGGCCGAGGGCTTGATCTCGTCGGCCACGGCGAACACGCCGATGGTCGCGCCGTCGCGCCCGATGTGCACGGGGGTCTTGCCCGCGCGCGCGAGGGCCTCGGCGCCCGCCGAGTGCGCGGGGTCGACGGCGAAGCCCAGTTCGGCCATCAGGCGGGCGGCGCCCAGCACGTAGTCGTGGCCCGAGACGCGGGCGCGCACGCCCGCGCCCGAGATCGCCTCGAAGGCGTCGGCGGGCGGTATCTCGAGGCCCTGCGCCTGGGCAGCCTGGACGACGGCGTGCGCGATGGGGTGCTCGGAGCCGGCTTGCACGGCCGCCAGGTCAGACAGGACGCGCGCGCGCTCGAGCGGGGCGTCCACCAGCAGGTCGGTCAGCGTGGGCTTGCCCAGGGTGAGGGTGCCGGTCTTGTCGAACGCGACCACGCGGGCGTTGCGCAGGCGCTGCAGGGCCTCGCCCTGGCGGAAGATGATCCCGAGGTCGGCCGCCCGGCCCGTGGCCACCATGATCGAGATGGGCGTGGCCAGCCCCATGGCGCACGGGCAGGCGATGATCAGGACGGCGACCGCGCCGACCAGGGCGTGGGCCAGGCGCGGCTCGGGACCCAGGGCGTACCAGGCCGCGAAGGTGGCGGCCGCCAGCAGCATGACCATGGGCACGAACCAGCCCGTGACGCGGTCCACCAGGCTCTGGATCGGCAGCTTGTCGCCCTGGGCCTCCCGAACCATGCGGATGATGTTCGCCAGCACCGTGTCCTGGCCGACCTGGGTCGCCCGCAGGACCAGGCTGCCCCGGGTGTTCAGCGTGCCGCCGACCACCGGATCCCCGGCGCCCCGGGTGGCGGGCATCGGCTCGCCCGTGATCATGGACTCGTCGATCCAGGATTCGCCTTCGGTCACGATGCCGTCGACCGGGATCTTTTCGCCGGGGCGCACCCGGATGGCGTCGCCCGCGGCCAGGGCCTCGATGGGCAGCTCGACCCATTGGCCGTCGCGCAGGACCTGGGCGGTGCGCGGGCTCAGGTCCAGCAGCCGCCGGATCGCCGACCCGGCCCGGCCCTTGGCGCGCGCCTCGAGCCAGCGCCCCAGCAGGATCAGGGTGGCGACCACGGCCGCCGCCTCGAAATACAGGTTGCGGGAGCCTTCCGGCAGCCAGTGCGGCGCGACCGTGACCACCACCGAATACAGCCAGGCGCTGCCCGCGCCGAGCGCGACCAGGGTGTTCATCTCGGGCCCCAGGTGCCACAGGGCGCGCAGGCCCCGGACGAAGAACTGGCGCCCCGGCCAGGCCAGTACCGCCGTGGTCAGCGCGAGCTCGAACCAGGCCAGGGCGCGCGCGTCGATCGCCGAGGCGATCGCATGGTGCAGGGCCGGCACCAGGTGGCCGCCCATCTCGACCAGGAATACGGGCAGCGTCAGCACCAGGGCGGCGATGAAGGCGCGGCGCGCCTCGTGGATCTCGGCCTCGGCCGCCTCGGGGTCCTCGGCCGCGCTCGGGGCGATGGCGCGCGCCTCGTAGCCGCGCTTGCGCACCGCCTCGATCAGGGCGTCCCGCGCGGTGGCGGGGTCGGCGAGCCGGACGTGCGCCCGGCGGGTGGCGAGGTTGACCTGGGCCGAGCCCACGCCGGGCACCGCGGCGAGCGCCGTCTCGACGCGGCGCACGCAGGACGCGCAGGTCATGCCCTCGATGGCCAGGTCGATTTCGCTGGGCGCCAGGGTCGTCTTCATGGTGGAAGCTCCGGATGATGAGACGATTGTATGATGAAGCTTGACCTCATGGTAAGGTCAAGTGGGGATCGGGCGCTTGCCGAACGCTGGACCTTGCCATGGTGTCAAGGGGTATGATGCCGGCATCGTCGGGGGCCGCGCCGGCCTCCCGGAAACCGGAGCCCGCATTCCATGAAAGCCGAATTCATCGTATCCGACATGAGCTGCAACCATTGCGTCCAGACCATCACCCGCGCGGTGCGGGAACGTTCGCCGGGCGCGGAGGTCCGCGCCGACCTGGCCGCCCATCGGGTGACCGTCGAGGGCGAGGGCGACGCCGCGGCGATCGAGGCCGCCATTCGCGAGGCCGGCTACGAGGTGCGCGCGGCCTGAGATCCAGTGTCGCGCCCCGCCGACGGCGGGCGGCGCGGCATTGCCCGCGGGGGCTGCATGGCGCCATCCTCGGGCGGCCACGCATTCGCGGGGTTTCGCAAGCGCAGGCGGGGCCCTGGCAGGGCCCTGGCTGCTAGCGCAGCAAGGGCCGCAAGGCGGCGAGCAGCTCGTCCTGGGATTCGCTGTCCGAGGCCAGCCAGCGCGCGCGGCCCTGCTGGTCGAAGCAGTAGATCCCGCGGCTGTGCGAGACCTCGTACTGGCCCGGCGACGCGGGGGAGGGCTTCTCGATCTGGTAGGCCACGCGATAGCGGCGCGCGAGGTCGGCGATGGCCGATTCGCTGCCGGTCAGGCCGATGGCGTGGGGATCGAACTGGTCGACGTAGGCCTGGAGGATGTCGGGCGTGTCCCGGTGCGGGTCGACGCTGACGAAGAGGATCCGGACCTGGTCGGCCTGCTGCCCGAGGGCCTCGGTCACCTGGGCCAGTTGCGCCATGGTGGTGGGGCAGATGTCGGGGCAGCTCGCGTAGCCAAAGAACATCAGCACGACCTTGCCGGAAAAATCGTCCTGCGTGATGGTCGCCCCGCCCGCGCCCTGCAGCGTGAACCGGAGGTCGGGGAGGAAGCCGCGCACCGGATGGACCGCGGCCGCCGCCGTGGCCAGCCCCGCGATCGACAGGCAGAGCGCGGCGGCGCAGCGGGCCAGCAGGCGTCGGATGGCCGGTCTCATGCCGTCACCAGGCCGCTGTGGCGCAGCAGCGCGTCGATGGTGGGCGGGCGGCCGCGGAAGGCCTCGAAGGACTCGGCCGCGGGGCGTGATCCGCCCACGGCGATGATCTCGTCGAGATAGCGCCGGCAGGTCGCCGGATCGAACACGTCGCGCTGCCCGTCCGGGCCCGGGGCCGCGGCCTCCTCGAAGGCCGCGAAGGCGTCGGCCGACAGGACCTCGGCCCATTTGTAGCTGTAGTACCCGGCGCCGTAGCCGCCGGCGAACAGGTGCGAGAACGCATGCGGGAAACGCTGCCAGGCCGGCGGGATCAGCAGGGCCACCTCGCGGCGCACGGCGTCCAGCGTGTCGAGCACGCCGGTGATCGACAGGCCCTCGGCCCGGGTGTGGATCAGCATGTCGAACAGGGCGAACTCGACCTGCCTCAAGGTCTGCAGGCCGCTCTGGAAATTGCGCGCCGCGAGCATCTTGTCGAACAGCTCGCGCGGCAGGGGCTCGCCGGTCTCGGCGTGCCGCGTCAGCGAGCGCAGCACACCCCATTCCCAGCAGAAGTTTTCCATGAACTGCGAGGGCAGCTCGATGGCGTCCCATTC
>JBIQHJ010000060.1:0-22363 GCA_044508625.1 Alcaligenaceae bacterium
CGACGGCCTCGGCCACGGACACGGCCTGGCGCAGGGGATGGGTGATCGAGCGGGTGACGCGCCAGGCGAACAGGGGGCCGAGAATCAGCGCCAGCAGCGTCGCCACGCCCAGCACGGCCAGGCCGAGCTCGCTCGATCGGGCGCTTTCGTCGAACAGAAGCTGGACGGAATCGCTCTGCAATTGCGACATGCGGTCGATCCCGGCCAGGAGACCCATCGTGAGCTTGGGCAGTTCCTGGTTGAAGAACACGTCGGCCTCGCCATAATTGCCGCTGTCCAGGCTCTTGAACCCCGCGGCACGGCCTTGCAGGTAGGCTTCCCTGCTCTGCGCGACCTGCCGCAGCAGGCCGGCGGCATCGGGATGGTCCGCGGCCGCGGTCAGTCGTTCGATGACCTGTTGGATTTGTTGATCTAAAGTATCGATATCAGCCTTCAGCCGGCGCAGCGTATCGGGATCCGCGGCCAACGTGGCCTGCGCCTGGCTGGATTCCATGCTGACCTGGCGGGCCAGTTGCTGGACCATGGAATTGATCACGAATCTTTGGTTCAGTACCTCATTGTCCTGCTGGGAATCGATGATGCGCCAGGCGCCGATGCCGGACATCACCAGAAGCAGAATGATCACGAAGCCGAACCCCAGCGTCAGCCGGGCGCCGATTTTCAAGTTGCGCATGGTCTCCTCGCATTGTCTAGCATCGTGCCCGGCGGATCCGGCGCCACGATGAAAACGATATATTTTTATATGGGGCAAGGCGCGGCGGGGATGCCCGCGGAGTTGCTCCGCCTCCATGCCCGGTCGCGGGATTCCGCGGCTGATCCGGGCCGAAGCCTTACTATCTTAATGGGAACCGTCCCGATAGCCACCCCCCATGACCTCTTTCTGTTATGCCCTCTTGTTATGGGAGGCGTCATGGCAGGCCGGCATGTGGTGGCACGGCGGATCCCCAAAGGACCAGGCCCAATTCGGGCACACCAAAATCAAAGGCCCCGCGAGGGGGCCTTTGAGTGCTGTGTCGGCTGTGCCGATCAGACGGATTCGACCGACTGGGCTTGCGGGCCCTTTTGGCCGGCGCCGGCGACGTAGCTCACGCGCTGGTTTTCCTGGAGGCTGCGGTGGCCGCTGCCGTTGATCTCGGAAAAATGCACGAAAAGATCCTTGCCGCCCGCCTCGGGCGTGATGAAGCCGAAGCCTTTATCGTTGTTGAACCATTTGACGGTACCGAATTCGCGTTGCGTGTTCATATTGAACTCCTGTTGATTGCGAGCACATGCTCAAAGGCAGGGTCACCAGGCGTAAAGTGGTACGAATCGGCACCTCGGGGTGCGGACGTATGCAATTGACTAACCTAACTATCTACCAACGGTTAGAGTAGGGTTTATCGCCCCGCCTTGTCAATCGATATCTTGTATTTCTTGTAAATGCTCGCGGCTTTGCAACGAACGCCCGGGCATCGGCTTTGCCGGCTCGTGATACCCCTGCTGGACATGACTTGCGCAGACAGGTTTTCCAGAAACGCAAAAGCACTGATCATACCCTGGGCCGCGATCCAGCCAGTCCTGGCTTTCCCCCCGCTCGACCCCGTTCGCTCCGACACGTTCGCCCCGTCACCTTGATCTTTATTAGTCTATAAACGAAAATGGCCGAATACCCGATCGAGCATTATCTGACCGCCGATGGTCAAAAGAATCTCTACATCGGATGGTTGCAGCGCTTGCGCGACACGCAGGCCAAGGTGGCGATCATCCGGCGCGTGGCCCGGGTCGAGCACGGCAACTTCGGCGACCACAAATTGTGCCGCGATGGTGTGTGGGAGCCGCGCATCGACGTAGGACCTGGCTACCGAGTGTATTACGGCTTGGCCGAGCAAGCGCACCTGAACCCGACGCAGCTCTACCGCACGCTGTCGCCCAAGGGCAATCCCGCGCTGAGCAGCCTGACCGCCATCCTCAAGGCGATGGGCCTGCGCCTGGCGGTGCAGCCGCTGGCGCCCGCCACCACCCCGCAGGGTTGCCAGGCCTGATCGCGAGGCCGCGCCGCATGCGCATACGCGACGATCGACGCCATGCCTGCCGCCATTGGTGCCCGAGGCCGGAGTCGAACCGGCACGCCTTTCGGCCAGGGATTTTCTTGCCACTTCGACTTTCGCCGCCGCCCCGCTCGATGCGGGGCGTTCGTGGTCTGGAGCACGCCTTCGCCATAGCCTCGCGGCCGTAGGCGCCCGCCGTCTGCTCTCTACACCTTCCCGGGCATGCCGCCTGGGCTTGGCTCGGCGTTGGCTCGGGTGCCGGAGCATCCAGGGCTTTCGCCGAATTTGACGGGCTTCACTTCGGGCGTTTCCCCCCGAAGGCTCAAATTGTTCAAGTCCCTTGTGTCTACCGATTTCACCACTCGGGCGTAACGCTCGTCGCAGCGGCGCCACGACGGAATTGTACCGAAAAGGCGACCAAGCCCTTCAGGGGCCCAGCACCGTGCCGCGCACGCAATTGCGGCCGGCGTGCTTGGCAGCGTAGAGCTGGGCGTCGGCGTGGGCCAGGCACTGCTGCGTGTCCGCCTCGCCTCCGGCCAGGGTGGCCACGCCGATGCTGACGGTCAGCCGCGGGATCGTGGCCAGGGCATTGGGGAGGCCCAGTCCTTCCACCGCGGCGCGGACGCCCTCGGCCACCCGCAAGGCCTCGGCGGCGCCGGTGCCGGGCAGCAGGCAGGCGAATTCCTCGCCGCCATAGCGCGCGGCGAGTTGCCCGGGACCCGCGACGCGCGCCTTCAGCACCTCGGCGATGGCCCGGAGATAATCGTCGCCGACGGCATGCCCGTAGCGGTCGTTCACCCGCTTGAAATGGTCCACGTCGATGAGCAGCAGGCTCAGGGGCCGGGCCGTGCGCCGGTGGTCCGCATGGGCGCTCGCCAGGGCATGGTCGAAGCGGCGCCGGTTCGCCAGGCCCGTGAGCCCGTCGGTGCGGCTCTGCCGCTCGAGCGTCTGGTAGGCCTCCTGCAGCGCGTTCTGCTGCTGCAGGATGCGCTGGTTGCTGCGCGCCAGCATGCGCGAGAGCCGTCGATACCGCCACCAGCCCAGGAAGAACACCAGCGCCAGCACGGCCGCGGCCGTGCCGCCCGCCTGCCACAGCAGGCGCTGGCTGCGCTGCGCCACGTAGCGCTCGATGAAGCGGCGCTCGCCGTCCTCGTGCACCGCCACCGCCGGCGACAGGTCCATCACCGCCAGGTAGCGGTCGAACGCCTCGACGATGCGCTCATTGCGGGGGTTGCGGGTGAAATAAAAGCGATACGAGCGCGGATGCTCGAAGAGCACGTGGATGATTTCGAGGTCGAACAGCTCGAGCTCGTAGCGCTTTTCGATGAATATATTGCGGTTGAACACGGCCACGTCGATGCGGCCGTCGCGCAAGGCGGGGAAAAGCCCGTCTTCCTCGACCGTCCGCTCGAACGTGATGATCTGGTCGGCCGGGACCACGCCGGCCAGCAAGGATTGGTAGGACACGCCGGCGATCAGCCCCACCCGATAGCGCGCGAGATCGGCAACGCTATGGATGGGCAGACGGCGGCCCTTGGCCGCGATCACCGCATAATGGCTGTCGTAATAGGGCTTGGTGAACAGGCCGCGCTCCAGGCGCTCGGGGATCAGGCTCAGCGAAAGAAAGACGTCGGCGCGGCCCTCCTGCACCGACCGTATTTTTTCGGCGACCGGCACGCCCTTGCCCGGGTCGATCCGGTATCGCAGCCCCAGCTCGCCGGCGATGAAGCACCACACGTCGATGCCGACGCCGAAAAAGTCCTGCGCCTCCTCGTCATACCACACCATGGGCGGCGCGCCCACCGCCACGGCGCGCAGGGGCGGCATGGCGCGGAACTGCGCCAATTCCTCCTCCGTGAATTCGACGGGCGCCTGCAGCCGGATGCGCTTTGCGCCATCGCACGCCAGCGCGTCGGCCGCCAGCAGGATCCCCATCGCCATCCAGGCCACCCGCCAGTGAAAGAGCCGCTCCGCCAGCCGGCGCATGCGCGAGAGCGCATCAATGGGTGGCAGGGACGGAAGCATCGGTCTTGTGGGGGGAAGGTATCCTGTCCCGTCCTGCGGGACTCGATGTGGCGGTGGGTCAGGGATTCGAACCCTGGAAGGGGTCGCCCCCTTGCTAGTTTTCAAGACTAGTGCCTTAAACCGCTCGGCCAACCCACCTGCTGCGCGCCCGAGGGCAAGCGTGACAGTGTAGCGCACAGATCGTCGATCGCCGAGGGTCCCGGATCACGACAATTTTTCTTATATAAGAAAATAAAAATATCTTTATTCATATAAAAATTCAATGCTACACTGCACGCAAGATTGCAGCGGGATCGCAACTGGCCGGCGCGCCGATGGCCAGGCGCCCGCCGCGACCAATCCAAGAATGGAGGAGCACAGGATGATCATCGAGGGGGGCTGTTATTGCGGGGCGGTGCGCTATCGCGCCGAAGGCGAGCCGATCTTCAGGCTGCAATGCCACTGCCGCGAATGCCAGTACATCTCGGGCGGCGGCCCCAACTTCGTCATGGGCATGCCGGCCGCCGGGTTCGCATATATGAAAGGCGAGCCGCGGGATTTCACGCGCAGCGACCTGGCCAGCCCGGTGACCCGGCAATTCTGCGCCACCTGCGGCACGCACCTGCTGACCCGATCGCCCAGGCAGCCGGACGCGGTGCTGCTCAAGGTCGGCACGTTCGACGATCCGCGGGTCTTCGGCAAGCCGGCACTGGCCATCTTCGGCATCGACAAGCCCCCTTTCCACCACGTCGCCGAGGGCCTGCCGCTGCACGAACGCAGGCCTTCCTCCTACGCGTGAACCCCGGCCCGACAAGGCGCGCCGGCCCGGCCCATCCAACCTGGCACACATCATGCGGCTCTTGCTAGCTCTTTCCAGATCGATCGATACCCTCAACGACCAGATCGGCCTGCGCATCAGTTGGGCGCTCATGGTGGCGGTCGTGATATGCACGGGGAACGCGCTGCTGCGGTACACCCTCCATGTCGGCTCGAACGCATGGCTCGAGATCCAATGGTATCTGTTCGCCGCCATCTTCCTGCTGGCCGCGTCCCACACCCTGCGCCGCAACGAGCACGTGCGCATCGACATTTTGTCCGGCAGGCTCCCCAAGCGGGCCCAGGTCTGGATAGACATCGTCGGCTTCACGATTTTCCTGCTCCCCATGTGCTTCATCATCATCACATACTCGGTGCCGTACGTGCGGGATGCCTTCACCTCCGGGGAAATATCGATGAACGCCGGAGGCCTGACGGTCTGGCCCGTCAAGGCCCTGATTCCCGTGGCCTTCGTCATGCTGTTCGCGCAGGGCGTTTCCGAAATCATCAAGCGGGTGGGTTTCCTGGCCGGCATGGTCGATGCGAGCGCCTTCGAAAAACAGGCGCCGCCGGGCCGCGAGCAGGATGGACCCGCGGCGAGCCACGCCGGCCGGCCCGGAGACATCCAATGAGCGCGTTCCTGATCGCCAACATTGCGCCCGTCATGTTCGTGACGCTGGTGATTTTCCTGCTGTCGGGCTTTCCCATCGCCTTCGCGCTGGCGGCCAACGGCCTGCTGTTCGCCTTCGTGGGCGTCCACCTGGGCCTGCTGGAACCCTCCCTGCTGCAAGCCCTGCCCAGCCGCCTGTACGGCATCATGTCGAACGAAACGCTGCTCGCGGTGCCGTTCTTCACCCTCATGGGCCTCATCCTCGAGCGCTCCGGAATGGCCGAGGATCTCCTGGACACCATCGGCCAGTTGTTCGGCAGCGTCCGGGGCGGCGTGGCGTACGCCGTGATCTTCGTGGGCGCCCTGCTCGCATCGACGACGGGCGTCGTGGCGGCCTCCGTCATTTCGATGGGGCTGATCTCGCTCCCGGTGATGATGCGCTACGGCTACGACCAGAGGATCGCCACCGGCGTCATCGCCGCCTCTGGCACCCTGGCGCAGCTCCTGCCGCCTTCGCTCGTGCTGATCGTGCTGGCCGACCAGTTGGGCCGGTCCGTCGGCGACATGTATCGGGCCGCCCTGGTGCCCGGCCTGACCCTGACGCTGCTGTACGCGGCATACGTGCTGCTCATCTCGATCGTCCGCCCCGCGGCCATGCCGGCGCTGCCGCCCGAGGCCAGGCACCTGCGCGAGCCGGACGGCGGCAGCGGCCTGGCCTCCCTCGGCGCCTTGCTCGCGCTCGCCGTGGCGGCCTCGTACGCCTTCTCCCATTACTACTTCACGGATCCGGCCAGGCCCGCCGACGAGGTGGCGATCTACAGCGCCTCCATCGGCATCCTGCTGGCATTCGCCATCGCCTGCGCCAACCGCTGCCTGCGGCTGGGCCTGCTCTCGCGCATGGCCGAGAAAGTCGTCTTCGTGATGGTCCCGCCGCTGGCGCTCATTTTCCTCGTGCTGGGCAGCATCTTCGTGGGCATCGCGACGCCCACCGAGGGCGGCGGCATGGGGGCGGCCGGCGCCCTGGTGCTCGCCGTGGCGAACCGCCGCCTCGACTGGCGCTCGCTGCGGCAGGCCCTGCAGTCCACGACCAGGCTGACGTCCTTCGTCATCTTCATCCTGGTGGGGGCCAGCCTGTTTTCCCTGAGCTTCCGCGGCGTGAACGGCGACCTCTGGGTGGAGCACCTGCTGACGTCGCTGCCCGGCGGCAACCTGGGCTTCCTGATCGGCGTGAACGTGCTGTTCTTCGTCCTGGCGTTCTTCCTGGATTTCTTCGAGCTCGCCTTCATCCTGATCCCCCTGATCGCGCCCGTGGCCGAGAAACTCGGGATCGACCTCGTCTGGCTCGGGGTGCTGCTCAGCATCAACATCCAGACCTCCTTCATGCATCCCCCCTTCGGCTTTTCGCTGTTCTACCTGCGCTCCGTCGCCCCCGCCGAAGTCAAGACCTCGGCCATCTACCTCGGCGCCATCCCCTTCCTGTGCATCCAGCTCATCATGGTGGCCCTGGTCATCATCTTTCCGGGCCTGGCGCACATCAAGGGCGCCGTCGACATGACGGAAAAGATCGAACTCAACATACAGGCGCCGCTCAATCCCTACGCGCCGGACTGAGCCGGACGCACGAGACCGCCGAACCGGCCTTTGGAAACCCGCCATGGACATCAAGCAGATCAACTGGAACGACCACGACTGGACGCCCGTCCGGAAAGGAATAGAACGCAAGGCATTCGGCAGCGAGGCGGCCACGCTGGCCCTGCACAGGCTGCACCCGGGCCACGAGATCTCGCCGCATGCGCACCCCAATGAGCAGATCGTCTACATCCTCGAGGGGGTCGTCGATTTCCACGTCGGCGATGACGTGATCCGCATCACGGCGGGCGGGCTGGTCGTCATACCGCCGGGCGTCGTGCACTACGTCGAAGTGGTGGGCGAGCAGCCCGCCCTCAACCTCGACGTCTTCACGCCGGGCCGGCCCGAGTACGAGCGATGAGCGCCATGGATCCCGGGCGCGGCGCACTGGCCGCGGCATTGCGCGGCGGACGCGAATTGTTCTCGACGTTCGTCAAGACGAACGCCTACCAGGTCACCGAGATACTGGGCTCCTGCGCCTTCGATTTCCTCGCGCTCGACGCCGAGCATGCGCCGCTGGGCATCGAAAGCCTGGACAGGTGCTGCTTGGCGGCCCGCGCGGCGGGAACGGCCGTACTGGTGCGCGTGCCCAACACCCGGCCCGACACGATCATGCGGGTACTGGACATAGGCGCGGCGGGCATCATCGCGCCGCACGTCGACGATGCGGCCTCGGCCCGCGGCATCGTCGCCGCGACCCGCTATCGCGGCCACGAGGGCCGCCGTGGTTTCTCGAATTCGCCGCGCGCGGGAGGATACGGCAGGGCGAGCCTGCGCGACCACATCGACGCCAGCGACGCCGAGACGCTGGTCGTCGCGCAGATCGAATCGCGCCTCGCCGTCGAGAACATCGACGAGATCGCGGGGACGCCCGGCATCGACTGCCTGTTCATCGGGCGCGCCGATCTCGCGGTGTCCTGCGGACGCACGGAAACGGATCACCCCGAGATCGAGCAAGCCGTACGGACCGTGGCGGACGCCGCGAGGAGGCATTCGGTGCCGGCGGGCATATTCCTGAACGGGGCCTCGGGCCTGGACCGGTTCCGGGCGCTGGGCCTCAAGGTGTTCATCATGGGTTCGGACCAGAGCCATCTGATCCAGGCATGCACGGCGCTGCTGCGGCAATGCCGCGGTGCATGACGGCCCGGATCATTGCGCAAGCCACGGAGAAACCGCATGCCCATCATCGAAGTCAATCTGTTCGAAGGCCGCAGCGCCCAGCAGAAGCAAGACCTGATCGTCGGGCTGACCCAGGCGACCGCCCTCGCCCTGGGCGTGCCGACCGACAACATCAGGATCATCATCCGCGAACTGGAAAAGGAAAACTTCGGCATAGGGGGCAAGACCGCGCTCGAGCTGGGCCGCTAGGCCCCTGGCCCCGAAGCACCGCACGGCAACCCGAAGGAAAGGCAGCACCCATGATCGATTTCAACACAGACTACACCCTGACCATCGCCGGCCGGGCGGTGCGCGGCGGATCGACGCTGAGCGTCATCGACCCGGCGACGGCGGAGCCCTTCGCGCAGGCGCCCGACGCCACCCGGGATCAACTGGATGATGCCGTGGCGGCCGCCCGCGCCGCGTTTCCCGCGTGGTCGGCCGTGCCCTACGCGCAAAGGCGGGTCCTGGTCCACCGCATCGGCGAGCTGCTGACCGAGCATCAGGAATCCTTTGCCCGCCTGTTGACGCGCGAGCAGGGCAAGCCGCTGGCCTCGGCGCGCCAGGAGGTCGGGCGCGCGGCCCATTGGTGCAAGGAGATCTCCGGATTCTCGATGCCCGAGATCACATTGGACGACGATCCCGAGCGCACCGTCGTCATCCGCCGCGTCCCGCTCGGCGTCGTGGGCGCCATCGTTCCGTGGAACTTCCCGATGACGCTGGCGCTGTGGAAAGTGGCGCCCGCCCTGCTGGCCGGCAACACCATGGTCCTGAAGCCCTCGCCGTTCACCCCCTTGACGGCGCTCAAGCTGGGCGAGCTGCTGCGCGACTCGCTGCCGCCGGGCGTCCTGAACGTCGTATCGGGCGGCGACGCGCTGGGGCCCTGGATGTCCGGCCACGAGGGCATCGACAAGATCGCCTTCACCGGCTCGACGGCCACCGGACGGCGCGTCATGGAGAGCGCCGCCCGGCGCCTCAAGCGCATCACCCTCGAGCTGGGAGGCAACGACCCCGCCATCGTCCTGCCCGACGTGGACGTCGAGGAAATCGCGCCGCAACTGTTCTGGGCCTGCTTCGCCAACAGTTCGCAATACTGCCTCGCCGCCAAGCGGCTCTACATCCACGAGAGCATCTACGATCGCCTCGCGCAGGCGATCGCCGCCTATGGCCGCACGGTGAAGGTGGGCAACGGCGCCGACGAGGGCGTGCAGATGGGTCCCGTGCAGAACCGCCTGCAATACGAGCGCGTCCTGGACCTGCTGGAGGACTGCAGGCAGCGCGGAATGACGTTCCTGCTCGGCGGCGAGCCGCTCGGCGGAAAAGGCTATTTCATCGGCCCGACGATCGTCGACAATCCCCCCGACGACTCGCGCATCGTCGCCGAGGAGCCTTTCGGCCCCATCGTGCCCTTCCTGAAGTACCGGGACATCGACGAGGCCGTGCGCCGGGCCAACGCCAGCGAATACGGGCTCGGCGGCTCGGTCTGGGGCAAGGACACCGACCTGGCGCGGTCGGTCGCCGACCGCCTCGAGTGCGGCATGGTCTGGATCAACGAGATCCACAAGCTCACGCCCCACGCGCCCCTGGCGGGCCACAAGCAGTCGGGCCTGGGCGCCGAAAACAGCCTCGAAGGGCTGCTTTCCTACACCAATGCGCAGACCGTGTCGACGAAGGCTTCCCCTTATCGCTACCAACTCGTCGCTTGCGGGCAGGCCCTGGAAAGGGCGCCCGCCGAGCGCCCCGCCCCGCGCGGAGGCGAAGTCCTCCTGCGGGTGCTCGCCGCGGGCCTTTGCCACACCGACCTGCACCTGATGGACGGCCATTTCGACCTGGGCGGGGGCAAGCGCATCTCCCTGTCCGAACGGGGCATCACGCTGCCGCACGTCCTCGGCCACGAGAACGTCGGGCAGGTCGTCGCCCTGGGTCCGGAGGCCTCGGGCATCGGCATCGGCGATCGCGTGCTCGTCTATCCATGGGCGGGATGCGACGCATGCGAGCCATGCGCCCGGGGCGAGGGCCATCTTTGCGGCTCGCCGCGATTCGTGGGGGTATTCCGCCCCGGGGGCTTCGGCACCCACCTCGTCGTGCCCCATTCCCGCTATCTCTTTCCGCTGGACGGCCTGGAGGCTTCGGCGGCCGCCCCCCTGGCCTGCTCGGGGCTCACCGCCTACAGCGCGCTCTCCAAGATCCGCGCCTGCCTGCGCGAGGACGCCATCGTCATCATCGGCGCCGGCGGCCTGGGCCTGATGGCGCTCGCCTTGCTGAAGCGCATGGACGGCCGCGGCGCCATCGTCATCGAGTCCGACGCCGCCAAGCGGCAGGCCGCGCTCGACATGGGGGCCCTCGCCGCCTTCGCGCCCGGCGCCACGCCCACCGACATGACCGCCGCCGGGGTGGCGGCCGGCGCGGCGGCCGCGCTGGATTTCGTGGGCTCGCCCGACAGCATCGCGCAGGGCGCGGCCCTGCTGAGAAAAGGCGGACGCCTCGTCGTGGTGGGCATGTACGGGGGCGCGCTGTCGCTGCCGATTCCCCATCTCGTCCTGCGCGCCCTCTCGATCGAGGGCTCCTACGTCGGCTCGCTGGCCGAGATGAGGGAACTCATGGCGCTGGTGCGGCGCACGGGCCTGCCCCGGATTCCCATCGTCGCCCGGCCGCTGTCGCAGATCAACGACGCCTTCGCCGACATGCGGGCGGGGCGCGTCATCGGGCGCACCGTCCTCCAGCCCTAGCCCGTTTCCCCATTCAGGAGCCACGCTTGAAAGAAAAGATTCTCGTCGCCAGGGCCACCTTTCCCGACATCATCATGCGCCTCGAAGAACACTTCGAGGTGGAGCGCAACGCCGACGACCGCCCCTTCGCCGCGGACGAACTGCAGGACCGCATGGCGGACAAGGTGGGCGCCATACTGATGGGCGGCGAACGCATCGACGAGGCCGTCATCGCGCGGGCGAGCGGCTTGCGCGCCGTGTCGAACTGCGCCGCCGGCTACAACAACTTCGACCTGCAGGCATTGACGCGGGCCGGCATCATCGCGACCAACACGCCCGAGGTGTCCAACGAGAGCGTGGCCGATTTCGCCTGGGCCCTCCTGCTGGCGGCCGCGCGCCGCATCCCCGAGGGCGATCGCTTCGTGCGCTCGGGCCAATGGGGCGGCTTCGCCTACGATCTGCTCCTGGGCGCCGACCTCCACGGATCCACCCTGGGCATCATCGGCATGGGCCGCATCGGGCGGTCGATCGCCCGGCGCGCCGCCGGATTCGACATGACGGTCCTCTACCACAATCGATCGCGCCTGGATCCGGACCTCGAGCGCGCATGCGGGGCGCGCTACGCATCCAAGGAAGCGCTGCTCGAGGAGGCCGACCACGTGGTGCTGGCGCTGCCGTACAGCGCCGGGGCGCACCACCTCATCGGCGCGCCCGAATTGAGGCGCATGAAGCCGACCGCGACGCTGGTCAACATCGCGCGCGGCGGCATCGTCGACGACGGCGCGCTGGCCGCGGCCCTGAAGGAAGGCGTGATCGCCGCGGCCGCCCTGGACGTGTTCGAAGGCGAACCCCGGCTCCATCCCGGCCTGCTCGATGCGCCGAACCTCGTCATGACGCCGCACATCGGCAGCGCCACCACGGCGACGCGGCGGGCGCTGGCGAATCTCGCGGTGGACAACCTGATCGCCGCCCTGGACTACGGACCCACGCCGGGCCGGCCGTCCTGCGTGCTCAATCCCGAGGCGCTGGGCCAGGCGGGACGGGGCATGGCCGCGAGAACGTCCATGCCGGCGGGGAAGCCATGATGGCGCGCACCGACGGCCCGGCAATGGCCTCCCCCTCGCTGCACGAGACGCTCGAACAGATCAAGGACGTCGTCGGCCCGGGCGGCTGGCTGTCCGACGAACGCGACATCGCGCCGTACCTGAGCGAACAGCGCGGCCTCTACCACGGAAGCACCCGCCTGGTCGTGCGCCCGGCGAACACGCGGGAGGTCTCGGCCGTGCTGGCCCTCTGCTCGCGGGCGCGGCTGGCCGTCATTCCCCAAGGCGGAAACACCGGCCTGTGCGGCGCAGGCGTGCCGCCCGCCGATGGCCAGAACATCGTGCTGAGCCTGTCGCGCATGCGCGCGATACGCTCGATCGATCCGGGAAACTTCACGATCATCGTCGATGCCGGTTGCATACTGGCCGACGTGCAGCGCGCGGCCGCCGAGCACGATCGGCTCTTTCCGCTGAGCCTCGGCGCCGAAGGCAGTTGCCAGATCGGCGGCAACCTGTCCACCAACGCGGGCGGAATACAGGTGCTGCGCTACGGCAACATGAGGGAGCTCACGCTGGGCCTGGAGATCGTGCTGGCCGACGGGCGGGTGCTGGACTGCCTGCGCACGCTGCGCAAGGACAATACGGGCTACGACCTGAAGCAGTTGTTCATCGGCGCGGAAGGGACGCTGGGGATCATCACGGGGGCGGCCCTGCGCCTGTTTCCAAAGCCCGTCGCCACCGTGACGGCCTATGTCTCCGTCCCCACGCTGGGGTCCATCATCTCGCTCTTGAGCCTGTCGCGCGAAAAGACCGGCGACCAGTTGACGGCTTTCGAGTTCATGCCGCGCTTCGGCGTCGACATCGCGGTGCGCCACGTCCATGACGTCCACGACCCCCTGCCCGGCACGGCCGACTGGTACGTGCTGATGGAGCTGTCCAGTTCCGTCAATGACGGCCACCTGGAGGCCATGCTGGAATCCCTGCTGGCCGCGGCGCTGGAGGCCGGCCTGATCGCCGATGCGGCGATCGCGGCCAACGAAAAGCAGCGCGCCGCCATGTGGCGGGTGCGCGAGGCCCTGGTCGAGGCCCAGAAGTTCGAGGGCGCCTCGATCAAGTTCGACGTGTCCGTGCCGGTGACGTCGATACCCGAATTCGTCGAGGAAGCCGCGCGCGCCTGCCTCGCGATCGTGCCGTCGGCCAGGCCCCTGGCCTTCGGCCATTGCGGCGACGGCAATGTGCATTTCAACCTGGCGGCGCCAGTGGGCGACGACGGCGGCTTCGTGGACTGGACGCCGGCGCTCAACACGGCCGTCTTCGACATGGTCGGAAAATACCGCGGCTCGATCAGCGCGGAACACGGCATCGGCCTGACCAAGCGGGAAGCGCTCGGCACGTACAAATCGGGGACCGAACTCGACATCATGCGGGCCGTGAAGGCGGCGCTCGACCCCCTCAACATACTGAATCCGGACAAGGTCATCCCCGCGCCATCCTAGGGGATCGGCCGCCCCACCGCCCCCCCACAACGGAACGACATCATCGAAGACAGGAGAAGACCATGGGCTCATTGGACCAAAGCAACGAGCAGTTCCGCGCGGAGTTCCGCGCGACCATCCCCCAGGGCTACAGCGGCATCCGCCACGCCACGATCATCGCGGGCTTCGGGATACTGGTGATCGGCGTCTGTGCCTGGCTGATCTCGCCGCCGCTCGGCTGGCCGGACCTGGCCATGATCCCCCTGGTCGTCATCGGCTGGAACCTGCTCGAATGGTGGGGGCACAAGATGCTGCACCGGCCGGGCAAGAGCGCGCTCTCCAGGGCGCTCTATGCGCGCCACACCCTGACGCACCATCGATTCTTCACCGGGGAGCACGGCGTGCTCGAGGGCCCGCGCGACCTGAAGATCGTCTTCTTTCCCGCGTTCGCGCTGCCCCTGATCACCCTCATGGCCCTCGTGCCGGCCGCCGTCGTGTGGCTGGCGATCTCGCTGAACGCCGGCCTGGTGTTCCTGATCTCGGCCGTGGCCATGTACCTGCTGTTCGAGGCCTTCCACCTCTGCGCCCATCTCCCCGACACGCACTGGGTCACGCGCCTCCCGCTGGTCGACACGATGCGGCGCCACCACCTGGCCCACCACGACCCCTCGCTGATGATGACGCACAATATGAATTTCACGCTGCCCTGGGCGGATTGGTTCTTCGAGACCAGCGACGTGCGGCGGGGTTTCTGGGGCACCACCTTCAACGGCGCCTCCACGCGCTACGTGCGGCGGCCCGGCGCCGGCCGATGAATCGGCGCCCGCGGGCGGCCCCCGGCGGCCGTCCGCGGGAAGGCAAGGCGGCGTTACGAGGGGGCCGTCATTCGGAGGATCTGCCCGAGCCCATGACCGTGGACAGGTCCCTGGCGCAGGCCATCAGCGATTTGATGATCGCCTCGCGTTTCGGCTTGGAGCGCTCGCTCGGGGCGGCGACGATCAGCGCCGCGACGGCGACGCCCTCGCTCGCGAATATCGGGGTGGCGAAGGCCGAGACGCCGATATGCGTGTCATCCGACGTCGTGGCGATGCCGGTGTCCCGGATGTCCCCGATCATCGCGCGCAGCACCTGCTCGTCGATGATGGTGTTCCGGGCCGTCGTGGTCGACTTGAAGTGCCTGAGGTATTCCTCTTGCTGCTCGGGCGGCATGAAGGCCAGCAGGGCGCGCCCGCCCGAGGAGGAATACAGCGGCCGCCTCTCGCCGATCGAGGCCATGAACCGTATCGGATGCTTGCTTTCGGCGCGCGCGATGTACACGGCCTCGTTGCGGTCGGGGGTGAGGCTGGATATGAAGACGGTCTCGCCCACCTCATCGGCCAGTTGCCTGATGAACGGCAGGGCCAGCTCGGGCAATTCCGCGAGGTCGACGGATCGCGCCTTGGCGCTGTTGATGAGGGTGGCCAGCGAGAACGCCGCGTTCCCCAGGTAGTACTGCGAGCCCGAGAGCCTGACGTAGCCCTCTTGGCAGAGCGCCCGGAGCAGCGAAAAGATGCTGGTCTTGGGCGCCCCCAGCATCGCGCTGATCCGGGTGAGGTTCTGGCCGGTATCCTGGTTCTTGGCGAGGATCTGCATGATCTTGAGGATGCGCGCGGGCGAGCGGAGCCGGGGTTGTTCGGCGGAATCGGCGGCGGTGTCGGACGACTTGGAGCGCATGTGTTTCATGACCGGAAAAGATCGTTGGATGTGGCACGGCCATGACCGGATCACACGGTCGGCGCCGGTAGCAGCGTAGACGCGATTGGCCTACGCCGCAAGCCCCTCGTCCGCCCGCTATTTGACGCTGGCCAGGAAGTTCTGCATCGGCGCCTCGGCCACCGAAAACCACTGGCTGCTGTCGCTGCGGAAGCGCAGCCATGGTTCCAGGATCTTTTTGAAGCGCGGATTCTTTTCGGCCTCGGAATGCAGCATCTCGTTGGTGAGCTTGTAGCATTCGCTCAGGATTTCCTTGGAAAACCAGCGCAGTTGGCCGCCGTTCTTGAGGATCCGCGCCAAGGCCGCGGGGTTGGTCGCATCGTACTGCGCCTGTATCAGCACGTGCGTCTCGTAGGTCGCGGTCTCGAGCGCGGCCTGGTATTCCGCGGGCAGTTGCTCCCATGCCCCGATGCCCGCATAGAACGATTCCTGCGGGCCCACGTCCCACCAGCCCGGCGCGTAGTAGTACGGCGCGACCTTGTTGAAACCCAGCTTTTCGTCGTCGACGGGCCCCACGAACTCGGCGGCGTCTATGGTGCCCTTTTCAAGGGCCGAATAGACGTCGCCCGCGGGGATCTGCTGCGGCACGGCGCCGAGTTTTTCGAAGACGCGCCCCGCCAATCCGCCGATGCGGAATTTCAGGCCCTTGATGTCGTCGAGGGTCTTGACCTCTTTGCGGAAGAACCCGCCCATCTGCGTGCCGGTGTTGCCGCCCAGGAAATTGATGATGCCGTATTCCCGGAAGAACTCGCGCAGCAGCTCTTTGCCGCCGCCCTTTTCGACCCAGGCGGTCTGCTGCCGGGAATTGAGCCCGAAAGGCAGGCCCGAGTCGAAATTGAATGCCGTGTCGACACCCGAAAAATACTGCGACACGGTGTGCGCCATCTCGACCGTGCCCTTTTGCACGGCGTTCATCACCTCGAAGGGCGGGACGATTTCCCCGCCCGGAAAGGCGCGGATGGTGAACCGCCCGCCCGTCAGCTCGGACACCCGCTGACAGAAGCGCATGGACCCGCCAAAGATGGTGTCCAGGGATTTGGGGAAGCTCGACGCGAGCCGCCAATGGATGGTGGGCATGGACTGGGCGAAAGCCGGCGCCGCGATGGCGCCCAAGGAGGCGGAAGCCCCTAGAGCCGCATTCTTCATGAAGGAACGGCGTGTCATTTTGTCTCCTGTGCTGAGTGTTGGCGATGTTGGCGAGGAGGATGTTCTCATAAATCAATATTATCGTCAATGTTCTTATATATGAACATTTGGATCATTCCACGAGGGAGGGAGACCGCGCCGGCATGCGTCTCTGGAAGGAATGCGGGGGTGTGGCGCATAATGAGGCCCTTTCAATCCGAGTTCACATCCATGCACGCCATTGAAATCTCCCAAGCCGGCGGCCCCGAGGTCCTGCGCTGGACCGAGCGCCCCGATCCCGTGCCCGGACAGGGCGAGGTCCTGATCGAGGTCGCCGCGGCCGGCGTCAACCGGCCCGACGTCTTCCAGCGCCAGGGCAGCTATCCGCCGCCCGCGGGCGCCTCGGACCTGCCCGGCCTCGAGGTCGCGGGCCGGATCATCGGCGGCGACCCGGCCGCCGGCGGCTTCCGGCTCGGCGACAGCGTGTGCGCCCTGGTGGCGGGCGGCGGCTACGCGCAATACTGCGTGGCGCCGGCCGCGCAGTGCCTGCCGGTCCCCGAGGGCCTGTCGCTCGTCGAGGCGGCGGCCCTGCCCGAGACCTATTTCACCGTCTGGAGCAATGTCTTCGACCGCGGCGCGCTCGCACCCGGCGAGACGCTGCTGGTGCACGGCGGCGCCAGCGGCATCGGCACCACGGCGATCCGCCTGGCGACCGCGCTGGGCCACACGGTCTACGCCACGGCGGGCAGCGACGAGCGGGTCGAGGCCATCGAGGCACTGGGCGCCGCGCGCGGCATCAACTACAAGACGCGGGATTTCGTGGCCGAGATCCGCGAACTGACGCAGGGACGCGGGGTGGACGTGATCCTCGACATGGTCGCCGGCGACTACCTGCCCCGCAACATCGAGGCGCTGGCCGACGACGGGCGGCTGGTCATCATCGCCCTGCTGGGCGGGGCCAAGGGCACTTTGAACTGCGGGCAGCTCATGCGCCGCCGCCTGACGGTGACCGGCTCGACGCTGAGGGCGCGGCCGGTCGAGGTCAAGGGCGCGATCGCCCGCTCGCTGCGCGAGCGGGTGTGGCCGCTGCTGTCGGCGGGCACGATCCGCCCGGTCATCCACGCGACCTTCCCGCTGCAGGAGGCCGCCCGCGCCCACGCCATGATGGACGCGGGCGAGCAGATCGGGAAAATCGTGCTGGTGGCCTGAGGGCCGGCCGCATCGCCGGCGTTGCCGGCATGAAAAAAGGATGCCATTTCCCGGCATCCTTTTTTCATGTCGCGCGGCCCGGGCCGCGCGGCGGAAAAGCCTTATCCCGCGGCCACCGGGGCGCCAGGGCCCCCTTGGGCTTCAATCCCACCGATGGCCTTGACCGACAGCCGCAGGCGGCCGCGCTCGTCGGCCTCGATGACCTTGACGCGGACCGACTGGCCGACTTTCAGCACGTCGTTGATGTCGGCGATGCGGTAGTTGGCGATCTCGGAGATGTGCAGCAGGCCGTCGCGGCCCGGCAGGACCTGGATGATGGCGCCGAAGTCCAGCAGGCGCTGGACGGTGCCCTCGTATTCCTGGCCGACCTCGACCTCGGCGGTCAGTTCCTTGATGCGGCGCTCGGCCTCGTGGGCGCGCTCCAGGTCGGCGCTGGCGATGGTGATGCTGCCGTCGTCGCTGATGTCGATCTGGGTGCCGGTCTCCTCGGTGAGCGCGCGGATGGTCGCACCGCCCTTGCCGATCACGTCGCGGATCTTTTCCGGATTGATCTTCAGGTGCAGCATGCGCGGCGCGAAATCGGAGAGCTCGGTGCGCGAGCCGTCGATGGCCTCGCGCATCTTGCCGAGGATGTGCAGGCGGCCTTCGCGGGCCTGGGCCAGGGCGACCTGCATGATTTCCTTGGTGATGCCCTGGATCTTGATGTCCATCTGCAGGGCGGTCACGCCGTTGGCGGTGCCGGTGACCTTGAAGTCCATGTCGCCGAGGTGGTCCTCGTCGCCCAGGATGTCGGTCAGGACGGCGAACTTGCCGCCCTCCTTGATCAGGCCCATGGCGACGCCCGCCACGTGGTCCTGGATGGGCACGCCGGCGTCCATCATGGACAGGCTGCCGCCGCAGACCGAGGCCATGGACGATGAGCCGTTCGATTCGGTGATCTCGGACACCAGGCGCAGGGTGTACTGGAAGTCGTCGCCGCTGGGCAGCACGGGCAGCAGCGCGCGCTTGGCCAGGCGGCCGTGGCCGATCTCGCGGCGCTTGGGCACGCCGAAACGCCCCGTCTCGCCGGTGGCGAAGGGCGGCATGTTGTAGTGCAGCATGAAGCGGTCGCGGTACTCGCCCATGATCGAGTCGATGATCTGCTCGTCCTGCTTGGTGCCCAGGGTGGTGACCACCAGGGCCTGGGTCTCGCCGCGCGTGAACAGGGCGCTGCCGTGGGCGCGCGGCAGCACGCCCAGGCGGATGCTGATCGGGCGCACCGTGCGGGTGTCGCGCCCGTCGATGCGCGGCTCGCCGTTGAGGATCTGGCCGCGCACGATCTGCGATTCCAGGTCGAACAGCATGTTGTCGACCTCGACGCCGTCGGGCGCCGCGTCGCCGCGCGCCGCCGCGTGCTCGGCGAGCTTGGCCTTGACCTCGGCGTACACCTCGCGCAGGCGCGCCGTGCGGGCCTGCTTGTCGCGGATCTGGTAGACCTCCTTGAGGGCGTCGTAGGCGGCGGCCCTGACGGCGGTGGCCAGAACCTCGTTGCGCGGGGCGGGCTGCCAGTCCCATTCCGGCTTGCCGGCCTCGGCCACCAGCTCGTGGATGGCGTTGATGGCGGCCTGCATCTGCTCATGGCCGAACACCACGGCGCCCAGCATCACGTCCTCGGGCAACTGCCTGGCCTCGGACTCGACCATCAGCACGGCGGCCTCGGTGCCCGCCACCACCAGGTCCAGCGAGGACTCGCCCTTGGTCTGCGAGACGGTCGGATTCAGGACGTACTGGCCGCCGATGTAGCCGACGCGCGCCGCGCCCACGGGGCCGTTGAACGGAATGCCCGAGATCGCCAGCGCCGCCGAGGCGCCGATCATCGCCGGGATGTCGGGCTCGATCTCGGGATTGACCGAGAGCGTGTGGATGATGACCTGGACGTCGTTGTAGAACCCTTCGGGAAACAGCGGGCGCAGGGGCCGGTCGATCAGCCGCGAGGTGAGGGTTTCCTTTTCGGAGGGCTTGCCCTCGCGCTTGAAGAAGCCGCCCGGGATCTTGCCGGCGGCGTAGGTCTTTTCGACATAGTCGACGGTCAGCGGAAAGAAATCCTGGCCGGGCTTGGCGGTCCGGGAGGCGACGACCGTGGCGAGCACGACCGTGTCATCGACCGAGACCAGCACGGCGCCGGACGCCTGGCGAGCGATCTCGCCGGTTTCCAGGACGACGGTATGCTGGCCGTACTGGAATGACTTGCTCACTTTATTGAACATTGCACATTATCCTTACGAATTCTCACGAAAAAAACCGCGCACGCCGCGAACCCGTGTCGCGGCGTCCGCGGTCGATGCGCGGGGAGCCAGGCCCCGAGGGCATTACTTGCGCAGGCCGAGTTTTTCGATCAGGGCGCGGTACGAATCGGGGTTGCGGCCCTTGAGGTAGTCGAGCAGCTTGCGGCGGCGGCTGACCATGCGCAGCAGGCCGCGGCGCGAGTGGTGATCCTTGGTGTGCGCCTTGAAGTGGCCGGTGAGCTCGTTGATGCGGGCCGTGAGCAGCGCGACCTGGACCTCGGGGGATCCGGTATCGCCCTGGGCGCGCTGGAATTGCGCGACGATGTCGGACTTGACGATGTTTGCAACTGACATTTCATTTCCCTCAAAAGACATGCGGCAGCATCGAGGATGCGCTGCCGTGCGATGTAAAGACCTTCGCCCGAAAACCGGGCGAAGCAAGAATTATAGCGGATCGCCGGATCCGGCGTGAATGGCCTCAGCGCGGCGGGCCCGCGGGCGGCTCGTCGGGGGGCGCCTCGCCCGCCTCGCGCAGACGCTGTCCCAGGCGGCGGGCGCGGCGCACGCGCAAGAGCCAGGTGAGCCATCCCGAGAGGCTGTAGAGCACGAACAGCCCGAACAGCACCACCGGCGGGTCGCTGGAGACGAACACGAACACCGCCACCACCAGCAGCATGACCCAGAACGGGACGCTGCGGCCCAGGGCGAAGGACTTGCCGCTGAAGAACGGGGCGTTGGACACCATCGCCAGGCCCGCGTAGACCGTCAGCGCGAAGGCCGACCAGGACAGGGTGCCGCCGGCCAGCGAAAACTTGTTGTCCACCGCCAGCCAGACGTAGCCGGCGACCAGCGCCGCGGCGGCGGGGCTCGGCAGCCCCTGGAAATACTGCTTGTCGACCACGCCGATGTTGGCGTTGAAGCGCGCCAGCCGCAGGGCCGCCCCGACCACGTAGACGAAGGCGGCGAGCCAGCCCCAGCGCCCCAGCCCCTGCAGCGACCATTCGTACATCACCAGGGCCGGCGCCATGCCGAACGAGATCATGTCGGCCAGCGAGTCGTACTGCTCGCCGAAGGCGGACTGGGTATTGGTCAGGCGCGCCACCCGCCCGTCCATGCTGTCGAACACCATGGCGAGGAAAATGGCGATCGCCGCCACCTCGAAGCGCCCGTTCATGGCCTGGACCACGGCGTAGAATCCCGCGAACAGATTGGCCGTGGTGAAGGCGTTGGGCAGCAGGTAGATGCTGCGGCGACGGTGGATTTCGTCTGTCATGGATCAGGATCTGGGTGTCGCGCCGGGTCCGGGGGCCGCCGCCTCGGCGTCGGGCAGCTCGGCGAGGACGGTGCTGGTGGCCTGGACCTTGTCGCCGATGGCCACGCGGGGCCGCGCCCCCAGCGGCAAGTATACGTCCACCCGCGAGCCGAAGCGTATGAAGCCGTAACGCTGGCCGGCGTAGAGGTCCTGGCCCGGCGCGACCTGGCACAGGATGCGCCGGGCCACCAGGCCGGCCACCTGCACCACCGTGACGACCTGCCCGTCGGGGGTGTCGAGCACCATCGCGTTGCGCTCGTTGCCGAGCGAGGCCTTGTCCAGCGCCGCGTTGAAGAACTTGCCGGGGAAGTATTCGAGCGAGCGCACCCTGCCGTCGACCGGGCTGCGGTTCGAATGCACGTTGAAGACGTTCATGAACACGCTGATCTTGAGGGCGTCGCGGGCCACGTGGGGATCGCGCGCCTCCTCCACGCAGACGATGCGCCCGTCGGCCGGCGACAGCACGGCGCCCTTGCCCTCGGGGGCCTCGCGCGCGGGATCGCGGAAGAACTGCAGCGCGAACACGGTGAACAGCCAGAAGGGGATCGACGCCCAGCCGGACCAGAAGGACACCAGCACGGAGGCGACCACGCCGCCGGCCAGGATGGCCCAGCCTTCGCGCGCCACCACGGGATGGGGATAGGGGGGGATTTTCATGGTAGGCGCAAGGATAACTCAATTCCCCCGGGGGCATCATCCCCCGGAACGGCGAGGCCCCGGCAAGCCGGGGCCTCGTGCGCGCCGCGCGCCCGGCGGGGGCGAGGCGCGCGGCGGCGGGGCCGCTCAGTTCTTGGTCTGGTCGACCAGCTTGTTCGCGGCGATCCAGGGCATCATGGCGCGCAGCTTGCCGCCGACCTGCTCGATCTGCGATTCCGCGTTGAGGCGGCGGCGCGAGGTCAGCTCGGGGGCGCCGGCGGCGTTCTCCAGGATGAAGTTCTTGGCGTAGACGCCCGACTGGATGTCGGCCAGGGCCTGGCGCATGGCGGCGCGGGTCGCGTCGGTGACGATGCGCGGGCCCGTGACGTACTCGCCGTACTCGGCATTGTTCGAGATCGAGTAGTTCATGTTGGCGATGCCGCCCTCGTAGATCAGGTCCACGATCAGCTTGAGCTCGTGCAGGCACTCGAAATACGCCATCTCGGGTGCATAGCCCGCCTCGACCAGGGTCTCGAAGCCCGCCTTGATCAGCTCGACGGTGCCGCCGCACAGCACGGCCTGCTCGCCGAACAGG
>JBIQHJ010000061.1:0-21649 GCA_044508625.1 Alcaligenaceae bacterium
CGCGCTTGCCCTTGAGGGTCTCGGGCACCTCGCCGTTGACGATGCGCTGGGCCAGGCCCTCGACGATGGCGGTCTTGCCCACGCCGGGCTCGCCGATCAGGACGGGGTTGTTCTTGGTGCGGCGCTGGAGGATCTGGATGGTGCGGCGGATCTCGTCGTCACGTCCGATCACGGGGTCGAGCTTGCCCTCGCGCGCGCGCGCCGTCAGGTCGGTGGTGTATTTCTGCAGGGCCTGGCGGTTTTCCTCGTCCTCGGCGCCGGCCACCTGCGCGCCGCCGCGCATCGCCTCGATGGCCGTCTCGAGCGCCTTGCGCTGGAGGCCCGCCTCGCGCAGCGCCCGGCCGGCGTCGCCCTTGTCGTCGCACAGGGCCAGCAGGAACAGCTCGCTGGCGATGTAGGTGTCGCCGCGCGCGGCGGCCTCCTTGTCGGTGCGGGCGAGCGCGGCCTGCAGCTCGCGGCTGACCTGCACATTGCCCTCGGTGCCCTGCACGGACGGCAGGGCCTTGACCAGCCGCTCGACCTCGGTCGCGAGGCGCGGGACGGCGACCCCGGCGTGGGCCAGCAGGCTGGCCGCGCCGCTGTCGTTATCGGCGAGCAGCGCCGAGAGCACGTGGACGTTTTCGATGTAGGGGTTGTCCTGCCGCACCGCGAGGCTCTGCGCGTCGGCAATCGCCTGCTGGAACTTCGTCGTCAATTTGTCGAATCGCATGATGATTCCATATTCCTTGTGGTGGGCGCGAAGCCCGAACTCGTGATGGGCGCAAGTCCCGAATGGTGACTATGTGCGGCCGGATGCGTCGATTTTCAAGTGAAGGAGGCCTCCGTTTCGCACGGCGTTTCGCCTGGCGATTGCGCCGGGGCGCCGCCTGCTGTTAAGCTGGTCCCCGTGTCCAGTTTTCAGCGGGGGCGGGGATCATGCGGGGGGTCGTCAAAAAATGGGGCAACAGCGCGGCCGTGCGCATCCCCGCGTCCATGCTCAAGACCCTGCGCCTCGGTCCAGACAGCCTCGTCGATATCCGGCTCGAGCGCAACCATATCGTGATCGAGCCGGTGCGCGGCCAGGAATACGTGCTGTCGCAGCTCCTCGGCGCGATCAAGCCGCGCAACCTCCACCCCGAGATCGACTTCGGATCGGCAGGCGAGTGATGGCACCCCGCGCCGCCAGCCCCCGCGCTTTCGTGCCCGACGTGGGCGACGTCGTGCACGTGCATTTCGCCGTCGCGCCCATGGACGCGCCCGCCGCCCCCAAGGCCGCCCTCATCCTCAGCCCCGCGGCCTACAACCGCAAGACCGGCCTGATGGTGTGCTGCGCCCTCACGCACCAGCCCAAGGGCTACCCCTTCGAGACCGCGCTGGACGCCCAGCCCGGCGCGGCGGTGCTGGCCGACCAGGTGAAAAGCCTGAAATGGGCCGGGACCCGCATCACGCTCGAGGGCCGCGCCACCCCCGACGAGCTGGCGCAGGTCCGCGCCAAGCTCCGTTCGCTGCTGTTCCACGATTAACGCCATTGTTTCGCAATCGGCATCGCGGCGCCCGATACGCGAGGCCGCCAGGGTGCCCATGCCCGGCCGAGCTGGCTGGACCAAGCCGCGGCGACGCGGGAACCTGGCCAAACCGATTGGACCGAGCCGCCGCGATGCCGGTGCCCCGCCGGGCTGGCTGGCCGAGGCCACCGCCGCGCCGGATGCTTGCATAAGCCTTTGAAGCAAAAAGTATTCTGTTCATGGGGTTATCCGATAATAAGGGTAAACCCCATGTTAGAGTGAGCAAGCTTGCGCGAAACGCGCCGGCATTCCATGACTCCAGCGGAAGCGCATGAGCACACATACAGACTGGGACCCGAAGGCCCCGGAAGTCCTGGCCGACCCCATCCACGCATACGACGCCATGCGCAGGCGCTGCCCGGTGGCGCATAGCGAGGCCATGCAGCATTCGGTGTTCCGGCATGCCGACGTCATGCGCATCCTGCTCGATCCCGAGACCTTCAGCAACCAGGGGCCCGGCCGCGCCTCGGTGCCCCACGGCATGGATCCGCCCGAGCACACCGCGTACCGGCGGGTGATCGATCCGTACTTCAGCCCCGCGCGCATGGCCGCCTTCCAGCCCGAGTGCGAGCGGATCTGCGCCGAGCTGGCGGCGGGCCTGCCGCGCGACGGCGAGATCGAGATCATGTTCGGGCTGGCCCACCCTTTCGCCCTGTCCATGCAATGCGCCTTCCTCGGATGGCCGGCGGAACTGCACCAGCCGCTGCTGGACTGGATCCACAAAAAGAACCTCGCCATCCAGTCGGGCGACGGCGACGCGATAGCGGCGGTCGGCACCGAATTCGACGGCACGATCCGAGGCCTGCTCGAGGCGCGGCGCGCGGCCGGGTCCGGCGCCCCGGACGACGCCACCACGCGCCTGATGCGCGAGACCATCGACGGCCGGCCGCTCGCCGAGGAGGCCATCGTCAGCATCCTGCGCAACTGGACGGTGGGCGAGCTGGGCACCATCGCCTCGAGCGTGGGCATCATCGCCTGCTACCTCGCCGGGCACCCGCAGATCCAGGACCGCCTGCGCGCCAATCCGGGCCTGGTGCGCGCCGCCAACGACGAGATCCTGCGCATGCACGCGCCGCTGATCGCCAACCGCCGCACGCTCACGCGGCCCGCCAACGTCGGCGGCCGCGAGCTGCCGGCCGGCGAGCGCGTCACGCTGATGTGGGCCTCGGCCAACCGCGACGAGGCGGTCTTTGGCGACCCGGACGAATTCTGCCTGGACCGGGACCCGTCCCTCAACCTGCTGTACGGCGCCGGCATCCACGCCTGTCCGGGCGCGCCGCTGTCGCGCCTCGAGCTCGAGGCCATCGTGCGCGCGCTGCTCGCCGCCACGCGCGCGATCGAGCCGGTGCCCGACGCCCCGCCGGTCCCCGCGGCCTACCCGGCCGGAGGCTACCGCGAGGCCCGGCTGCGCATCCTGCGCTGAACCCGGGCGGCCGCGCTCCGTGCGCGCGGCGCAACGGAATGCCGGCCCGCGGGGCGTTTCGGGGCCCGCGGCGATGCAAGACCGCGCGGCGGGGTCTACAATTCAAGCATCAAGGACCAAGCGGGCGCCCGCCGGCGCCCGATCCGATATTCCGGAACCCGCTCGCCATGTGTCAGCTCCTGGGCATGAATTGCGCCACGCCCACCGACATCACGTTTTCCTTCACGGGCTTCGCGGCCCGCGGCGGCCAGACCGACCACCACGCCGACGGCTTCGGCATCGGCTTCTACGAGAACCGCGGCTGCCGCAGCTTCATCGACAACGCCCCGTGCTGCCGTTCGCCGGTCGCCGAACTCATCAAGCGCTACCCCATCAAGTCGCGCAACGTCATCGCCCACATCCGCAAGGCCACCCAGGGCGCCACCGAGCTCGAGAACTGCCATCCCTTCGTGCGCGAGCTCTGGGGCCGCCACTGGCTGTTCGCGCACAACGGCGACCTCAAGGCCTTCGAGCCCACGCTGCGCGGCCACCACCTGCCCGTTGGCCAGACCGACAGCGAGCGCGCCTTCTGCTTCATGATGGAGGGCCTGCGCACGCGCTTCGGCCAGGCCGAGCCCGCGGACGACGAGCTGTTCGCGGCGGTCTCGGACATGACCCAGATGCTGGCCACCCACGGCGTCTTCAATTTCCTGATGTCCAACGGGCGCTGCATGCTGGCGCACTGCTCGACCACGCTGCACTACATCACCCGCGCCTGGCCCTTCCAGGCCGCCCACCTCGTGGACACGGACATGTCGGTGGATTTCTCGCAGACCAACGCACAGGGGGATTGCGTGTCGGTCATCGCCACCAAGCCCCTCACGGACAACGAGACCTGGACTCCCTTCGAGCCCGGGCGACTGATCATGTTCACCCAGGGCCGCCCGCACGCGGAGGCGCTGATCCCCATTCCCGAGGACGTGCGGCAGAGCAATTTCGACAATCTGGCCTGCGCATGAACCCGAACGACGATCCACGCCCGCCCGAGCCCCAGGAGCCCGACCTCAACGATTGCTGCGGCAATGGCTGCGAGCCCTGCGTGTTCGACACCTACATCGAGGAAAAACGGGCCTGGGAACGAGCCATCAAGGCCTGGGAGGAGCGCCACCGGCGCCCCGCCGGCGAGACCGCGGGGCCCTGATTCCGGCCCGGCTCAGCCCCGACCGCGGCCCTGCCTCGCCTGGGCCCCGCGCGGCTCAGTCCGCCGCCCGGCCCAGGCCCCTGGAGACCCGGCCGGCGGCGGCGCGCAGGGCCTGCGCCTGGGCGGTGTCCGTGCGCGCCTCCAGCGAGGACGCCGGCCCGACCAGGGTCAGCGCCAGCACGATCCTGTCCTGCGCGTCGAGCACCGGCGCGGACAAGGCATTGATCCCCGCGACGTGGTCGCCCTCGACGCAGGCCATGCCCTCGCCGCGGATCCGAGCGCGCAGGGCCGCCGGCAGCGCCGGCGAGGCGGGCTCGCGCCAGGCGGCGAACACCCGTCCGGTGGCCGATGAGCGCGGATCGAACGAGGCGCCCTCGCTCACGCTGATCGATACGCTGCGCGGCGGCTGGTAGACCCGGATCGCGGTGGCCCCGCCATTGCCCCAGACGGCCACGAAGCAGGTCTCGCCCAGGGCGTGCGCCAGGTCGCGCGCCTCGGCCATGGCCCATTGCAGGGGATCCTGGCGGCTGAGCCAGGACAGCGCCAGTTCGCGGATCGCCGGCCCGAGGCCATACTGCCCGGACTCGGGATCCTGCGCGACCCAGCCGGCGCGCGCAAGGCTCGCCAGGTAGCGATGCGCCTTGGCGCGGTGCATGCCGGCCAGGCGCGCGAGGTCCGACAGGCCGATCGGGCCGCCGGCCGTCGCCAGCACCCGGAACAGTTCGAGCCCGACCTCGACGGACTGCACGCCCTTGCTGCCCTCGCCGTTCTCGTCCTGCCCCGCCATCCCCTGCCCCGCCATCCCGGCTCCTCCGCACCCGCGCCGGACCATTCGGCGCCTTCCGCAGCGATTGTAATCGCAGCGCCTCGCGCGCCCTTCCGAGCGGCGCCCCACTCCTCGGGAAAAACCTAGGCTTGACGCTGATCAAATGCCGCAGTATCGTTACTATATTAATAACATTGTTATGAATTACATAACAAACCGCAGTTCCCCCCCTGCCTTTCAACACCGGAGACCCACCCATGAAGACACCCATCACCTTCCCCAAGGCCGAAGGCATCCACACCCGCCAGGCCCACTGTGACATCCCCGACGGACTGTACGAGCGCGAGCATGGCCGCAGCGGCTTCTTCGGACCCGCCAGCCACATCCTGCACGCCCACAAGCCCACGGCCTGGACCAAATGGGAAGGCCCGATGGAGCTCACCCTGCTCGACCTGAACAAGCTCGAGGACAGCGAGCCCTGCCCCTGGAAGGCCCGGCGCTTCATGCACAACGCCAATACGCAGGTGTGCTTCTGGAAGTTCGACAAGGCCATGCCCGACCTCGCCCGCAACGGCGACGGCGACATGATCCTGTTCTTCCACCGGGGCGAGGGCGAGTTCTATTGCGACTACGGCCACATGAGCTACCGCGAGGGCGACTACCTGATGATCCCGCGGGGCACGAGCTGGCGCCTCGAGCCGGCGAACCCGGCCGAGGTCCTGACCATCGAGGCCACCGAGGACTCGTTCCAGTTGCCGGAACGCGGCATCGTCGGCCGCCATGCGCTGTTCGACCTGGCGGTGCTCGACACGCCCAAGATCGACGACGCCTTCAAGGCGCAGCAGGGCGAATTCGAGACCCGCGTGCGCGCCAAGCGCCGCAACCAGGTCACCACCATCACCTTCCCCTACAACTTCCTCGACGCGGTCGGCTGGCACGGCGACTGCTGCCCGGTCAAGCTCAACTGGCGCGACATCCGCGAGCTGCTGTCCGACCGCTACCACCTGCCGCCGACCGCGCACGCGACCTTCCTGTCGAACACCATCGTCGTCTGCACCTTCGCCCCGCGGCCGATCGAAAGCGATCCCGGCGCGCTCAAGGTCCCGTTCTTCCACAACAACGACGAATTCGACGAGTCGATCTTCTACCACGCGGGCAATTTCTTCAGCCGCGACAACATCGGCCCCGGCATGTTCACGCTGCACCCCTCGGGCTTCCACCACGGCCCGCACCCCAAGGCCTTCGCGGCCGCCGCGGCCAACAACAAGGGCGAGCGCCGCTACACCGACGAGGTCGCCGTCATGATCGACTCGCGCTTCCCGCTCGAGCTCGACGAGCTGCCCACGGGCGTCAAGAACCCCGATTACATGAATTCGTGGATGGAGTGAGGCCGCGACAACCTTGACGCCAATAGGGTTCCCAGGGGGCGGCGGCGCGGCGATTCCTATAATTGGAATCTCGATGAACCCGCCCCCCAAGGAACCCTGACGTGGCCTCTGACTCCATTCCCATGTTTGCCGAAAACACCTACCCGTTCGACGCGCGCGGCGTTGCGAAACGCTTCCGCCACGCGGCGATCTTCGGCGCCCTCTCGGCGCTGCAGCCGGGCGAGACCATGCGCTTCTGCAACGACCACGATCCCCTGCCGCTGCTGCAACAGTTGCAAGGCCATTTCGGCGACCAGATCGAGATCGAATACCTCGCGCGCAACCCCGGCGAGATCGTCATCGATTTCCGGATCGTCGCCTGATCCGGCACACGGGGCGCCGCCACTCGAAATCCAGGCGCCCTTTTGACCGCGCCCTCGCCGAGGGCGCTTTTTTTTTGGCCGCCGGACGAGCGAATACGCGGCGGCGCCATCGCCCTTACAATGACGCCCGATATCCACTGAACGCAGCCGGATGGGCGCCCGGGCGGGATCGGCCGCCGGCGCCAGCCGCAAGACTTGCCATGACCCAGGGGAAACCCGCGAAGAACGCCAAGGCTCGACTGTTCGAAGACCTCAGGCAGCAGATCCTGACGATGGAGCTGGCTCCCGACGAGGATCTGGACGAGGTCGAGCTGTGCGAACGCTACGGCCTGTCGCGCACGCCCGTGCGCGAGATCTTTCGCCGCCTGAGCGGCGAGGGGTATGTGTACATCCGCGAAAACCGCGGCGTCCGCGTCTCGCCGATGAATTATTCGACGCTGCGGAATTTCTTTCTGGTGGCGCCGATGATCTACGCGACGGTGGGCCGGCTGGCGGTGCAGCATTACACCCCCGCCCAACTGGCGGACTTGAGGGAAACGCAGGCCCAGTTCCGCCAGGCGAGCCTGGCCGGCGACATCCCGGCGATGGTCCTGAAGAACAACCGCTTCCATGAAATCATGGGCGAGATGTCCGGCAATGTGTACCTGCAGACCAGCCTGAACCGCCTGCTGGTGGACCATGCCCGCATCGGTCACACCTTCTACCGGCCGCACGATGCGGACACGGCCAGGCGCCGCCAGTTGTCGATCGACCATCACGACCAGTTCATCGAAGCCCTCGTCGCGCGCGACGAGGAGGCGGTCGTCCGCCTGTCCTACGAGCACATGGAGCTCTCGCGCGAGAACATGGAATTGTTCATCACGCCTCCGGGGCTGAAGCCCGAGCCGCCGCTCACGCCATGATGGGCCGGAGCCCCGCGGGCACCGTGGCCGGCTGAAACCCCGGTTTCGCTGCACGCGCCGTGGCCGGCTGAAGCCCCGCGCCCGCGCCCGTCCTCTACCCCTTCGCGTCCTCCATCCCCGCGATCATCCCTCCCCGAGGCTTTTCCGCCACGGAGTCCTGCCGTGCGCCAGCGCTGCGCCGCCCCTCGAGCATGCCGCCGCCAACGAGCGCCGGAACCAGCCGCCAAGGCCTTTCGCCACCCTGCCTTGCAGCGCTCCACCGACCGCCGCCGCTCCACCTCCAGACGTCCTCCGGGCCCCTCTGGATCATTCCCGGATAAAAATTGTATTTGACTAGAATACAAATTTAATTATAATAAAATACAAACTAAATACATTTCACCTTCGGACGAGACAAGGCATGGAGCAATCCCGATCGCTGGCCTCCGGATCCTCGGCGGCAAGGCTGGCCAAGAACAGCAAGGTCAGGCTTTTCGAGGACCTGAAACACCAGATCCTCACCCTGCAGCTCAACCCCGACGAGGACCTGGACGAGCCCGAGCTGTGCAAGCGCTACGAGCTGTCGCGCACCCCTGTGCGCGAGATCTTTCGCCGGCTGAGCGCCGAGGGCTACGTCTACATCCGCGAGAACTTCGGCGCGCGCGTCGCGCCCATGAACCACGCCACGCTGCGGCATTTCTTCCTCGCCGCACCGATGATCTACGCCGCGACCGGCCGCCTGGCGGCGCGCCACTTCAAGCCGGCCCAGCTCGTCCAGCTCAGGGAAACGCAAGAGCAGTTCCGGCGGGCCAGCCAGACGGGCGACATGACCGACATGGTCCTCAAGAACAACCTTTTCCACAAAATCATCGGCGAGATGTCGGGCAACATCTATCTGCAGGCCGGCCTGAACCGCCTGCTGGTGGACCACGCCCGCATCGGCCACACCTTCTACCAATCGCACGACGCCGACATGGACGAACGCCGGCAACTGGCCGCCGAGCACCACGACCAGTTCATCGACGCCATCGCGGCGCGCGACGAGGAGGCGATCGTCCGGATCACCCTCGAGCACTGGGAACTGTCGCGCCAGAACATGGAAATGTTCATCACGCCCGCCGGGCTCGATGCGCATGCGCATACGCCGCACGAACGTGCGGAAACCCTGTCGACCTAGGAGCAATCGAATGTTCGAAGGCATCTACACCCCCGCCATCACCCCTCACGAGGCCGACGGCCGGATCAACAAGGCGGCGTTCGCCGAGCTGCTCGAGTCCCTCATCGACGACGGCGTGCACGGCATCGTCGTCGCCGGCTCCACCGGCGAGTACTACGCGCAGACCGCCCAAGAGCGGATCGACCTGGCCACCTACGCCAAAGAGGTCATCGGCAGCCGGGTGCCGCTGGTGGTCGGCACGGGCGCCACGCGCACCGAGGAATCCATCGAATACGCCAAGGCCGCCCGCGCCCTGGGCGCGGACGCGATCCTGGTGGGCTCGCCCCCCTACGCCCTGCCCCTGGAAGCCGAGAACGCCGAGCACGCGCTGGCGATCGACCGGGCCGCGGGCCTGCCCATCATGCTCTACAACTATCCGGGCCGCATGGGCGTGCACATGGGCCGCGACTATCTGAGCCGGGTGAGCCGATCCAGGAACGTCATGGCGATCAAGGAAAGCTCGGGCGACATCAACCGCGTCCACCTGCTGGCCCAGGAATTCCCGCACATCGAGATGTCCTGCGGATGGGACGCCCAGGCGCTGGAATTCTTCGCCTGGGGCGCGCGTAGCTGGGTCTGCGCCGGATCCAATTTCCTGGCGCGCGAGCACGTGGCGCTGTACCGGGCCTGCGTGCTGGAAAACGACTTCGTCAAGGGCCGCGGCATCATGGGGGCCATGATGCCCTTCATGAATTTCCTGGACGCGGGAAAATTCGTGCAATCGATCAAGTACGGCTGCGAGCTCAATGGACTGGCGGCCGGCCCCGCGCGGGCGCCGCTCCAGGCGCTGGACGATGAGGAAAAGGCCCGCTTCCAGGTCATCGTCGCCGAACTCAAGCGCACGATCGCCGGCATCGAGGGGGCCGACCATGCCTGAAGCCCTGACCGCCGCCGAATACGCGGAACTCGCCCGGACCCTGGTATTCCCCCGGGAAGCCTACATCGGCGGCCGCCACCGGCCGGCGGTGTCCGGCCGGACCTTCCCCACGGTCAATCCGGCGACCGGCGAAGTCCTCGCCCACCTGGCGGCCTGCGAGGCCGCCGACGTCGACCTGGCGGCCGCCGCGGCCCGGGAAGCCTTCGAGGACGGCCGCTGGCGCCTGCGCGCGCCGGCCGAGCGCAAGGCCGTCCTGCTGGCGCTGGCCGACCTGATGGAGCGGCACTGGCACGAGCTGGCCGTCCTGGAAAGCCTGGACAGCGGCAAGCCCGTGGGCGAATGCCACGCCGTGGACCTGCCGGAAACCCTGCGCACGATCCGCTGGCACGCCGAGCTGATCGACAAGATCTACGACCACACGGCGCCGGTGGGCGCGGACGCCCTGGCCATCGTCGTGCGCGAGCCCATCGGCGTGGCCGGCCTGGTCCTGCCCTGGAATTTCCCCCTGCTCATGCTGGCCTGGAAGATCGGCCCCGCGCTCGCGGCCGGCTGCTCGGTGATCGTCAAGCCGGCGGAACAGACCTCGATGAGCACCCTGCGCGTGGCGGAACTCGCCAGCCAGGCGGGCATCCCGCCCGGCGTCTTCAACGTCGTGACCGGCAGCGGCCAGGAGGCGGGCGAGCCCATCGGCCTGCACCCCGACATCGCCATGGTGAGCTTCACCGGATCGACCGCCACCGGGCGCCGCTTCCTGCGCTACGCCGCCGATTCCAACCTCAAGCGCGTCGTGCTGGAATGCGGCGGCAAGAATCCCGCCGTCGTGCTGGCCGACGCCGAGGACCTGGACCGGGTCGCCGGGCACATCGTCAACGGCGCCTTCTGGAACATGGGCGAGAACTGCTCGGCCACCTCGCGCCTGATCGTCCATTCCTCCATCAAGGACGCGCTGCTCGAGCGCGTCATGGAGGCCATGCGCGCCTGGAAGATGGGCGACCCGCTGGACCCCGAAAACCGCATGGGCGCCCTGGTCAGCCCGGCGCACTTCAAAAAGGTGCAATCGTTCCTGGCGCGGGCCCGGGCCGAGTCGCTGGAGGTGGCGGCGGGCGGCGCCACGCGCGGCGACATCTACATCGAGCCCACCGTGATCCTCGACGTCGACCGCGACAGCCCCCTGTTCCGCGAGGAAATCTTCGGGCCGGTCCTGGCCGTCACCACCTTCGACACGATCGAGGAGGCCATCGCCCTGGCCAACGACACGAGCTACGGCCTGGCGGCCTCCGCCCACACCGGCAGCCTGCGCCACGCCATCCGGCTCGCGCACGCCATCCGCGCCGGCATCGTGACCGTGAACTGCTTCGGCGAGGGCGACGTCACCACGCCCTTCGGGGGCCACAAGGAATCCGGCTTCGGCGGCCGGGACAAGTCGATCTGGGCGCACGACCAGTACACCGAGCTCAAGACCATCTGGATCGACACCTCGGCGCCCGCGGAGGCCGGACGATGAGCGCCGCGGCCATCCGCCAGCCGGTCGAGACCGGCGTCTCGGGCTGGGCGGCCATCGCGCCCCGGCGGTTCCCCGTGCGCGTCCTGGAGGCCGACGGGCGGGCCGACTGGCTGATCATCGGCGCGGGCTTCGGCGGCCTGTCGGCCGCGCGCCGGCTGCGCCAGTTGCGTCCCCAGGACAGCATCGCCGTGCTCGACGCCCAGGAGGTCGCCGAAGGCGCCTCGGGACGCAATTCCGGCTTCATGATCGACGTGCCCCACAACCTGGCATCCGGCAATTATTCCGTCGGCGGCGCGGCGTCCAGCCTCCTGGAAATCAGCCAGAACCGCATGGCCATCGCCTTCGCCGCCGGGATCGCGGAGGAATACGGCATGCCGGCCGAGACCTTCGATCCCGCGGGCAAGATCAACGCGGCCGCCACCGAGCGGGGGCTCAGGCTGAACCAGGCCTTCGCCGATTCGCTGCGGCAGATCGGAGAGCCCAGCGAGGCCCTGGACGCCGCCCGGATGCGCGAGATCACCGGCTCCGATCATTACCTGGGGGGCGTCTACACCCCCGGCGCGGTGATGATCCAGCCCGCCGACTACATCCGGCGCCTGGCCCAGGGCCTGGCGGGCGAGATCGACCTGTACGAGAACTCGCCCGTGCTGTCGCTCGCGCGCAAGGGCTCGGTCTGGGAGGCGGTCTCGCGCCGCGGCAGCGTGCAGGCGCCGCGGGTCATCCTGGCCGTCAACGGCCACGTCGAGAGCTTCGGCCATTTCCGCCGCCGCCTGATCCACGTCTACACCTACGCCTCCATGACCGCGGCGTTCCCGGCGGCGCAGGCCGGCCCCCGCGCCGCCGGCGCCGAGCGCTGGGCGCTGCTGCCCGCCGATCCCATGGGCGCCACGCTGCGCAAGATCACCAGCGAGGGGCGATCGCGCATCGTGATCCGGACGCATTTCACCTACAACCCGGACATCCGGGTCTCCGAACGGCAGGTGGCGCGCATCGCCGCCCAGGAGCGGCGCTCTTTCGACGAACGTTTTCCCGCGCTGAAGGACGTCCCCATGGAATTCGCCTGGGCCGGTGCGCTGTGCCTGAGCACGAACCACACGCCGGCCTTCGGCGAAATCGAGCAGGGCCTCTATTCCGCCTGCTGCGAGAACGGACTGGGCACGGTCAAGAGCACCCTGGCCGGGATGATGGCCGCGGAACTGGCCACCGGCACGGCCAGCGAGCCCTTGCACCAGTTCCGGCAGCAGCCTCCGCCGGGACGCCTGCCGCCCCGGCCCATCGCATGGCTGGGCATCAATTCCGTCATCCGATGGCACCAATTGCGTGCCGGCCGGGAGGGCTGAGCTCCCGCCGACGCAAACCGGGGCGGCCCCCCGCCCCGGATACCGCAGCAAACCGCAGCAAACCGCAGCAAACCGCAGCAAACCGCAGCAAACCGCAGCAAATAGCAGTGAACCGACCCTACCATTATGAGATTCAGGAGACACGGCATGAATATCTTCAAGAAACTGCTTTGCGCCGCCGCGATGGCCGGCGCCATGGCCTCGTCCGCCCACGCGGCAAAAGAGACCATCACCATGGGGACCATGTCATGGGAAGACCTGACCCCCATCACCTATATCACCAAGCACGTCCTGGAGGACGCCGGCTACGATGTCAAGGTGGTCGAGTTCTCCGAATGGGGCATCGCCTACGCCGCGCTGGTCAAGGGCGACGTGCAGATCATGGCCTCGCAGATCAACTACGCGGGCCAGGACTACTGGAACCGCAACAAGAACCGCCTGGAAAAGCTGTCGCCCGTTTCATTCGGGCTGTACCAGGCGATCGCCGTCCCGAAGTACGTGACGATCGACTCCATGGAGCAGCTCAACGAGCACGCCGACAAGTTCGGCGGCAAGATCATCGGCATCGAGCCCGGGTCCGGCCTGATGAGCGACGCCGCCAAGGCCGTCAAGGCCTACGAGCTGAAGTACAAGCTGATCGACGGCAGCACGGCCGGGATGACGGCGGCGCTGAAGTCCGCGGTCGACCGCAAGGAATGGATCGCCGTGACGCTGTGGGATCCGACGTGGATGATGATGAAGTACGACATGAAGTTCCTGAAGGATCCCAAGGAAGTCTTCCCCGGGCCGCAGGGCTACTACTGGATCGGCAAGAAAGGTTTCTCGCAAGAGCACCCGGCCGCGCGCGAGGCGCTGGCTGGCATCTACGTCCCCCTGAGCGCCATCGCCGAGATCAATGTCGGCATGAACGACGGCCAGACGGTGCAGCAGGCGAGCGAGGCGTGGATCGCAAAGAACGCCGACCGCGTCAAGCGCTGGGAAAACATGAAGAAGTACTGATGGCCGGCGCCCGGGCCCCGCTGCCGCCCCGCGGGAACGGGCCCGGTCAAAGGCATGAGGAAAGAACCCCACGTGCGCGCGATGCGCGCATCCGGAGCATCTCATGACGACACCCAACACCCAGGCCGATGAGATCCTGGTCGACTGCCAGTCGGTCTGGAAGATTTTCGGCGAGAAAGCGCCCGCGGCAATGAAGGCGATCACCGAGCAGGGAATGTCCAAGCGGGACGTCCTGCAGAAATTCGGCTGCATGGTCGGCGTCTCGGGCGTGAGCCTGCAAGTCAGGCGCGGCGAGATCTTCTGCATCATGGGCCTGTCCGGCAGCGGCAAATCGACGCTGATCCGCCTGCTGAACCGGCTCATCGCCCCCACCCAGGGCCGGGTGCTGGTCAAGGGCAAGGACCTGGCCACCCTGGATGCGGCCGCCTTGCGCGACATGCGCGCGCACCACATCGGCATGGTGTTCCAGAGCGTCGCCCTGCTGCCCCACCGCAACGTGCTGGAGAACACCGCCTTCGGGCTGGAGGTCCAGGGCGTGCCCAAGGAGGAACGCAACAGGATCGCGGCGGGCGCGCTGGAAAAAGTGGGCCTGGCCGACTGGCAGCACCATTACCCCGACGAGCTCTCCGGCGGCATGCAGCAGCGCGTCGGCCTGGCGCGCGCCATCGCGGCCGATCCCGAGATCATCCTGATGGACGAGCCGTTCAGCGCGCTCGACCCGCTGATCCGGCGGCAGTTGCAGGACGAATTCCGGACGCTGACCAAGCAACTGGGCAAATCGGCCGCCTTCATCACGCACGACCTGGACGAGGCGATCCGCATCGGCGACCGCATCGCCATCATGAAGGACGGCGTGCTCATCCAGGTCGGGACGGCCGAGGAAATTGTCCGCAACCCGGCCGACGACTACGTGGCGGAATTCGTGGCCGGCATCTCGCGCCTGAATCTCGTCAAGGCCCGCTCCATCATGCGCCCCGTCGAGGCGTTCCGCGCCGCGCAGCCGGACGTCTCCATCGAGTCCCTGCCGCGCGCCGCGTCCGAGGCCGACATCGCCGAGCTGATCGCGCTGTCCACCCGGACCGGCCTGGACGCGGTCGTGATCATGGACGACGGCGTTCCCGTCGGCATCGTATCGCCCCGCGACCTGCTGCAAGGCATCCGCGGGGACCACGACGCCCCGCCGGCCGCGGGCCGAGGCTGAACCAAGGAGGGTTCACCATGAACGATACCGACCTGATCTCCGCCTTCGATAGCTGGATGGACGACGCCCTGGCCCACCTGACGGACAATTCCGGCCAGTTCTTCGCCGCCATCCAGGGCGGCCTGGAAGGCTTCTACGGCGCCATCCTGTGGGTGCTGGACCTCGCGCCGTTCTACGTCGTGGCGCTCGCCATCGGCCTGCTGGGCTGGCGCCTGGTCGGCTGGCGCTTCGGCGGCCTGGCCGTCGCGGCGCTGGCGGCCTGCGAGCTCATGGGCCTCTGGCCCGAGACCACCAGCACGCTCGCCCTGGTAATCGCCGCCACGCTGCTGGCCCTGGCGATCGCCATCCCGGCCGGCATCCTGAGCGGCTACGTCCGGACGCTGGACCACCTGGCCACCCCCGTGCTGGACCTGCTGCAGACCCTGCCGCCGTACATCTACCTGCTGCCCGGGATCGCATTGCTGGGCTACGGCCCCGCGACCGCGCTGGTCTCCACTCTCGTCGTGGCGATCCCGCCGGCATTCCGCCTGTCGTCGCTGGGCATGCGGATGGCGCCCATCGAATACATCGAGCTGGGCATGGCCACCGGCATGACCCGCTGGCAGATGTTCACCAAGATCCGGCTGCCCTTCGCCCTGCCCAGCATCATGGCCGGCATCAACCAGAGCCTGATGATGGCGTTCGGCATGGTCGTCATCGCCGGCATCGTCGGCTCCGGCGGCCTGGGCCAGACCATCTACGACGCGATCCGCAAGCTCGATATCGCCAAGTCCATCGACGCGGCCATCGCCATCGTCATCCTGACCATGATCCTGGACCGGCTCAGCCAGAGCGCCGACCGTTCCGGCCCCCGCGGGAGAAAGGCATGAACACCACCCTCGCGCAATTCTCGCCGGGCGCGTTCCTGACCCCGGCCGTGGACTGGCTGAACACCCACTGGCATCCGTTCTTCGCCCTCGTCAGCGACGTCATCCAGGTCGTGCTGGACAGTGTCACGGCGCTGCTGCTGGTCCTGCCGCCATGGGCCCTGATCCTCGTGGCCACCGGCCTGGCCCTGTGGACCCTCGGCCGGCGCCCGGCCACGGTCACGATCCTGGCGCTGGGCTTCTGCTGGGGCGTCGGCCTGTGGCAGGAGGCCATGCAGACCATCACCCTCGTCTCGGTCGCCGTCGCCCTGTCGGTCGCGATCGCCTTCCCGCTGGGGGTGCTGGCCTCCCGCCACCCGCGCCTCGCGGCCGTCCTGCGCCCCATCCTGGACATCATGCAGACCGTGCCGCCCTGGGTGTACCTGATCCCGGCCGTGATCCTTTTCAGCCTCGGCAGCGTCCCGGCCATCATCGCCACCATCGTCTACGGCATCCCGCCGATGCTGCGGCTGACCACCCTGGCCTTCAACCAGATCCCGAAGGATCTGCTCGAGCTCGGCCAGGCGCTGGGCGCGCCGCCGCGCACCGTGCTGTTCAAGATCGAGGTCCCGGCCGCCATGCCCACGCTGCTGGTGGGCCTGAACCAGTGCATCCTGCTGTCGCTGGCGATGGTGGTGCTGGCCGGCCTGGTCGGCTCCGGCGGCCTGGGCGCCGAGGTCACCCGCGGCCTGACGCGGATGGAGATGGGCCTGGGGCTGCGCGCCGGCCTGGCGATCGTGGCGGTGGCGCTGCTGCTCGACCGGCTGTCCAAGGCGGCGCTGGGCGGCAATGCGGGGGCTCGCGGCCGGGCGTGACTCGTCGCCAATGATGGGCGCGGGCCCCGGCATGATCCAGCAGCAAGGCGGGGGCTCGGGCATGAGGCGCGGCCGCCATGCCGGCCGTTCTTGACCATGATCAAGATATCGAAAAAAAGGGCCTGGATCGCTTGATACCACCATATATTGTGTTTACGATTCAAAAACACACAATATATAGAGATATTCAGGATGATCCCCACCTCGATCCAGAGTGCGGCCGCGGCCCCGGCCGGCCGCCCCGCCCCCAGCGTCGACATCGCCCGCTCGATCGACGAGTACCTCGACCGGCAGGACTGGCGCGTCAACGCCAACGCCAACCAGGGCTATTCCCTGGGCGGGCTGATCCTCAACACCTCGGGCAAGATGATCGCCAACTACTGGCTCAGCCACGTCTATCCCGAGGCCATCGGCCGGGCCCATCGCGAGGCCGACCTGCACATCCACGACCTGGACATGCTCTCGGGCTACTGCGCCGGATGGTCCCTGCGGACCCTGCTCAACGAGGGCCTGAACGGGGTGCCGGGCAAGATCGAGTCGGGGCCGCCGCGGCACATGTCCAGCGCGGTCGGCCAGATCGTGAACTTCCTCGGCACCCTCCAGAACGAATGGGCCGGCGCCCAGGCCTTCAGTTCCTTCGACACCTACATGGCGCCCTTCGTCCGCAAGGACGCGATGGCATACCGGGAAGTGCGCCAGTGCATCCAGGAGCTGATCCACAACCTGAACGTCCCCTCGCGCTGGGGCACCCAGACCCCGTTCACGAACCTGACCTTCGACTGGGTCTGCCCCGAGGACCTGCGCACGCAGGTCCCCGTGATCGGCGGGGAGGAAATGCCCTTCTCCTACGGCGAGCTGCAAGCCGAGATGGACATGATCAACCAGGCCTACATCGAGGTGATGATGGCGGGCGACGCCAAGGGCCGGGCCTTCACCTTCCCGATCCCGACCTACAACATCACCCCCGACTTCGACTGGTACAGCCCCAACGCCGAGCGGCTGTTCGAGATGACCGCCAGGTACGGCCTGCCGTACTTCCAGAATTTCATCAATTCCGAACTCAAGCCCAACATGATCCGCTCGATGTGCTGCCGCCTGCAGCTCGACCTGCGCGAGCTGCTCAAGCGCGGCAACGGCCTGTTCGGCTCGGCCGAGCAGACCGGATCGCTGGGCGTGGTCACCATCAACTGCGCGCGCCTGGGCTATCGGCACCGGGGGGACGAGGCGGCCCTGTACGCGCGCCTGGACGAGCTGCTGGCCCTGGGGCGCGACAGCCTCGAGATCAAGCGCCGGGTCATCCAGCACCACATGGACAACGGCCTGTTCCCGTACACGCGGCGCTACCTGGGCACCCTGCGCAATCATTTCTCGACCCTCGGGGTCAACGGCATCAACGAGATGATCCGCAATTTCACCGCCGACGAGCACGACCTGACCACGCCCCGGGGCCACGCCTTCGCCGTGCGCCTGCTCGATCACGTGCGCGCCCGCATGGTGGAATTCCAGGAGCAAACCGGCCACATGTACAACCTCGAGGCGACCCCGGCGGAGGGCACCACCTACCGCTTTGCCAAGGAGGACCGCAAGCGCCATCCCGGCATCCTGCAGGCCGGCACCCCCGACATGCCCTACTACACCAATTCCTCGCAATTGCCGGTGGGCTTCACCGACGATCCCTTCGAGGCGCTGGAGCGCCAGGACGAGCTGCAGCGCAAGTACACCGGCGGCACGGTGCTGCACCTGTACATGACCGAGCCGCTGTCCTCGGCCGAGGCCTGCCGCACGCTGGTGCGGCGCGCGCTGGGCCGGTTTTCCCTGCCCTACATCACCGTCACGCCAACCTTCTCGATCTGCCCGCGGCACGGCTACCTGCCCGGCAAGCACGAATTCTGCCCGCATTGCGACGACGAGCTGATCGCCCGCAAGCGCCAGGCCGCCCACGGCGAATCGATCACCCAGGATACGGGCGTCCCCGCCTGAACCGGGCCCCCGGGGCCCATCACCCCCAGACCTCTGAACCAAGGAGCATTCACCATGACACCAGCCATCACCCTGCACGACGACGAACGCCAGCCCTGCGAAATCTGGACCCGCGTCATGGGCTACCACCGCCCCATGTCGTCCTTCAACATCGGGAAAAAGGGCGAATTCCACGAGCGGCGCTACTTCGTGGAACGCCGCGAGGGCCAGGCGCCCGCGCGCCGGGCGGCCTAGGATCCCGCCCGGTGGACCCGCATCCCTCCGCGCAGCGGATCCGGATGGACACGCCGCCAGGACGGGACATGCCGCCGGGGCGGGACGCGGGCCTTGGCGGCATCGGCCGCCGCGAGGACCCGCAAGGCCTCGCGGTCGACGCGGCGACGGATGCCGTCGCCGCGCCGCGCATCGCGCCGGGGCGCGGCCCCGCCCGCCTCAAGGTCGGCGGGCTCGTGCCCTTCACCGCGACAGATTTTCCCGGGCTGCTGTCGGCCGTCGTCTTCGTCCAGGGATGCCCCTGGCGCTGCGGGTACTGCCACAATCCCCATCTGCAGCCCCGCACGGCCGGGAGTCCCATGGACTGGGACGAGGTCCTGGCGTTCCTCGGGCGCCGGGTCGGCCTGATCGACGGCGTGGTCTTCAGCGGCGGCGAGCCCACCATGGACCCGGGCCTCGGCCCGGCCATCCGCCAGGCGCGCGCGCTGGGCCTGCGCATCGGCCTGCACACGGGCGGCACGCATCCGCGCCGCCTGGCCGAGGTCCTGCCCGACGTGGACTGGGTGGGCCTGGACGTCAAGGCCGGTTTTTCGGATTACGAGCGCGTCACGCGGGTGGCCGGCAGCGGGCCGCCGGCCCGCGAGAGCCTGCGTGCGGTCCTGGACAGCGGCGTGGATTTCGAATGCCGCACCACTGCCCATCCCGACCTGATCGGCGCGGACGAGCTGCTGGCCCTGGGCCGCGAGCTCGCCGGCCTCGGCGTGCGGCGCTACGCCGTCCAGGTCTTCCGGCCCCAGGGCTGCGCGGACGAGGCGCTGAACGCCCTCGGGCGGTCCCTGCGGGACTGGCCCGGCGCGGCCGCGCTGGATGCCTTGGCCGCCTCATTCGAAAGCTTCGAGTTGAGACGCGGCTGAAAGGAGAGGCCGCAAGCGGCTCGGATTCGCCAGGCATCGGGGAGTCCGCAGGGACTCCCCGATGCCTGGGCTCATGTCTGCATGGCATCCATGAGCATGCGGACGGTGTAGTCGGCGAAGCTGCGCCGCACGATCAGTTCCCAGGCGTCGCCCTGGTCGCCCAGGGGACGCAGCAGCACGCCGGCCTTGAAGAAATGCGACTGGGCGCACTGTCCCGGCGCCAGGGCGCGCGGATGCAGGTCCAGGGGGCACCCGGCGTTCAGGACGTTCGCCGCCTCGGGGCCATGCAGTTGCACGACGCTGTGGCCGCTGCTCTGGTCCGTCACCGCGAACCACTGGCCCGCCAGGGCCTGCTCGACCCGCGCCGCCAGCGCGGCGCCCGAGGACGTGTCGCTGCGCAGCAGCCACTCGTCCGGTCCCAGCCACAAGGCCATGGCGTCCGTCCCTTGCGCAACGGTGTTGGGCCGCAACGGCAAGTCCAGGCCCAGGCCGGCGCGCACGGTGTCCCGCAGGGCCTGCGAACCCGGATCCAGGCGCAGGTTGGCGAGCCCGACGTCGGGCAATTCGGTCAGGGCGACGGTCTCCGAGACCCGGTACGCCAGGGGCCGGCCGTGGCTGGCTTGCAGGCCGACCAGCGGGGTTTCGATTTCACTCGACATTTTGACGCACTCCTTCGGGGTCGTAGAACACCGTGCCGCACACCCGCGCCGGCATGAACCGGCCGTCGGCGGTGGCGACGATCACCTCCTCATCCATCCTCGAGCGGCCGTCCTTGAGCAGGGCCATGGCGATCGAGCGCCCCAGGATCGGGCTCATGTAGCTGGAGGTCACGTGGCCGAACATCGGCGCCAGCGGCGCCCGCGTTTCGCTCAGCAGGATCTGGCCGCCCTCGGGCAGGACGCACTCGGGATCGCGGGGCAGCAGGCCGACGAGCTCCTTGCGGCCCGCCCCCCGGGTATGGCTGCGCATGAGCGAGCGCTTGCCCAGGCAGTCCTTGGTCTTGGCCACCATGCCGCCCATGCCCAGGTCCACGGGCGAGACCGAGCCGTCCGTATCCTGGCCGACGATGATGTAGCCCTTTTCGCCGCGCAGCACGTGCATGGTCTCCGTCCCGTAGGGAGTGATGCCGTAGGGCTCGCCCGCCTTCATGAGCAGATCTACAATGTGTCGCCCGCTGTTGGCTGGCGTATAGACCTCGTAGGACAGCTCGCCCGAAAAGCTCACCCGCAGGATCCGGGCAAAGACCCCGTCTATCGTGCCCTCCTTGAAACTCATGAAGGGAAAGGCCTCGTTGCCGAAGTCCACGTCCTTGCACACGGCGCTCAGCACCTTGCGCGCCTGCGGCCCGGCGACCGTCGCCACGGAATACTGGTCCGTGATCGAGGTGAGGTACACCCGCAGGTCCGGCCATTCGGTCTGCAGCCAGCGCTCCATCCAGCTCATGACCCGGGCCGCGCCGCCGGTGGTGGTCGTGAGGATGAAATGGTCCTCGGCCAGGCGGATGCTGACGCCGTCGTCCATGACCATGCCGTTCTCGTCGAGCAGCAGGCCGTAGCGGCAGCGCCCCGGCTGCAGCTTGGTCCAGGAATTGACGTACATGCGGTTGAGGAACTCGGCCGCGTCGGGACCGCGCACGTCGATCTTGCCGAGCGTGCTGTAGTCCAGCAGGCCGACGGCGTTGCGCACCGCCAGGCATTCGCGCCGCACCGCGGCGTGCATGTCCTCGCCGGGCTTGGGATAGTAGTGGGCGCGCTTCCAGTTGCCGACGTCCTCGAACGGGGCTCCCTGGGCCACGTTCCAGTCGTACAGGCAGGTCTTGCGGATGGGATCGAAAAAGTCGCCCAGCTCGCGCCCGGCGATGGCGCCGAAGGTCACCGGCGTGTAGTTCGGCCGGAAGGTCGTGGTGCCCGTCTCGGGAATGCTCTGCTTCAGCGCCTCGGCCAGCACCGCCATCCCGTTGATGTTGCCCAGCTTGCCCTGGTCCGTGCCGAAGCCCATCGCGGTGTAGCGCTTGACGTGCTCCACCGAGTGGTAGCCTTCGCGCACCGCCAGGTGGATGTCGGATACGGACACGTCGTTCTGGTAGTCGATGAACTGCTTGGGCCCGCGGCTGGCCTGCGTGCCCTTGCCCACCGACCACA
>JBIQHJ010000062.1:0-21254 GCA_044508625.1 Alcaligenaceae bacterium
CGGTGCGCTGGACGATGGATTCGATCGCCTTGTCGCCGGCCTGGCCGATTTCCACGGTGAGGTAGTTGTCGCCGACCTTGGTGACCTTGCCCAGCAGGCCGCCCGAGGTGATGACCTCGTCGCCCTTGGCGAGCGCGGCCACCATGTTGCGGTGTTCCTTCTGGCGCTTCATCTGGGGACGGATCATCAGGAAATAGAGGATCACGAACATCAGGATGATGGGCAGCATGCCCATCAAGGCGTTCTCGCCGCCTGCGGCGGCCTGGGCGGTGATCAGGGTCGGGGTGTCGGCGAGGGACATGAAGGCTCCTGTAGCGGTTTGTGGCGTATCGGGTTTCGGGGCGCCCTGCGAGGGGACGCCCGCAAGGCGCCTTTCCGGGCTTAACTCTTTATTGTAGCGGCATATCGGGGCGCCCGGAGGCGGGGATCATTCGATGCCCCGGGCCCGGTCACGGGCGAAGGCCTCGCGCCAGGCCTCGAAGCGGCCTTCCTCGATCGCGCCGCGCATCCCGCCCATCAGGTTCAGATAGAAATGGAGATTGTGCAGGGTGTTCAGGCGCGCGCCCGAGATCTCGCCGGCGCGCTGCAGGTGGTGCAGGTAGGCGCGCGAGAAATGGCGGCAGGTGTGGCAGCCGCAATCCGGGTCCAGGGGGCGCGTGTCGTCGCGGTAGCGGGCGTTGCGGATCTTGATGTCGCCGCGGCGCGTGAACAGCCAGCCGTTGCGCGCGTTGCGCGTGGGCATGACGCAGTCGAACATGTCCACCCCCAGCCGGACGCCCTCGACCAGGTCCTCGGGCGTGCCCACGCCCATGAGGTAGCGCGGCGCGTCCGCGGGCATGCGGGGCGCCACGTGGGCCAGCACCCGCATCATGTCCTCCTTGGGCTCGCCCACCGAGAGGCCGCCGATGGCGTAGCCCTCGAAGCCGATGTCGACCAGTCCGGCCAGCGATTCGTCGCGCAGGTCCTCGTACATGCCGCCCTGGATGATGCCGAACAGCGCGTTCGGGTTGCCCAGCTCGAGGAAGGCCTGGCGCGAGCGCCGGGCCCAGCGCAGGGACATGCGCATGGAGGCCGCGGCCTCGTCGTGGGTGGCGGGCCGCCCGTCGATCCGGTAGGGCGTGCATTCGTCGAACACCATGGCGATGTCGGAATCGAGCGAGCGCTGGATGCGCATCGATTCCTCGGGCGTGAGGAACAGCCGCGAGCCGTCGATCGGCGAGGCGAAGCGCACGCCCTCCTCGGTGATCTTGCGCAGGCCGTCCAGGCTGAAGACCTGGAATCCCCCCGAATCGGTGAGGATGGGGCGGTGCCACTGCATGAAGCCGTGCAGGCCGCCGTGCCGGTCGAGGATGTCGGTGCCCGGGCGCAGCCAGAGGTGGAAGGTGTTGCCGAGCACGATCTGGGCGCCGAGGTCCTCGAGCTCGTGGGGCAGCATGGCCTTGACGCTGCCGTAGGTGCCCACGGGCATGAAGATCGGCGTCTGCACCTCGCCGTGGTTCAGGACCAGGCGGCCGCGCCGCGCGGCGCCGTCGGTGCGCAGCAGCGAGAATCGGAGTCCGCTCATGGCCGGGCAGCCTCGATGAACATGGCGTCGCCGTAGCTGAAGAAGCGGTAGCGGGACCGCACGGCGTGCGCGTAGGCGCGGCGGATGGGCTCCATGCCGGCCAGGGCCGAGACCAGCATCAGCAGGGTCGATTGCGGCAGGTGGAAATTGGTGATCAGGGCGTCGACGCAGGCGAAGGCGTAGCCCGGCGTGATGAACAGGCGGGTGTCGCCCTCGCGTGGCGAGTCCTCGTCGCCGCCCTGGGCGGCGGCGGCCTCGAGGGCGCGCACGCTGGTGGTCCCCACCGCGACGATGCGCCCGCCGGCCGCCCGCGTCTCGCGCACCCGGCGCAGGGTGTCGGCCGGGACGACGTAGCGCTCGGCGTGCATCACGTGGTCGCGCACCCGCGAGACGCGCACGGGCTGGAAGGTGCCGGCGCCCACGTGCAGGGTCACGAAGGCGCGCCCGACGCCCTGGGAGTCCAGGCGGTCGAGCATGGCCTCGTCGAAGTGCAGGCCCGCGGTGGGCGCGGCCACCGCGCCGGGCTTGTCGGCGTAGACGGTCTGGTAGCGGTCCTCGTCGCCCGCGTCGGCCGCGTGGGTGATGTAGGGGGGCAGGGGCACCTCGCCGTGGCGCTCGAGCAGGTCCAGCACCCGATCGGGGAAGCGCAGATCGAAGAGCTCGCCCTCGCGGCCGGCCACCTCGGCCTCGAACGCGCCGCCGGCGAGCGCCAGGCGGGTGCCCGGGCCGGGCGATTTGCTGGCGCGCACGTGGGCCAGGGCCTGTCGCGGCCCGGTGATGCGTTCGACCAGGACCTCGACCCGGCCGCCGCTGGCCTTGCGGCCGTGCAGGCGGGCCTTGATGACGCGCGTGTCGTTGAAGACCAGCAGGTCGCCCGCGCGCAGCAGGGTCGGCAGGTCGAGGAAGCGCAGGTCGTGCAGCCCGCCGCCGGCGTCCAGGCGCAGCAGGCGGCTCGCGTCGCGCCGGGCGGCCGGCGCCTGGGCGATGAGTTCTGAAGGCAGTTCGTAGTCGAACTGGCTGAGGTCGAGGTCTTGTTCCACGGGAATGGGGCGCCTGCCGGAAGGCCGGCGCCGATGATGGGTCGGGCGGTATTTTAAGCCGTCCGGCCTCCGCCCGCTTCTGGAGGCCCCGCGCTTTGGATTATGCTGATACTTTTTTGCGCATGGGTGCGGGCATGATGCTGTGGGAGTCGACGAGATGAGGGCCGGTCTGGGGCGATGGGCGCGCGGTGCGGCGCGCGGCCTGGCGGGGCTCGCCTTGTGGATCGGGATGGCGGCCGGCGCCGCGGCCCAGGGCCTGCCGCCAGAGCTCCAAAGTGCCTGGAAGGCCACCCGCATCCCGCTCTCGGCCCTGTCGCTCGAGGTCCGCGAGGCCGGCGGCCCGGTCCTGATGTCGGTCCAGGCCAGCGAGCCCCGCAATCCGGCCTCGGTGATGAAAATGGTCACCACCTGGGCGGGCCTCTCGGGCCTGGGCCCGGACTACGTCTGGCGCACGCGCCTGCTGGGCGCGCGCGGCGCGCAGGTCGACGGCCAGGGCACCCTCAAGGGGCCCCTGTACGTGCAGGCCGCCGGCGACCCGTTCTTCACCGTCCAGGACCTGTGGGACCTGCTGCGCCAACTGCGCCTGCGCGGCGTCAAGAACCTGTCCGAGGTCGTCGTCGACCGCGGGATCTTCGGCGAGGTCGCCATCGACCCGGGCGATTTCGACGACTCGCCCGATCGGCCCTACAACGCCAGCCCCGACGCGATGATGGTGAATTTCGGCGCCACCCGCCTGCTGTTCCAGCCCGATCCCGCGGCGCGGAAATGGATCGCCATCGTCGACCCCCCGACGCGCGACGTGCGGGTCAGCGGCCAGGTCGAGTGGGCCGACGGCCGCTGCCCGGGCTCGCCCGCCGTGGCGACGGACGTCCTGCACCAGGGCGGCTCGACCGTCATCCAGGTGCGCGGCCGCGCCGCCGGATCCTGCGGCGAGTTCAGCGTGTACCGGCTGGCCGCGAGCCAGCCCGCGTATTTCGAGGCCTTGTTCCGCATGCTCTGGAAGGAACTGGGCGGGACCCTGGCCCGCGACATCCGCGCGGGCGCCGTGCCGGCCTCGGCGACGCCGCTGGTCTGGCACGACTCGCCGGCCCTGTCGGACATCATCCGCCAGATCAACAAGCACAGCAACAACGTGATGGCGCGGATGCTGCTGCTCACCCTGGGCGCCGAGCTCGAGGGGCGCGGCGCGACCCCGGCCACCGGCGGACGCGGCGTCGCCCAGGTGCTGCGCAACCAGGGCGTGGACGTCACCGGCTGGGTGTTCGACAACGGCTCGGGCCTGTCGCGCGAGGGCCGCATCACCGCCCGGGGCCTGGCCCAGATGCTGGACTACGCCTGGCGCTCGCCCCTGATGCCCGAGTTCATCTCCTCGCTGGCGATCTCGGGCGTCGACGGCACGGTGCGCCGCCGCCTGCGCGACGACGAGACTCGCGGGCAGGCCCATCTCAAGACCGGCACGCTGCGCAACGCGCGCGCGCTGGCCGGCTACGTGCGCGGCGCCAGCGGCAAGCGCTACATCCTGGTGAGCCTGGTCAACGACGCCAACGCCGCCGGGGTGCGCGCCTTCGACGACGCGCTGGTGCGCTGGCTGGCCGCCCGCTAGCGTCCCGGATCCGATTTCGACCCACAAGACTTCAACCAGAACGCAGTATTCCCACCAGGAGGAACCCCATGCACGCATCCCTACGCCTCATGACCGCCGCGGCCGCCCTGGCCTGCCTCGCGGGCACGGCCCAGGCCGCCGACAAGATCAAGGTCGGCCTGCTGACCACGCTCTCGGGCCCCGGCTCGGCCCTGGGCGTCGACATCCGCGACGGCTTCGAGCTGGCGGTCAAGCATTCCGGCGGCCAGCTCGGCGGCCTGCCGGCCGAGGTCATCGTGGCCGACGACCAGATGAGCCCCGATGCCGCCAAGCAGACGGCCGATCGCCTGCTCAAGCGCGAGAAAGTGGATTTCATGACCGGCATCGTGTTCTCCAACATCATGCTGGCGGTGGGACAGCCGGTGTTCCAGTCCAAGACCTTCTACATCAGCGCCAACGCGGGCCCCTCCCAGTACGCCGGCGCGCAGTGCAATCCCTACTTCTTCAGCGCCTCCTACCAGAACGACACGATCGACGAGGCCGCCGGCAAGGTCGTGCAGGCGCGCGGCTTCAAGAAGGTCGCGCTGCTCGCGCCCAACTACCCGGCCGGCCGGGACCACCTGGCCGGGTTCAAGCGCTTCTACGAGGGCGAGGTGGTGATGGAGGACTACACCCAGCTCAACCAGCTCGACTACGGCGCCGAGCTCTCCAAGCTGCGGGCCTCGGGGGCCGACGCGGTGTTCGTCTTCCTGCCCGGCGGCCTGGGCGTGAACTTCATCAAGCAGTTCGTCGGCGCCGGCCTGAACCAGGAAATGAAGCTGTTCGCGCCGGGCTTCTCGGCCGACGAGGACGTGATCCGCGCGGTGGGCGAGCCGATGCTGGGCATCTTCAACACCTCGCAGTGGGCGCACGACATGAACAACGCGGCGAACAAGCGCTTCGTCGCCGATTTCGAAAAGGAATACGGCCGCCTGCCCACGATGTACGCCTCGCAGGGCTACGACGCGGCGCGCCTGATCGACGGCGCCGTGCGCAAGGCGGGGGGCAAGGTCGAGGACAAGGCCGCCCTGCGCGCCGCGCTCGAGGCCGCGCCCTTCGAATCCGTGCGGGGCGCGTTCAAGTTCGACGTCAACCACTACCCGGTGCAGAGCTATTACCTGCGCGAGGTCGTGAAGGACGTCAAGGGCCGGATCACCAACAAGCTGGTGGGACCCGTGCTCGAGAACCACGCCGACGCCTACGCCGGCGAATGCAAGATGCCGTCCTGAACGGCCGGCGTCCGCGCGCCATGAACGGCATCCTCGTCCTGGAACAACTGCTGAACAGCCTGCAGTTCGGCCTGATGCTGTTCCTGCTCGCGGCCGGCCTGACGCTGGTGTTCGGCATCATGGACATGATCAACCTGGCGCACGGCTCGCTGTACATGATCGGCGCCTACCTGGTCGCCACCATCGCCGGCGCCTCGGGCTCGTTCTGGATCGGGCTGGCGGGCGGCGTCGCCGCCACGGCGCTCGCGGGCGTGCTGCTGGAATGCACCGTCGTCCGGCGGCTGTACCGGCGCGACCACCTGTCCCAGGTCCTGGGCACCTTCGCCATCCTGCTGATGGCCAACGAGGGCGTGCGCATGATCTGGGGCTCGCAGCCCATCCCCATGGCCATGCCCGCCGAGCTCTCGGGCCCGGTCGAGCTGCTGCCGGGCTTCACCTACCCGGCCTACCGCCTGTTCATCATCGGCGCCGGCCTGGCGGTGGCCCTGCTGCTGTACGTCCTGGTGACGCGCACCCGCATGGGGATGCAGGTGCGCGCGGGCGCCTCCAACCGCGAGATGGCGCAGGCCATGGGCGCCGACGTGCGGCGCCTGTTCACGGCGCTGTTCGCCGCGGGGGCCGGGCTGTGCGCCGTGGCCGGCGGCCTGCTCGGCCCCTTGCTCGCGGTGCAGGTGGGCATGGGCGAGAGCATCCTGATCCTCGCCTTCGTGGTCATCGTGATCGGCGGCATCGGCTCCATCCGCGGCGCGCTGCTGGGTGCGCTGCTGGTGGGCCTGGTCGACACGGCGGGGCGCACGGTGGTACCCATCCTGTTCGGCATGCTGATGGGGCCCTCGGCGGCGGCCACCGCCGGGCCGGCGGTGGCCTCGATCCTGATCTACGTGCTGATGGCCGCCGTGCTGTTCTGGAAGCCCCAGGGCCTGTTCCCCGTCCATGGCTGAGGCTGCGATGACCCCTCCCCCCGAGCGTGCGGCCCCGGGCCCGCTGGACCATGCGCTGCGGGCGCGCGTCGCCGTGCCGCTGCTCGCGCTGCTGGTCCTGCTGCCGGTGATCGCCGAGGCGCTCGACGAGGGGTTCTACGTGGGGGTCGCCAGCCGCATGCTGATCTTCGCCCTGGCCGCCACCAGCCTGAACCTCATCCTCGGATTCGGCGGCATGGTGAGCTTCGGCCACGCCGCCTTCGTCGGCATGGGCGCCTACACCGTCGGCATCCTGATGCGGGACGGCGTGGCCTCCGCCTGGATCGCCTGGCCGGCGGCGGCCGCGGTCGGCGGCCTGTTCGCCTTCGTGACCGGCCTGGTCAGCCTGCGCACGCGGGGCGTGTATTTCATCATGATCACGCTGGCCTTCGCGCAGATGCTGTTCTACCTGATGTCCTCGCTCGAGGCCTACGGCGGCGACGACGGGCTGTCGCTGGCCGCCCGCTCGTCCCTCGGCCCGGGGCTGGACCTGGCGGACGACACGCGGTTCTACTACGTGGTGCTGGCGATCGGCGTGGTGATTTTCATCGGCGTCGCGCGGCTGCTCAATGCCCGCTTCGGCCACGTGCTGCAGGCCATCCGCGAGAACGAGACGCGCATGGCGGCGCTGGGATTCGCGGTCTACCGCTGCAAGCTGTCCGCCTTCACCCTCGCCGGGGCCATCGCCGGCCTGGCCGGCGCCCTCCTGGCCAACCAGACCGGCTTCGTCAGCCCCGCGATGATGCAATGGAGCCAGTCGGGCATCCTGCTGGTCATGGTCATCCTCGGCGGCGTGGGCCACCTGTACGGCGGCCTGGCCGGCGCGGCGGCCTTCCTGCTGATCGAGGAGGCCGCGCTGTCCTACACCATCCACTGGCAGTTCATCCTCGGGGCGGTGCTGCTCGCCGTCGTGCTGCTGGCGCCCAACGGCCTCATGAGCCTCGCGCGCCGGACCGCCCGCGGCGCCAAGGGGGCGCCATGAGCGCGCCGGGCGAGATGCTGCGCGCCGAGGGGCTCGTCAAGCGCTTCGGCGGCCTGGCGGCGACCGATGGCGCCAGCCTGGCGGTGCGCGCCGGCGAGCTGCATGCGCTGATCGGCCCCAACGGCGCGGGCAAGACCACGCTGATCCACCAGCTCTCCGGAGCCCTCGCGCCCACGGCGGGGACCATCCATTTCCTCGGCCGCGACGTCACCCGGCTGCCCATCCACGAGCGTGCGCGCCTGGGGCTGGTGCGCTCGTACCAGATCACCAGCGTGTTCGGCCGGCTGTCGGTGCTGGACAATCTCGCGCTCGCGGTGCTGGCGATCGACGGCGGCGGCCTGGGGGTCTGGCGGCCGGCGCGCGCGGACCATGGGCGCTACGCGGCCGCCGCCACGGTGGCCGGGAGGGTGGGGCTGGGCGCGCGCAAGGATTGCACCGCCGGCACCCTGTCGCACGGCGAGCAGCGCCAGCTCGAGATCGGGCTGGCGCTGGCATTGCGACCCAGGCTGCTGTTGCTGGACGAGCCCCTGGCCGGCATGGGCCCGGACGAATCCGAGCGCATGGTCGCGCTGCTGCAGGGCCTGCGCGGCGAGGTGGCCATGCTGCTGGTCGAGCATGACATGGATGCCGTGTTCCGCCTGGCCGACCGCATCTCGGTGCTGGTGTCGGGGCGCGTGATCGCCACCGGCACGCCCGGCGAGATCCACGCGCACCCCGAGGTCCGGCGCGCCTACCTGGGCGACGAGTTCGAGCAGGGGGCCGCGTGATGCGCGCAGGCCGCATGGGGTGCGGAGGCCGCATGAGGCGCGCAGGTCGGATGGTGCGCGAAGGCCGCATGGCGCGGGAGGACGCATGAGCGCCTTGCTGGAGGTCGAGGGCCTGGAGACCGCCTACGGCAGCAGCCAGGTGCTGTTCGGCATCGGCTTTTCCATCCGGCAGGGCGAGGTGGCGACGCTGCTCGGCCGCAACGGCATGGGCAAGACCACCACCGTGCGCTCGCTCCTGGGGCTCACGCCCGCGCGCGGCGGCACGGTGCGCTTCCTGGGCGAACGCATCGAGGCGCTGGCGCCCGATCGGATCGCGCGCATGGGCCTGGCGGTCGTGCCCGAAGGGCGCCAGATATTCCCCAACCTGACGGTCCGGGAAAACCTGCTGGCTTTCGCCTCCCGCCGCAACGCCAGCGCCGATCCCTGGACGCTGGAGCGCGTGAACGCGCTGTTCCCCAACCTGGCCGCGCGCGCCGCCCACATGGGCGGCCAGCTCTCGGGCGGCGAGCAGCAGATGCTGGCGATCGGCCGCGCCCTGATGACGAACCCGCGCCTGCTGATCCTGGACGAGGCCACGGAAGGGCTCGCCCCGCTGGTCCGCGAGGAAATCTGGCGCTGCCTCGATACCCTGCGGGCGCGGGGCCAGACGATCCTCGTCATCGACAAGCACGTGCGCCGGCTGCTGCGCCTGGCGGACCGGCACACCATCATCGAGCGCGGCGCGGTCGTCTGGCGGGGGGATTCGCAGGCGCTCGCCGCCGACGCCTCCATCTGGCAGCGCTACATCGGCGTTTGACGATTTTTCTGAAACGCCGGGACGAGGACGAGGACATCGGATCCATCCCATGCGCACAGTACAATAAGCCCTTTCCTACCCTAAGCCCCCGGGATGTAAACCCGTCACGGCGACCGACCATGCAAGAAACCACCCTGCGCCGTCCCGGCGCCCCGGCCCCCGCGCCCGCCGATCCGGCCCAGGACCAGGCCCTCTCGGCCCTGCTGCAGCCCGCCGAGCCCGGCGCCGCCGCCCCCCGCAAGCTCTTCATCCGCACCTTCGGCTGCCAGATGAACGAATACGACTCGGAAAAAATGGCCGACGTGCTGCGCAAGGCCGAGGGCGTCGAGCTCACCCAGGATCCCGAGGATGCCGACATCATCATCTTCAACACCTGTTCGGTGCGCGAGAAGGCCCAGGAAAAAGTCTTTTCCGATCTCGGCCGCGTCCGCCACCTCAAGCAGGCCAGGCCCGGCCTCGTCATCGGCGTGGGCGGCTGCGTCGCCAGCCAGGAAGGCGAGGCCATCGTGCGCCGCGCCCCGTACGTGGACGTCGTGTTCGGCCCCCAGACCCTGCACCGCCTGCCCGAACTCATCGGCCGGCGCCGCGCCACCGGCCAGGCGCAGGTCGACATCTCGTTCCCCGAGATCGAGAAATTCGACGCCCTGCCGCCCGCGCGGGTCGAGGGGCCGGCGGCCTTCGTCTCGATCATGGAAGGCTGCAGCAAGTATTGCAGCTTCTGCGTCGTGCCGTACACGCGGGGCGCCGAGGTCTCGCGCCCCTTCGACAGCGTGCTGGTCGAGGTGGCCGACCTGGCCGACCAGGGCGTGCGCGAGGTCACCCTGCTGGGCCAGAACGTCAACGCCTACCGCGGCCCCACGGGCGAGGGCGGCGAGGTCGCCGACTTCGCCATGCTGCTGGAATACGTCCACGAGATCCCTGGCATCGAGCGCATCCGCTACACCACCTCGCATCCCAAGGAAATGACCGCCCGCCTGATCGAGGCCCACGGCCGCCTGCCCAAGCTCGTGCCCTTCCTGCACCTGCCGGTGCAGGCCGGCAGCGACCGCGTGCTGGCCGCGATGAAGCGCGGCTACACCGCCCTGGAATACAAGTCCATCATCCGCCGCCTGCGCGCCGCGCGGCCCGACATCACGCTGTCCTCGGACTTCATCGTGGGCTTCCCGGGCGAGACCGAGGCCGATTTCCAAAAGACCCTCGACCTCGTGCGCCACGTCGGCTTCGACCAGTCCTTCTCCTTCGTGTATTCGCGCCGCCCCGGCACCCCGGCGGCGGACCTGGCGGACGACACCCCGCAGGAGGAAAAGCTCGAGCGCCTGCATCGCCTGCAGGCCCTGATCAACGAGCAGGCCGCCGCCATCAGCGCCGCCATGGTCGGCGGCACGCAGCGCCTGCTGGTCGAGGGCCCCTCGCGCCGCGATCCCCGCGAGCTGAAGGGGCGCACCGAAAACAACCGCATCGTGAACTTCGCCGGTCATCCGCGCCTGATCGGGCGCATGGTCGACGTGCGCATCACCCAGGCCCTGGCCAACACCCTGAGGGGCGAGGTCATCCCCGAACGCATCGAGGACCGCCCATGAGCGACCGACGCAAGCCCCTGTCCCTGCAGCTTTCCGGCGGCAACACCCAGCTCGCCAACCTCTGCGGGCCGCTGGACGACAACCTGCGCCAGATCGCCCAGGCCTACGGGGTCGAGATCTCGCGGCGCGGCAGCCGCTTCGCGCTGCGCGGCGAGGGCGCGGCGCGCGCCGCGGAGGCCCTGCGATGGTTCCACGAGCGCGCGGCCCAGGGCCCGCTGTCGCTGGACACCCTGCAGCTCGGCCTGGTCGAGCTGGGCGCCGGCGAGGGCGGCGCGGGCACCGCCGCGCCCGACGCGCTGCCCGAGCTCCCGCCCATCGACGACGCGAGCCTGAGCCTGCGCACCCGCAAGACCGACCTGCGGCCCCGCACCCCGCGCCAGCGCGACTACCTGAACGCCATCCTCAAGCACGACGTCACCTTCGGCGTGGGGCCGGCCGGCACCGGCAAGACCTGGCTGGCGGTGGCCTGCGCGATCGACGCCCTCGAGCGGGAATCGGTCTCGCGCCTGGTGCTGACCCGGCCGGCCGTCGAGGCCGGCGAGCGCCTGGGATTCCTGCCCGGCGACCTGGTCCAGAAGGTCGATCCCTACCTGCGCCCCCTGTACGACGCGCTGTACGACCTGCTGGGCTTCGAGCGCACCCAGCGGCTGTTCGAAAAGCAGACCATCGAGATCGCGCCCCTCGCCTACATGCGCGGGCGCACCCTCAACCACGCCTTCATCATCCTCGACGAGGCCCAGAACACCACGCCCGAGCAGATGAAGATGTTCCTCACGCGCATCGGCTTCGGCAGCAAGGCGGTGATCAACGGCGATCCCTCGCAGGTCGACCTGCCGCGCGGCCACCAGAGCGGCCTGCTGCATGCGCTCGAGGTGCTCGACGGCGTGCCGGGCATCGCCTGCACGCGGTTCACCAGCCGCGACGTCGTGCGCCATCCGCTGGTCGCCCGCATCGTGGACGCCTACGAGCGGGCGGGGGACCATGTATCCTGAGTTCTCGCTGTCCATCCAGTACGCCGAGCCGGCGCCCGAGCTGCCGCGCTGGCGCCTGCGGCGCTGGGTCGGGCGCGCCCTGGCCCGCGCGCTCGCGCCGCCCGAGCCGCGCGCGGGCCGGCCCGTCGCCCTGGCGCTGCGCCTGGTCGGCGAGGACGAGGGCCGGGCGCTGAACCTCGCCTACCGCCAGCGGGACTACGCGACCAACGTGCTGACCTTCGAGTACGGCGAGGATCCCTCGGGCCTGCTGAGCGGCGACATCGTGCTGTGCGTGCCGGTGCTGCGCCGCGAAGCCCACGCGCAGGGCAAGCCCCTGGCGCACCACGCCGCCCACCTGGTCACCCACGGCGTGCTGCACGCCCTGGGCCACGATCACGTCCGGGCGGACGAAGCCCGCGCCATGGAATCCCTCGAAACCGCCATCCTCGCGGCACAGGGAATTCCCGACCCCTACCGGGCCCCGCCACGGGCCTGACGGCGGGGCTTTTCGGTTATGCTAGGCGTTCCGCACACACGTCCTCAGGACAATGCCAGACCCCAACCCACCCGATTCCGAACCTCGACCTACGCGCCCGAGCGGCAAACGCCTGCTCAACCGCCTCACCGCCTTCCTGAGGCCCGCGCCTCCCGCTGACCGCAAGGGCCTCAAGGCCGTGCTCGACGCCGCCCACGACCGGTCGGTGCTCGACGGCGAATCCTACGCCATGATCTCCGGGGCGCTCGAGGTCGCCGACAAATCGGTCTCCGACATCATGGTGCCGCGCTCGCGCATGGACATGCTCGACGTCAGCCGCCCGCTGGCCGAGCTCATGCCCGAGATCATCGAGACCGGCCATTCGCGCTTTCCGGTCTACGAGGGCGACCGCGACAACATCCTGGGCACGCTGCTCGCCAAGGACCTGCTGCTGGCGCTGTCCGACAGCCAGCTCGACGTGCGCGCCCTGGTCCGCCCACCGGTCTTCATCCCCGCCACCAAGCGTCTGAACGTCCTGCTGCACGAGTTCCGCAGCAACCGCAACCACCTGGCGATCGTCGTCGACGAGCACGGCGGCATCTGCGGCCTGGTCACCATGGAGGACGTCCTCGAGCAGATCGTGGGCGACATCGAGGACGAATACGACGAGGACGCCGAAAAGACGATCTTTCGCACCGGCGAGAATAGCTGGCGGGCGATGGGCTCGACCGACATCGAGGTCTTCAACGAGACCTTCGGCGTGTCGCTGTCCGACGAGGACCACGACACGCTCAACGGCTGGCTCGCCGAGGCGCTGGGGCACATCCCCCGCCGGGGCGAGCGCCTCGAGCACGAGGGGCTGGTGCTGACCGTGGTCGGCGCCGACAGCAAGCGCGCGCGCTGGGTGCACATCCAGCGCCAATTCCCGCGCGACGATGCCGCCTGAGGCCGCAGCCGGGGCCGCGACGAGCCGCGGGTCCGTGCCGCGCGGGCCGCTGGCGGCGCTGGCCGCGGGCGGCGTGCAGGCCCTGTGCTTCGCCCCCGGTCCCCTCCCCGCCTGGAGCCTGCCCTTCGTCCAGGTCGCCGCGCTGGCGGTCCTCGCCCACCAGGTCTTCGGCGCGCCCTGCGCGCGGCGCGCCGCCTGGCGCGGCTGGCTGTTCGGCTTCGGCCTGTTCCTGGTCGGCGTCTACTGGCTGACCATCAGCATGCACGAGTTCGGCGGCCTGCCCCTGGCGCTGGCGATCGCGGCCCTGGCGCTGTTCGCCGGCGCCATGGGCCTGTACGCCGCGCTCGCCGCCGCGCTCACCGCCCTGGTCTGCGGCCGGCGCGGCGGCGTCGCCGAACGCGCGCCGCGGCAGGTCCTGAACGCGGCGATCTGGGCCTCGGCCTGGACGCTGTGCGAATGGCTGCGCGGCATCCTGTTCACCGGCTTTCCCTGGCTGAACGCCGGCTACGCGCATGCCGAAGGCATGTTCACGGGGTGGGCGCCCATCATCGGCGTCCACGGCCTGGCGTGGCTGGCGGCCTTCGCCGCGGGGGCCATCGCCCTGATGGCGCGCGCCAAGGACACCCCGCACGACCGCTCGGCCGCCGCCGCCATCGGCCTGGCCGTGGCCACCGGCCTGCTGGGCATCGCCTGGACGCACATCGCCTGGGTGCAGTCCGCGGGCGAGCCCATGATCGTGCGCCTGGTCCAGACCGGCACTCCGCAATCCCAGAAATTCGATCCCGCACGTTTCCAGGCCGCGCTCGCCAAGGACCTGCGCCTGGCCGGCATGCCCCCAAAGTCGCCGGCGGACGCGCCGGGCCTGGTGGTGCTGCCGGAAACGGTGATGCCCGCATTCCAGGACGCGATCCCGGGGGACGTCTGGGACCGCTGGCGGGCGGTGGCGCGGGCCCTGGACGCGCCCCTGCTCATGGGCATGCCCCTGCGCCGCGCCGCGCCCGCCGGCGAGCGCCTCACCAACGGGGCCCTCGTCGTCGAGCCGGACGATGCGGACGGCGCCGCGCCGGGGCTGGCCTGGCACTACGACAAGCACCACCTCGTCCCCTTCGGCGAGTTCGTCCCGCCGGGATTCCGCTGGTTCGTCGACGCCATGGACATCCCCCTGGGCGATTTCGACCGGGGTCCCGCGCGCCAGCCACCCCTGCGGGCCGGCACGCAGTCCTTCGCCGTGGACATCTGCTACGAGGACACCTTCGGCGCCGAGATCGCCGCCACCGTGCGGCCCGGCCCCGACGGCGACAGCCCCGGCGTGCTGGTGAACCTCAGCAACCTCGCCTGGTTCGGCGACACCTGGGCCCTGCGCCAGCACCTGTGGATCGCGCGCCTGCGGGCCCTGGAAACCGGGCGGCCCATGATCCGGGCGACCAATACCGGCATGACGGCGGCCATCGATCCCCTCGGGCGCGTGCGCGCCACCCTGGATCCGCGCTCGCCCGGCGTGCTGGACGTCGAGGTCCAGGGCACGCGGGGCCTGACCCCCTACGTGCGCTGGGGCGACGCGCCCATCCTGGCCTGGACGCTCGCCTGCCTGCTGCTGGGCCTGTGGCGCCGCCGCGCGCCCCGCCCTCGGGAGCCTACAGCAGGCGCCGGTTGAGCATGTTCTCGATCTCGGGGGCCTCGAGGGGCTGGGCAAAGAAAAAGCCCTGGGCGTAATTGCAGCCCGCCGTCCGCAGCAGCTCGCACTGCCGCGCGGTCGACACCCCCTCGGCGATGACGGCCAGCCCGAGCTTGTGCGCCATCACGATGATGGCCTGGCACAGGGCGTGGCTCTCGGTGCCGACGTCGAGGTCCTCGACGAAGGATCGATCGATCTTGATGTAGTCGATGTCGAAGCGGTTCAGGTAGGACAGCGAGGAATAGCCGGTGCCGAAGTCGTCCAGGGCCACCTGGACCCCCGCGTCGCGGAAGGCCAGCAGCTTCTCCTGCGTGGCCGGCCCCATGTCCATCAGCAGGCTCTCGGTGATCTCGACCGTCAGGCATCCCGGCGGCAGGCCGAGCTCGCACAGGTGCGCCAGCCAGTCCCCCGTGTCGATGCCGTCGGCGAGGAGCTGGACCGGAGAGACATTGATGCTCACCTGCAGGCCGCGCTCGAGGGCATGCCGCCAGGCCAGGAGCTGTGTCGTGGCCTCGCGGAACACCCAGTCGCCGATCTCGCGGATCATGCCGGATTCCTCGGCCTGGGCGATGAAGGCCAGGGGCGAGAGCACGCCGCGCGCCGGATGGGTCCAGCGCAGCAGGGCCTCGACCTTCGTCATCCGGCCGCTGTCCAGGTCGACGATGGGCTGGTAGAGCAGGTGGAACTGGCGCTCGGCCAGCGCGGACTGCAGGTCGCGGTGCAACTGGCGGCGCATCAGCGCGGCCTCGCGCATCGAGGGCTCGAAGCGGCGGTACTGGTTGCGTCCGCCCTCCTTGGCCGCGTACATCGCCAGGTCGGCGTTGCGCAGCAGCTCGCTGATCTCCTCGCCGTCCTCGGGAAAGAAGGTCACGCCCGCGCTCGCCGAGATGACGACCTCCTGGTCGCCCAGCAGGTACGGCCGCGCCAGGGCGTCCAGCACGTCGCCCAGGATCCGGTCGACCGCGGCCGGATCGCCGCCGAAGCCCTCCAGGATCAGGGTGAACTCGTCGCCGCCCAGGCGGGCCACCACGTCCCCCTCGCGCACCGCGCCGCAGATGCGCCCCGCCACCGCGCGCAGCAGGATGTCGCCGACCTCGTGCCCCAGGGTGTCGTTGACCTCCTTGAACAGGTCCAGGTCGAGGAAGACCAGGGCCACCGAGCCGCGCACGCCGGGCCGCGCGCGGTTCAGGGCGTCCTGGAGCTTGAGGTGGAAATGCTGGCGGTTGGGCAGGCTGGTCAGGCTGTCGTAGTGCGCCTGGCGCCAGATGAGGTCCTCCGAGCGCTTCTGCTGGGTGATGTCGCTGAATATGCCCACGAAGCAGCGCACGCTGCCATCGGTGTCGTAGACGGCGTTGATGGTCAGGTGCTCGGCGTAGTCCTGGCCGTCCTTGCGCCGGTTCCACAGGTCGCCGCTCCAGTGGCCCCGCACCCGCAGGGATTCCCAGAGGTTCTGGTAGAAGGCCCGGTCCTGCCGGCCCGAGGACAGGACCCGCATGTTGAGGCCCAGCACCTCCTCGCGCGTGTAGCCCGTGATCACCGTGAAGGCGGGATTGGTGTTGAGCACGTGCCCCTGGCTGTCGGTGACGACGATCGCCTCGCTGGTCGACTCGAAGACCAGCGAGGCCTCGCGGGCGGCCACCTCGGCCTCGCGCCGCTCGCTCACGTCCATCAGCACCACGACCACCGCGCGGTCCGTCCCCAGCTTCATTCCCGAACAGAACAGCTCGACGGGCAGGCTCTTGCCGCCGGCCGAGCGCAGGTGGAAGACATGCCCGCGTTCCGAGGTGAGCCGGCCATCCAGGTAGCCGCCGAGCAGGGACACGATGCGCTGCCGGTCCCGCGCGACGAAGGCGTCGTCGATCCTCGAGTCGTAGACCGGGGCGGCGGCCTCCAGGCCCAGCATCCGCGCATAGACGCCGTTGGCGTACCGCAGGCCCATGTCGTCGAGCACCACGATCACGCCCACCGCCGCATTGTCGGCCACGCCCTGGAACAGGGCCTCGGCGCGCAGCAGCTTGTCGTGTTCCATGCGGATCCGCTTCATGAGCTCGTGCGTGCGCCGGGCGCTGTCGTTGAGTCCCCGGGCGAGCTGGCCGATCTCGTCGTTGGGCGGATACTCCACCCGCGCCGCGTAATTCCCGCGGATCAGCTCCTGGCAATACTCGGACAGCATCCGCAGGGGGTGCAGCACGTAGCGCTGCACGGCCGCGCTCGCCACCAGCAGCAGCAACAGATCCAGGCCGAACACCAGATACAGCGCCTGGAGGTGGCTGCGGCGATAGGCCGCCTCCTTGTCGACCAGCCCCGCCAGCAGGGTCTCGGCGGCCAGCAGGACGGCCCGGGATTGCTCGTCGAGGTCCTGGATCTCCTGGGCGCGCGTCTCGCCGGGCGGCGGGACGCCGTTTTCCAGGCAGCGCGCCAGGGCGCCGTCCCGGTAGCCCAGCCAGGCGCTCCAGACCTCCCGCAGGCGCTCCGCGAGCTCGCCCTCGAGCGGCCGCACCGCCATGCCGAAGACCTCGCCGCCCGCCGACAGGGCCTGGTGGGCGCGTTCGAAATCGGCGATGTCCTCGCGCAGCCGCTCGCGCACGAAGGACGGATCCCACACGGCCATCAGGCCGTGGTAGGCCGTGCGCTGGCTCAGCATGCGCATCTTGCCGGCCATGCTCACGGTGGCGGCGACCGAATCGGACTGATGGAGCGCCAGGCGCACGACGACGATGTTGGCCGCCGCCAGCAGGAAGATCAGCAGGAACACCGCGCCGGCCTTGCGCCCGAGGCTCTGATCGTGCAGGGACCGCAGCCACCTGCTCACCGCGGGCACCCAGTCGGTCTTCATGCGTCGCGCACCACCCGTCCCCGCTCCTCGGCCAGGCGCCGCTCGAGCTCGCCGGGCTCGAGCGGCTCGTCGTACCAGTATCCCTGCCCCGCGTCGCATCCCGCGCGCAGCAGCAGCTCGTGCTGCGCCGCGCTGGTCACGCCCTCGGCGATCACCTGCACGCCCAATTTATGCGCCAGCAGGATGAGGGCCTCGCACACGTGCAGCGCCTGCACGTCCTCGGCGATGTGCTCGGTGGTGGCGTGGTCGAGCTTGATGTAGTCGGTGGGCATGCGGCCGATCGAGGACACCGAGGCCGAGCCGATCTCGAAGGCGTCCAGGCCCAGGCCCATGCCCGCCTCGCGCAGGGTCCGCAGATTGGCCAGGGCCCCCACGCCCAGGTTCGCCAGCGCGCGCTCGGAAAATTCCAGCACGACGCCGTCGGCCTCCAGGCCATGCCGCCGCAGGCAGTCGAGCCAGCCCAGGCGATTCCCCTCGCCGCCCTCGAGCTGGGCGGGCGACACATTGACCGCCACCCGGAACTCCTGCCCGTACCGCGCGCGCCAGGCCGCCGTCTGGGCGGCGACGCGGTCGAAGACCCAGTCGCCGATGCTGCTGATCAATTGCCGGTCCTCGGCCATGGGAAGGAAATCCATTGGACGGATGATGCCGAGTTCGGGATGGTTCCAGCGCAGCAGCGCCTCGGCCTCGAACAGGCGCCCGGTGCCCATGTCGTAGATCGGCTGGTACACGAGAAAGAACTGCTCCCCGTCCAGGGCCTTGGGCAGGCCCTGGATCAGGTCCCTGAGCATCCGCGCGCGAGCGCGCATGCCCTCGTCGAAATAGCGATGGCGGTTGGGGCCCTCGGCCTTGGCCGCGTACATGGCCAGGTCCACGTGCCGCAGCAGGGTGTCCTTGTCCTCGGCGTCCTTGGGATACAGGGCGATCCCGATGCTGGCCGAGACGCGCAGGGATTCGCCGGCCACCAGATAGGGGGCCGTGACGCTGCGCATGATGTCGCGGCGCAGCTCCTCGACCTGGGCGCGGTCGCGCACCCCGTCCAGGAGGGCGATGAACTCGTCGCCGCCCAGCCGCGCCACGAAGCCCGCCTCGCCGGCGCAGGCGCGCAGGCGCGTGGCGACCTCGGTGAGCACCTGGTCGCCGGCGGCATGCCCCATCGAGTCGTTGATCCCCTTGAATCCGTCCAGGTCGAGGAACAGCAGGGCGAGCGGCAGGCCGGTACGCTCGGATTCCCCGACCGAGCGCGCGATCCGGTCGTTGAAATACTGGCGATTGGGCAGCGCGGTCAGCGGATCGTGGTGCGCCTGCCACCAGATCTGCCTCTCGGCCTGCTTCTTTTCCGTGATGTCGCTGACCATCGCCACCCGGCAATTGACCGAGCCGTCGTGGTTCCACGCGGTATCGATGACCACGCGCTCGGCATAGTCCTCGCCGGACTTGCGCCGGCTCCAGTACTCGCCCTCCCAGCGTCCCGTGGTGTTGATCGCGTGCCACATGGCATCGTAGAAATCGCGATTGTGCCGGCCGGGCCGCAGCAGCGGCAGCATCTCGCCCACCACCTCGTCGGGCCAGCGGCCGGTGATCCGCGCATAGGCCGGATTGACGTCCATGATCACGCCCGCCGCGTCGGTGACGGCGATCGCCTCGCTGCTGTTTTCGTAGGCGATGCCCGCGAGCTGGGCCGAGGCCTCGGCATTCTTGCGCTCGGTGATGTCCTGGACGATCCCGACGACCGCGGCGGTGTCCCCGACCTGGATGGTGGAGCTGAAGACCTCGATGTCGATGACGGTGCCGTCCTTGCGCCGCCCGCGGCGCTCGTAGCGCACCGTCCCGTCCTTGCGCTTCAGGCTGGCCTTGATCGACTCGGCCACCAGATAGCGCTCGCGCGGCACGATCACCCCCAGCACCGGCAGCGTGTCGATCATCTCCTGGGGCTCGTAGCCGAAGATCTCGGCCATCTTGGCGCTCACGAAACTGAAGCGCTCGCCCTCGGCGAGATAGATGCCGACGATCGAATTGACCGCGAGGCCGCGAAAGATCGTGTCCGAGCGCTCGAGGCCGATGCGGTCCTTGCGCGTGGTCTCGAGCAGGTCCTGGATGCGCTGGGCGCCGCTGTTGAAGGCGTGGGCGAGCTCGCTCAATTCCCCCGAACCCTTGTAGTCCACCCGGGTGCCGTAGTGGCCGCGCATCAGGTCCTGGCACGACAGGTAGAGCTTGCGCACGGGCGTCACCAGGTGGCGGCGCGCCAGCACGAAGCCCAGCAGCAGCGCGAGCAGGTCGGCCACCAGCAGGCCCAGCCCCATGGACCAGGCCGAGGTGCGGCGCCGCCGCGCGATCTCCGCCAGCTCGTCGCTCAGGGCCTGCAGGGATTGGAGCAGCACCTCGGCGTCGTCGATGACCCACTGGCGCAGCAAGGTGGACGAGACGCCGGCAAGCCCGGCATCGGCGGCGTTCTTTGCGGAATAGCTGTCCAGCACCACGGACTGGATGCGGTTGCGGAAGGTATCCCAGTCGCGCCGGATCTTGGGCAGGTAGGCGCGCAGGCTGGGACTGGAGAGCGGGGCGATCTCGCGGCCCGCCGCCACGCCGCCGCGGTCGAGCGCCACCAGGCTCTCGTTGAAGACCTCCACCCCCTGGCCGAAGCGCGCGTCCAGCATGCGGTGCGCATCGGTGAGGCGCACCGAGCGCAGGGCCGCCTGCAGGCCGAGCACGCGCATCCGGTCAACGGTCTCGAGCCGGGCGGCGGCGGCGCCGTAATAGGACAGGAGGGAACACACGGCAAGCCCGTTGCCGATCACCAAGGCCAGCAGCAGCGCGAAGAACACCCCCACCACGGTGCTCAGCCGCGCCGGCTTGCCGCGAGAAGGCGCTTGGCGAGCTCGTGGATCTCCTGTCATGCCCCACCATGTCGATCGTCACAGGGTAAGCAACAGTAACATACTGCGCCCGCCAATTCAGCCACCATGGGCCTTTTCGCCACGGACCGCGCACGCCCTTGCCCGCCGATCGCACAGACAAGAAAAAAGCCCTGAAGATTCAGGGCCTTATGAATTTGGCGGAGCGGACGGGGCTATTTCCCGGCTTGCCAAATTGCCTTGCAAATCAGCAGGTTAGAAAGTTGTGTTGGGTGAAAACTACAAAAAACTCTACCTGAACATTTACCCATTGTAGCAGTCCGGGGGTTCAGTGGCCCTGCTGGCCTGTTGTTGAGCCTTGGCGACATTAGCGGCCTACGGGCCTTTTCGTCCGAGGACAATGGATCTTTTTGTCTTTCGACCTCATAGGCTAACGCTTGAAAATTACTATTTTTTGCGCAAGCAACAAAATTAATTAATAGCCTTTGTTTATCAGTGTCTTCAAAGGTTTTTTGGTCTTGAGGTGAAGAGGATTTAACGTATATTCCAAGCGGGAGTTAATTATGGTCTATTTTCAACTAATAACTAATGATTGATTTCAGGCGTAGCAGTAGGACCGTAAGGTAAGAGATCCTAATGTCCTTGGACGGGAAGGCCCGTAGGCCGCTAATGTCGCCTGAATTAGATCCAGGAATAACTAATAGTTAAGAAACTTTGTTTTTGAAATAACAATTTTAACTATCAAATCAACAATAATTAATTTCCTGAAAATCTCTAATAATTACCTCCTTGTCTCTTACTCTCTTATATATATTCTCTTACTACTCTCAAAACCCTTATAAACAAAGGCTTTAGCTCTAAAATAGTTACCTTATTTGGTAACTTACTAGTTTCCTTATTTGGTAACTCAAGTATCCTTATTTAGAAACAATTTTAGTTACCATTTTATATTAACTTG
>JBIQHJ010000063.1:0-20993 GCA_044508625.1 Alcaligenaceae bacterium
GACCGTGCTCGCCAACGAGCAGGTGATCGACGGCCGCGGCTGGCGCTCGGGCGCCCTGGTGGAAAAGCGCGAGATCCCCGGCTACTACCTGCGCATCACCGACTACGCCGACGAGCTGCTCGACACGCTCGAGGACGGCCTGCCGGGCTGGCCCGAGCGCGTGCGCCTGATGCAGGAAAACTGGATCGGCAAGAGCGAGGGCGTGCGCTTCGCCTTCCGCCACGACATCCGGGACGCCTCCGGAAAGCTCATCCAGGACGGCCTGCTGCACGTGTTCACCACCCGCGCCGACACCATCATGGGCGTGACCTTCTGCGCCGTGGCGCCCGAGCATCCCCTGGCCGCGCGCGCCGCCCAGGACGATCCCGCGATCGCGGCCTTCATCGAGGCCTGCCGGCAGGGCGGCACCACCGAGGCCGAGCTCGCCACCCGCGAGAAGGAAGGCATGGACACCGGCCTCGAGGCCATCCATCCCCTGAGCGGCGAGGCCGTGCCGATCTGGGTCGGCAACTACGTCCTGATGAGCTACGGCGACGGCGCCGTGATGGGCGTGCCCGCCCATGACGAGCGCGACTTCGCCTTCGCCCGGAAATACGGCCTGCCGATCCGCCAGGTCATCGCGGCCGAGGGCCGCGAATACTCCACCGAGGCCTGGCAGGATTGGTACGCCGACAAGCAGATCGGCCGCACCGTCGCCTCCGGCAAGTACGATGGCCTGCGCACCCCCGAGGCGATCCGCGCCGTGGCCGCCGACCTCCAGGCCATGGGGCTGGGCGAGGCCCGGACCACCTGGCGCCTGCGCGACTGGGGCATTTCCCGCCAGCGCTACTGGGGCACCCCCATTCCCATCATCCACTGCGAGGACTGCGGCCCCGTGCCCGTGCCCGAGCGTGACTTGCCCGTCATCCTCCCCGAGGACCTCGTCCCCGACGGCAGCGGCAACCCGCTGGCCCGGCACGAGCCCTTCCTGTCGTGCCAGTGCCCGCGATGCGGCAAGGCCGCGCGGCGCGAGACCGACACCATGGACACCTTCGTGGACTCGTCCTGGTATTTCATGCGCTACACCTCGCCGGGCAACGACTCGGCCATGGTCGACGAGCGCAACGACTACTGGATGCCGATGGACCAGTACATCGGCGGCATCGAGCACGCGGTCCTGCACCTGCTGTACGCCCGGTTCTGGACGCGCGTGATGCGCGACCTCGGCCTGGTCAAGTTTTCCGAGCCCTTCACCCGCCTGCTCTGCCAGGGCATGGTGCTCAACCACATCTATTCGCGCAAGAACGCCCGCGGCGGCATCGAGTATTTCTGGCCCGACCAGGTCGAGAACATCCGCGACGACAAGGGCGCGATCATCGGCGCGCGCCTGAAGTCCGACGGCTCGCCGGTGGACTACGGCGGCATCGGCACGATGTCCAAGTCCAAGAACAACGGCGTCGATCCGCAGTCCCTGATCGATGGCCTGGGCGCCGACACCGCGCGGCTGTTCGTCATGTTCGCGAGCCCCCCCGAGCAGACCCTCGAATGGTCGGACTCGGGCGTCGAGGGCGCCCACCGATTCCTGCGGCGGCTCTGGGCCCTGTGCCACGCCAACGCCCAGCGGATCCGCGACGCGCGGGACGTCCCCGGCGGCCGGGCCCCGGACGGCACGGCCGACCGCGACCTGCGCCGCCAGATCCACACCCTGCTCAAGCAGGCCGACTACGACTACCAGCGCATCCAGTACAACACCGTCGTCTCGACGGCGATGAAGATGCTCAACGCGCTCGAGGCCGGCGCCGCGCCGGCCGGCGGCCCCGCGCTGTCCGAGGGGGTGTCGATCCTGCTGCGCGTGCTCTACCCCGTGGTGCCGCACATCACCTGGCGCCTGTGGCGCGAGCTGGGCTTCGAGGCCCGCTGGGGCGACCTGCTGGACGCCCCCTGGCCCGAGGTCGACGAGGCCGCCCTGCGCGCCGACCGGATCGAGCTCGTGCTGCAGGTCAACGGCAAGGTGCGCGCCCAGATCACGGTGCCGCAGGATGCCGACAAGGCCAGCATCGAGGCCGAGGCGCGCAGCCACGAGGCGGCCGTGCGTTTCCTCGAGGGCCGCGAGCCCAAGCGCGTGATCATCGTCCCCGGCCGCCTGGTCAACGTCGTAGGATAGCCCCGCCATGGCCTCCTTCCTCCCCGAACGCCGCCCCGGCCTGCGCCTGGCCGCCATCCTGGCGCTGTGCGCGGTCCTGGCCGCCTGCGGCTTCCACCTGAAGGGGGCCACGCCCGTGCCCTTCGCGACGATCTACACCAACATCAGCCTCGACACGGAATTCGGCGCCCGCCTGCAGCGCGCCATCCTGTCCAATTCGCCCAATACGCGCTTCGTCGACCGGCGTCAGGAGGCCGACGCCTACCTGCACCAGATCACCGACGAACAGAACCTGCGCCAGGTGTCGCTGGACGCCGAGGGCCGCGTCGAGGAATACGAGCTCGAGCTGGTCTTCAGCTTCGAGGTGCTCGACCGCGAAGGCCACCTGATCCTGGCGCCCACCACGCTGCACAGCGTGCGCGAGCTGCCCTACAACGAGCGCATCGTCCAGGCCAAGGAAAGCGAGATCACGCGCACCTTCGCCAATATGCGCAACGGCCTGATCGACCAGATCCTGCGGCGCCTGAGCGCCCCCGAGGTCGCCAACGCCTACGCCAACGCCTCCAACCAGCCGGTGGTGGCCCCCTCCGAGACGGCGCCCGCCCGATCGTCGGCCAGCCCGCTGTCGCGGCCCGCATCCCCCGCCACCTACCCCTGAGGCCATGAGCCGCGGCGCGGACCCCGACCGCTACATCGAGCAGCTCGCCTCGGCGCAATCGCTCGCGCCCTGCACGGTGATCTGCGGCGACGAGATCCTGCTCGCCACCGAGGCGGGCGACGCGCTGCGCGCGGCCGCCATGCGGCTGGGCTGCACCGAACGCACGCGCCTGGTCATGGACGCGCGCGGCGACTGGGGCGCCGTGCTGGCCGCCACCCAGAACACCTCGCTGTTCGGCGACCTGCGCCTGATCGAGATCAGCCTGCCCACGGGCAAGCCCGGCAAGACCGGCGGCGAGACCCTCCAGCGGCTCGCGGCCCTCGCGAGCGAGGGCCGGCTGCCGGACGTGCGCATCATCGTCCACCTGCCGGGGCTGGATCGCGCCACCCAGCAAAGCAAATGGGCCCAGGCCCTGCGACAGGCCGCCCAGTGGGTGGACGTGCCCTCCATCGGACGCGAGGCGCTGCCCGCCTGGATCGCCGGGCGGCTCGCCCGCCAGGGCCAGGACATGGCGCCCGAGGCCCTGGAATGGGTGGCCGACAAGGTCGAGGGCAATCTGCTGGCGGCCCACCAGGAGGTGCAGAAGCTCGCGCTGCTCTACCCGCCCGGGCGCGTCTCGCTCGAGCAGGCCCAGGCCGCGGTGCTCAACGTGGCGCGCTACAACCCCTTCGACCTGCGCGACGCGATGCTGCAGGGCCGCGCCGACCGGGCCCTGTCGGTGCTCGAGGGCCTGCGGGCCGAGGGCGAGGCCCTCCTGCTGGTATTATGGGCGGTGGGCGAGGAAATCCGCATCCTCGGCCGCCTGTCCGAGGCCCAGCGCGCCCGCCAGGGCATCGACGCGCTGCTGCGCAAGCACCGGCTGTTCGGCCCGCGCGAACGCCTGGCCCGCCAGGCGCTGGCGCGGGTGCCGCCCGGCGCCTGGCCGGCCGCCGTGCGCCACGTCCAGGAAATCGACTGCATGATCAAGGGCATCCCGATTCCCGGCAGGCTGTCCGATCCCTGGGACGAGCTCGCCCGCCTCATCATGCGCATCGCCGTGGCGGGCGCGCCGCGCCCCTGAACCCTCTTTTTCCTGCCCCTATGAGCGACACCACCTCCGATTCCTCCATGATCCTCCTGGGCCGCCAGGCCCGCCAGGCGGCGCGCGACATGCGCAACGCCAGCGGCCAGGCCAAGGCGCGCGCCCTGCAGGCGATGGCCGCCGAGCTGCGCGCCCGCCGGGACTGGCTGCGGGCCGAAAACGCCCGCGACCTCGAGGCGGCCGAGGGCACGGGCCTCGCGGCCCCCCTGGTCGAGCGCCTGCGGCTCTCGGACAAGGCCCTGGATACCATGGCCCTGGGCCTCGAGCAGGTCGCCGCCATGCCCGATCCCATCGGCGGCCTGACCGAGACCGTGGTCCGCCCCAACGGCATGCGGGTCGCGCGCATGCGGGTGCCGCTGGGCGTGATCGGCATCATCTACGAATCCCGCCCCAACGTGACGATCGACGCGGCGGCCCTGTGCCTGAAATCAGGCAACGCCGCCATCCTGCGCGGCGGCAGCGAGGCCTTCCATTCGAACCGGGCCCTGGGCACCATCATCCAGGCGGGCCTGGCCGCGGCGGGGCTGCCGGCCCATGCCGTCCAGGTCGTGGGCACCACCGACCGGTCGGCCGTGGGCGACATGATCCGCATGACCGAATACATCGACGTCATCGTGCCGCGCGGCGGCAAGGGACTGATCGCGCGCCTCTCCGAGGAGGCGCGCGTGCCCATGATCAAGCACCTCGAGGGCAACTGCCACATCTACGTCGACTCGGCCGCCGACCTCGAGCGCGCGATCGAGATCGTGGTCAACGCCAAGACCTACCGCTGCGGCATCTGCGGCGCGGTCGAGACCGTCCTGGTCCACGCCGCCGTCGCCGAGGCGCTGCTGCCCCGTCTGGGCCGGCGCCTCGCCGGGCTCGGCGTCGAATTGCGCGCCTGCCCGCGCGCCGCGGCATGGCTCGACGACAGCGTGCCGGCCACCGAGGAGGACTGGGCCACCGAGTTCCTCGCCCCCATCCTCGCCGTGCGCGTCGTGGACACGATCGACGAGGCCATGGACCACATCGCCCGCTACGGCTCCGAGCACACGGAATCGATCATCACCGAGGACCTGTCGGCGGCCCAGCGCTTCCAGCGCGAGGTGGATTCCAGCTCGGTCTACGTCAACCTGCCGACCTGTTTCGCCGACGGCTTCGAGTACGGCCTCGGGGCCGAAATCGGCATCTCGACCAATCGCCTGCACGCGCGCGGCCCGGTGGGCCTCGAGGGGCTGACGATCCTCAAATGGGTGCTGACCGGCGAAGGCCAGCTACGGGGATGAGCGTGCTCTGGGTCAAGGCCTTCCACATCCTGTTCGTCGTCGCCTGGTTCGCGGGCCTGTTCTACCTGCCGCGCATCTACGTGAACCTGGCGCAGGCCGCCGATCCGCGCGCGCGCGACCTGCTGCTGGGCATGGCGCGCCGCCTCTACCGGTTCATGACGCCGCTGGCGGTGCTGGCCGTCGTGCTGGGGCTCTGGCTCTACCTGGGATGGGACCTGGGCCGGGGCCAGATCTGGATGCACGTCAAGCTCGCCGCCGTCGCCGCCCTCGTCGCCTATCACCTGCTGTGCCTGCGGCACCTGCGGCGCTTCGAGCGCGGCGCCAATACGCACGGCCACCGCTATTTCCGCTGGTTCAACGAGATCCCCGTCCTGCTCCTCCTCCTGGTGCTGATCATGGTCGTGGTCAAGCCCTTCTGAAGCCATGAGCGACAAGCCCTCCCGCAAGACCCTGGTCCTCAAGGACAAGCCCGCGCCCGCCGCCGGCGACCGCGAGGCCCCGCGCAAGCGCTCCGGCGCCCGCGCGCGCCAGGTCGCCCTCCAGGAACGCGCCCACGGCCAGTCCTCCGAGGCGCAGCGGCCGCCGGCGGACGGCCCGCGCGCCCAGCGGGAGCCCGCCAGACGAGAGCCTGTGCGCCGCGAGTCCGGACGCCATGAGTCCGCGCGCCATGGGCCCGGGCGACGGCCCGAGGGAGGATCCGCGTCCGAGGCACAGGCGCCGCGCCGGGCGCGGGCGCCGCGCGCGGCCGAGGTCTTCGAGCTGTTCGCGCCCTGCCCGCATGGCCTCGAGGAGGCGCTCGCGCTCGAGCTCGAGGCCCTCGGCTACGACGCCGTCCGCGCCGGGCGCGCGGGTTGCCATTTCCGGGCCGACTGGGCCGGCGTGCTGCGGGCCAATCTCAATTCCCGGCTGGCCACGCGCATCCTGGCGCAAGTCGCCCAGGCAGAGATCCGCAACGAGGACGACATCCTGGAGCTCGCGCGCCAGACCCCCTGGGAACGCTGGTTCGGCGTCGAGCAGACGCTGCGCGTGGACACCTCGGCGGTGCGCAGCCCCATGCGCAGCCTCCAATACTGCAACCTGCGGGCCAAGGACGGCATCTGCGATCGCCTGCGCGAGCGCGAGGGCGCCCGGCCCGACATCGACACCGTGCGCCCCGACGCGCGCGTGCACCTGTTCCTCGAGGCCGGCCGGGCCACCCTCTATCTCGACACCTCGGGGGAATCGCTGTTCAAGCGCGGCTGGCGGCTGGACAAGGGCGAGGCGCCCCTGCGCGAGAACCTCGCGGCGGGCCTGCTCGCCCTGTCGGGCTGGGAGCCGGACAAGCCCCTGCTGGATCCCTTCTGCGGCAGCGGCACCATCCTGATCGAGGCCGCCTGGATCGCGCTGGGCGTGCCTCCGGGGATCTGGCGCCCCTTCGGTTTCGAGCGCCTGCGCGGCCACGACGCGCGCCTGTGGCGCGACCTCAAGGAGGACGCGCGCGCGCGCATCGCCCCGCGGCTCGAGCAGGCGCTGGTCGGCTGCGACATCGACCCGGCGGCCATCGCCGCCGCCCGGGCCAATATCGAACGCGCGCACCTGACGCCCGAATCCATCCGCCTCGAGACCGCCGACGCGCGCCGGATCCTCCCGCCCGCGCCCGAAGGCTGGATCGTCACCAACCCACCCTACGGCGAGCGCCTGAGCGGCGACGCCGACGAGCTGTGGCCCCAATGGGCCAGCCACCTCAAGCGGCACTACGGCGGCTGGCGGGTCGACGTCATCACCAGCGACCTCGACCTGCCCGAGCGCATGCGCCTCAAGGCCCGCCGCCGCCATCCCCTGCACAACGGCGCCCTCGATTGCCGGCTGTTCCAGTTCGACATCGTGGCAGGCGGCTACAGGGACCAATGATGGAGCCCACGAGAGCCGGGACCGAGATCCGGGGATCCCCCGGACGGGACGCGGCCATGTTCGGAGCCCGTCGGCTTCTTGCCGCGCTTTGGCTGCGGCGCAACACCCTTTCCCTGGCCCAGGCACGAGCCACAAACGGCGCTTGCTTTTGAACTAGGGTTAACCCTATAATAGGGTTAACCCGAGCGAAACGCTCTCATCAGCAAGAGGCTTAGCCATGAATGCCAACCACACCCGCCTGACCGATTCCCTCGAACGCGAGCTGCTCAAGCAAGCCATCGAAGCCCAGTACGAGTACCCCCTCCTGGACGAAATGGTTGCCAAGCTGTTCCGCAAGATCGCGTCATTCTTCAGGGGCCCCGAGGTCACGATCCATCGTACCCACGCCGCCCACTGAGCCTCTGCGCAGCAACTCGAAGGGGCCGCCAGGAGGCGGCTCTTTCTTTTGCCTGCACGAGGCTGCCTTCCCGGTGAGCGGAAGGCCGCGCGCGGCACCCCGCCTTTTGCGGGATAATGACCGGTTTCCGGGGCTTTCGTCCGCGCCATGTCCACCATTCCCTCGCCCATCCCCGCCACCCCGAGCCGCCTGCGGCGATTCGCCTGCATGATGTACGAGGGCGTCCTGCTCTTTGGCGTCCTGTTCCTCGCGTCCTACCTGCTCGACACGCTGACCCAGAGCCGGGAGGCCATGATGTGGCGCCACGCGCGCCAGGGCGTCGCCTTTCTCGCCATCGGACTGTATTTCGTCCTCTGCTGGCGCAACGGCGGCCAGACCCTGCCCATGAAGACCTGGGACATCCGCCTGGTCGACCGCGATTCCGCCCCGGTATCCCTCCCGAGGATGGTGCTACGCTACCTGCTGATATGGCCGGTGCCGCTGCTGGCCGCCTGGCTCGTCGGCCGCCTGTCCGCCGCCACCGGCCATGCGTCGGCCGACCTGCTGATCGTGGCGGCGCCCTTCTCGATCTTCATCTGGACGTGGTTCGACCCGCAGGGGCAGTTCCTGCACGATCGCCTGCTGGGCACCCGGCTGGTCGACCTCAAGGCAAGGAATCCATGAGCGACACCCTGCACAAATATCTCGCCATCGACCGCATGACGCGGGTCCAGGCGGTGCGCCTGGAGGATACGTGGCGCACCGGCCTGGCGCACCAGGACCACCCGCCCGTGCTGCGCCGGCTCCTGGGCGAGCTGTCCGCCGCCGCGGTCCTGCTGGCGGGCAACATCAAGTTCGACGGGTCGGTCGTCCTGCAATTGCAGGGCAACGGCCCCGTGCGGCTGATCGTGGTGGAATGCACCACCGGCCTGGGCCTGCGCGCCACCGCCCACGTGCGCGAGGACGCCGAGGTCCCCGCCGACGGGACCCTGCAGACGCTGCTCAACGCGGACGGGCAGGGCCGCTTCATGGTGATGCTCGACCCCGCCGCGCGCGAGGCCGGCACGCCGGCCTACCAGGGCATCGTGCCCCTGGAGGGCGCGACGGTGGCCGAGGCGCTCGAGCACTACATGCGCAACTCCGAGCAGCTCGACGCGCGGATGTGGCTGGCGGCCGACGACCGGCATTGCGCGGGCTTCCTGCTTCAGCGCCTGCCCCAGACCGGGGGCCTGGCCGCCGAATCGGCGGAGGAACCGAGCTGGGACCGCTTCGTCGCCCTGGCCGAGACCCTGCAATCGGCCGAACTGCTGGACGAGGAGACCGAGACCCTCATCCGGCGCCTGTTCTGGCAGGACGACCTGCGGATGTTCGAACCCCGCTCCGTGCGCTGGCACTGCCCCTGCTCGCGCGAGCGCGTCGCCGGCATGCTCCGCACCCTGGGGCGCGACGAGGTCGAAAGCATCCTGCGCGAGCAGGAGCAAGTCCGGATCGCCTGCAATTTCTGCGGCAAGCCCTACGTCTTCGACGCGGTGGACTGCGCGATGCTGTTCGCCGGCAGCCCCCAGGCACCCCAGGAACCGGGCCGCACCCTGCATTAGCATCGACGTCCCTGCCGGTTTCGTGGGCGTGTCTCGTGGGCGTGCCCGCTGATGAGAGCGCATGGGCCCATGGACGCAGGGATCCGCCGATGCCGCGCGCATTGCGGTCCGGGCAATTCCCACAATCGACAAGGGCCCGGCGGGCCTCGACACTGACGCCGTGTCTCATAAAACGCGGCGATCCCCCGCTCCGCCTCATGACTGCGCCGCATTGCCTCCATGTTCCCCAATCCCATGCCACGATCGCCGCATCCCGCTCCGCGGGCCGCCAGCGCGGCGGGGGCATGGCGGGATTCCTGCTGAGCGCCCTGCCCGTCCTGCTGCTGGGGGCGGGCGGCATCGAGACCGCCCATTGGCTGTTCCTCAGGCAAAGCCTGGGCTTCGCCCTGGTCGAGGCGGCGCGGGCGGCCGCCACGCGGCAGGCCGAGCCGGCGGCGCTGGCGCACGCCTTCGAGCGGGCATTGCGCATCCTCCATCCCCAGCCGCGGCAGTTGGGCGACGCCCTGGCGTGGCGCCGCCGCGCGCTGGACGGGCCGCCCTGGCGGATCCGCATCATCCGGCCCGCGAGGGCCGCCTTCCTGGACCACGCGGATGCGGATCCCGGCGCGCAGGCGGGCGGCGCCGCGGCGGGGCTGGCCACGATCCGCAACGACCGCCAGTTGGAACAGCACCGGCGCGGCATGGCGGCGGGCTGGCCCGAGGGGCGCGGGCCCGCCTCGGGGGAAACGATCTTCGAGGCCAACACCCTCGCCCTCGAGCTGACCTGGCCCCATCGTCCCGTGCTGCCAGGCGTCGCCGCGGTGCTGCGCCTGATGGCCGGGCCCGGCTCGCCCCAGGACTACCGCCAGCGGGTGCTGGCGCAAGGCCTGCTGCCCATCATGCGCAGCACCGCCCTGGACATGCACTCGCATCCCGCGCGCTGGCCGGACCTGCCCGACGGCCGGGTCGTGCACGGCGAGCCGGCAACGAGGGGGGCCGAGGGATTCCCGGCTTGTCCCGACGGATCGGCCGCCTGCGTCCCGCCGGGAAACGACCCCGGGCCGGCGCCCGGCGCGACGGACACCGGCGCCGCGCCGCCCGATGGCGCGGATCTGGGCACCGGGCCGGACGATCCCGCCGGAGGGCCGGGCGACCTCGCCAGCGGGCTGGACGACCCGGCCCGCTGGACGGACGACGATGCCGGCGGCGCGGCGAATGACGGGAAAACCGGCCCGGACGCCGATGCATCGCCCGGTGCCCCGGCCCCCGATGTCACGCCGACCGGCGACGGCCTGGCCTGCGACCCGCCTCTTTCATGAGTGAACCGAGCGAACGAAAACGAGCCAGGGAACCCGCGGCGGACAGCCGCGAGGCGCGAGGGTACGAACAGGGAATATCGAAGGGTCGCCTCGGCGACGGATTTTCAAAACAGCCCCGGCGACCGCCACAAAGGCCCTCAGGGCTTGGGCCCGGGCGGCAGGATCTGGACGAAATACTCGCCTTCGCGGATCATGCCCAGCTCGCCGCGCGCGCGCTCCTCGATGGCCGAGGTGCCGGACTTCAAGTCCTGGACCTCGGCCTGCAAGGCATTGTTGCGGGCGGCGAGCGCCTCGGTGTTTTCCTGCTGCGCGGCCACCTGCTTTTGCAGCTCGTGGACCCGCATCCAGCCTCCCTTGCCCCACCACAGCGGATACTGGGCGGCCAGCGTGAGGACGGCCAGGACGAGGACCAGCAAGCGCATGGCCGGATCCCGGCGGGATCAGCGCAGGTTGTAGAAAGCGTCGCGCCCCGGGTAGGCGGCGACCTCGGCCAGTTCCTCCTCGATGCGCAGGAGCTGGTTGTACTTGGCCATGCGGTCCGAGCGCGACAGCGAGCCGGTCTTGATCTGCATGGCGTTGGTCGCCACGGCGATGTCGGCGATGGTGGAATCCTCGGTCTCGCCCGAACGGTGCGAGATGACCGCCGTGTAGCCGGCGCGCTTGGCCATCTCGATCGCGGCGAAGGTCTCGGTCAGCGTGCCGATCTGGTTGATCTTGATGAGAATGGAATTGGCGATCCCGCGGTCGATGCCTTCCTTGAGGATGCGGGTGTTGGTGACGAACAGGTCGTCGCCCACGAGCTGGACCTTGCGCCCGAGCTGCTCGGTCAGGATGCGCCAGCCGTCCCAGTCGTCCTCGGCCATGCCGTCCTCGATCGAGACGATGGGATACTTGTCGCACCAGGAGGCGAGCAGGTTGGCGAAATCCTGCGAGCCGAGCGCGATGCCGCCCTCGCCGGCCAGGTGGTACTTGCCGTCGCGGTAGAACTCGGAGCTGGCGCAATCCAGCCCCAGCACGATCTGCGAGCCGGCCTCGTAGCCGGCCGACTCGATGGCCCGCAGGATGAGCTGGATGGCCGCCTCGTGGTTGGCCACGTTGGGCGCAAAGCCGCCCTCGTCGCCCACGGCGGTGGACATGCCCTGCTGGCCGATGATCTTTTTGAGCGCATGGAAGACCTCGGCGCCCATGCGCAGCGCCTCGCGGAAGCTCGCCGCGCCCACCGGCAGGATCATGAATTCCTGCAGGTCGAGGGTATTGTTGGCGTGCGCGCCGCCGTTGATGACGTTCATCATCGGCACGGGCATCTGCATCGGGCCGCTGCCGCCGAAATAGCGGTACAGCGACAGGCCGGCGTCGTCGGCCGCCGCGCGCGCCACCGCCATGCTGGCCGCGAGGATCGCGTTGGCGCCCAGGCGGCTTTTCGTGTCGGTGCCGTCCAGATCGATCAGGGTGCGGTCGATGAAGGTCTGCTCTTGGGCGTCCAGGCCCATGAGGGCGTCGGAAATCTCGGTGTTGACGTGCTCGACCGCGCGCAGGACGCCCTTGCCCAGATACCGGGCCGCATCGCCGTCGCGCAGCTCGATCGCCTCGCGCGACCCGGTGGAGGCGCCCGAGGGAACGGCCGCCCGGCCCATCGCGCCGGATTCGAGCAGCACGTCGCACTCTACGGTGGGGTTGCCGCGCGAATCCAGGATTTCGCGTCCGATGATATCTACGATTGCACTCATGATCTGACTGTCCTGCCTGTGTTTGAGGGTTGCGTGGAAAAACGCAAGGCCCGGGTATTTTACCTGGGTGCCCGGGGGGCCGGTCTACCCATCATAGCGTACGCGGCATTATGATAAGATAGTAATCGATTACTTACTTCAAGGCAGGCCACCCATGAGCGCAAATCCCGGGGCCACGAGCGGACACTCCAGGCACCTTCCCGCCGACGAGCGGCGCGCGGTCACGGTCGAGGCCGTGGTCGCCCTCGCCGCCGGCCGCAACCCCAGCGACATCACGACCGCCGCCATCGCGCGGCACATGGGCCTGACCCAGGGGGCGCTGTTCCGGCACTTCCCGACCAAGGACGCCATCCTGCAGGCCGTGATGGACTGGGTCGCGGAACGCCTGCTCGCCCGGGTGGACGAGGCCGCGCAGGGCGCCGCCTCGCCGGCCGCGGCCCTCGAGGCGATCTTCATGGCGCACATCGACTTCGTGGCCGCGCATCCCGGCGTCCCGCGGATGCTCTTTGGCGAATTGCAGCACCCCGGCGAAACCCTGCCCAAGCGGACGGTGCAGACCCTGATCCAGCGCTATGGCGAGCGCCTGCGCAGCCTCCTCGCGGCCGGCAAGGCCGGGGGCGAGCTCGACGCGGACCTGGACGTGGACGCCGCCGCGGTCCTGTTCATCGGCACCATCCAGGGGCTGGTGATGCAATCCATGCTGGTGGAGGACCCGGCCCGCATCCGCCGCGACGCCCGGGGCGTGTTTTCCATCTATCGCCGCGGCATCGTGAGCATTCCATGAAACTTCCCGCCCTGCGGCGCCGCACGCTGGCGCTGGCCGCCGTCCTCGCGCCCCTGCTGGCGCTGTTCCTCTACGTCGCCCTGCGCGCGGGGCCGCTGGCTTCCAGCGCGGTGACGGTGGCCGCCGCCGAGCAGCGGCCCCTCGCGCCGGCGCTCTTTGGCATCGGCACGGTGCGCGCCCGCTACACCTACAGGATCGGCCCGACCCAGGCCGGACGCATCCTGCGGCTGGACGCGCAGGTCGGCGACAGGGTCGAGGCGGGCCAGGTGCTGGGCGAGATGGATCCGGTGGACCTGGACGACCGCATCGGCGCGCAGCAGGCCGCGATCAAGGGCGCCGAGGCCGCGCTGCGGCAGGCGCAGGCCGCGGAGGCCTTTGCGCGAACGCAGGCGAATCGCTATGAAAGGCTCCTCGCCGGGCACGGCACCAGCGCGGAAAGCGCCGCCATCAAGCGGCAGGAGCTGGCCGCGGCCGAGGCGGCGCTGGCGGCCGCGCGCGAGGATGCCGGCCGCCTGCGCGCCGAGTTGCAGGCCCTGCGCGCGCAGCGCGACAGCCTCAGGCTGGTGGCGCCCGTCGCCGGGCTGGTCACCGCGCGCCACGCGGACCCGGGCACCACCATGGTGGCGGGCCAGGCGGTGGTCGAGCTCATCGATCCGGCGAGCCTGTGGATCGACGCGCGCTTCGACCAGATCGGTGCCGAGGGGCTGGCCGCCGGCCTGCCCGCCCGCATCACCCTGCGTTCGCGGCAGGGCCGGGACGAGGCCGGCCACGTGCTGCGGGTCGAGCCGCAAGCCGACGGGGTGACGGAGGAAACCCTGGCCAAGGTGGTCTTCGACGCGCCGCTCTCGCCGCTGCCGCCGGTGGGCGAGCTGGCCGAGGTCGTCCTGCGGCTGCCCGAGCTGCCCGCCGCGCCCACCATCCCCAACGCGGCGATCCGCACCGTCGACGGCCGCCGCGGCGTGTGGAAGATCGCCGATGGCCGGCTGGCGTTCGCGGAGATCGCGCTCGGCCGCTCCGACCTCGACGGCCACGTGCAGGTGGCGGGCGGCCTCGCCGCCGGCGACCGGCTGGTCGTGCACAGCGAAAAGGCGCTCACGGCGCACAGCCGCGTCCACGTGGTCGATCGCCTGCCCGGGGTGTCGCCATGATCAGCCTGGCCGGGCGCGACATCCTGCACGCCTGGGGAAAATTCGTCTTCACCGGCGTCGGCCTGGGGCTGCTGATCGGCGTGACGCTGACCATGGCCGGCGTCTACCGCGGCATGGTGGACGACGCCAGGGTGCTGCTGGACAACAGCGGCGCCGATCTCTGGGTGGTGCAAAAGGACACCCTGGGGCCCTACGCCGAGTCCTCCAGCATTCCCGACGACCTGTGGCGCGGCATCCGTTCCATGCCCGGCGTCGCGCAGGCCGCCAACGTCACCTACCTGACCATGCAGGTCCGCAAGGGCGGCCGGGACGTCAGGGCCATGGTGGCCGGCGTCGCCATGGGCGGCCCCGGGACCCCGGGCTGGCCGCCCCATCTCGCCGCCGGCCGCCAGATCACCCGCGGCCACTACGAGGCGGTGGCGGACCTCGCCACCGGCTTCCAGCTCGGGGACCTCATCGAGATCCGCCGCAACCGCTACACCGTGGTCGGCCTGACGCGCCGCATGGTCTCGTCGAACGGCGACCCCCTGATATTCATTCCCCTCAAGGATGCGCAAGAGGCCCAGTTCGTCAAGGACAACGACGCGATCCTGATGCAGCGCCGCCGCGCCGAGGCCGATCCGGTCTTCAACCGCCCCGGCACGCCCGGCCTGCTGGACGCCGTGATCGCCTCGCAGACCAGCAACGGCTACGTCAACGCCATCCTGGTGCGCGTGCAGCCCGGCTTCACGCCCGCCGAGGCGGCCGAGCCGATCCGGCGCTGGAAGCGGCTCACGGTGTACGACCGCGCGCAGATGGAAGGCATCCTGGTCGGCAAGCTGATCGCCACCTCGGCCCGGCAGATCGGCATGTTCCTCGCCATCCTGGCGCTGGTGAGCGCCGCCATCGTGGCCTTCATCATCTACACCCTGACCATGGACAAGATCCGCGAAATCGCCGTGCTCAAGCTCATCGGCACGCGCAACCGCAGCATCGCGTGGATGATCCTGCAACAGTCGCTGGCGCTCGGGGCGATCGGCTTCGCCGTGGGCAAGATCTCGGCCACCTTCGCCGCGCCGCTGTTCCCCAAGCACGTGCTGCTGGTGCCGGGCGACTCGGTCATGGGCTTCCTCGCCATGCTGGCGATCTGCGTGCTGTCGAGCATCGTCGCCATCCGCATGGCGCTCAATGTCGATCCGGCCGAAGCCATCGGGTGAGGACATGGGCACCCGGGGCATCCGCATCGAGAAACTGAGCAAGCGCTTCGGCAGGGGCGACACCGCCGTCCTCGCCCTGAAGGACGTGAACATGCGCGTGGCGCCCGGCGAGGTGGTGGGCCTGATCGGCCCGTCCGGCTCGGGCAAGAGCACCCTGCTCAAGTGCCTGGGCGCGGTGATCGATCCGACCGCCGGCCGCATGGTCCTGGACGACGAGGTGATCTACGACGACGGCTGGAAGGTGCGCGACCTGCGCGCCTTGCGCCGCGACAAGATCGGCTTCGTGTTCCAGGCGCCCTACCTCATCCCGTTCCTGGACGCGACCGACAACGTGGCGCTGCCGCCCATGCTGGCGGGCGTGCCCAACGCCGAGGCGCGCCGGCGCGCGCTCGAGCTGCTCGCCGCGCTCGACGTGCAGCACCGCGCCCGGGCCATGCCCTCGCAATTGTCGGGGGGCGAGCAGCAACGCGTGGCCATCGCCCGCGGGCTGGTCAACCGGCCTCCCGTGATCCTGGCGGACGAGCCGACCGCGCCGCTGGATTCCCAGCGCGCCATGGCGGTGATCCGCATCCTGAACGACATGGCCCGGCGCTTCGAGACCGCGGTCATCGTCGTCACCCACGACGAAAAGATCATCCCGACCTTCAAGCGCATCTACCACATCCGCGACGGCGTGACCCACGAGGAAGCCGGCGAAGGCCGCGGCTTCGGCTGAACGCGCGGGACACTCCGGCGAGGCCGGCGGGAGGGACGGCGGGCGGGCGGCGCCTCGGCGGGACGAGGGTGCCCGCGGCAAAGCGGGCGGCGGCTCAGGCGCCCTGGACGATGTACATCGTCATGCGCGCGGCATTGGCGCGGATCGCGCGGCCCTGGCGGTACTCGGGGGAATCGTAGAATCGCCGCGCGGCCTCGGCGTCGTCGAATTCCATCACCACCGTGCGCCCCGGGTGCTCGCCCTCGAGGGGCGTCACCTCGCCGCCGCGCACCAGCACGCGCGCGCCGTACTTGCTGATCGCCTCGGAGGAGAATTTCTGGTATTGCCTGTATTGATCCGGATCGGTGACTTCGACGTTGGCGATGATATAGGCGCTCATGGTTCCTGTCCGTTCATGGGTATTGCTGGCCGAGGTTCAAAGCGAGTCCCGCAGCGCGCCGCCTTCCTTGACGCAGCGGTCGATGTCGCGCAGGCTGGCGAGCAGGCCGGCCATGCGGTCCAGCGGCACCGCGTTGGGGCCGTCGGACAGCGCGCGGTCGGGATCGGGATGGGTTTCCATGAACACGCCGGCCACGCCCGCGGCCACCGCCGCACGCGCCAGCACCGGCACGAACTCGCGCTGGCCGCCCGAGCGCTCGCCCTGCCCGCCCGGCAATTGCACCGAGTGCGTCGCATCGAACACCACGGGGCAGCCGGTCTCGCGCATGATCGCCAGCGAGCGCATGTCGGAAACCAGGTTGTTGTAGCCGAAGGAGGCGCCGCGCTCGCACACCATGATGGTGTCGCCGTCGCCGCCGGCCTCCAGCGCCGCGGCGCGGGCCTTGGCGACCACCTGCAGCATGTCGTGGGGCGCGAGGAACTGCCCCTTTTTGATGTTCACCGGCTTGAGCGTGGCCGCGCAGGCATGGATGAAATCGGTCTGGCGGCACAGGAAGGCCGGCGTCTGCAGCACGTCGACCACCGCGGCCGCCTCGCGCGCCTGGCCGGCGTCGTGCACGTCGGTCAGGACGGGCACGCCCAACTGGGCGCGCACGTCGGCGAGGATCGCCAGGCCCTGCTCGATCCCCGGCCCGCGAAAGGACCGGTCCGAGCTGCGGTTGGCCTTGTCGAACGAGCTCTTGTAGATGAAGGGCACGCCCAGCGAGCGCGTGATTTCCTGGAGGCGGCCGGCCGTCTCGAAGGCGAGCTCGCGCGATTCGATCACGCAGGGGCCGGCGATCAGGAACAGCGGGCGGTCCAGCCCGGCCTCGAAATCGCAGAGTTTCATGGACCCTCCTCGGTGTGGCGGGCTCAGGCCTCGGCCAGCTCGCGCTTTTGGTGATGCGCGAGCGCGGCCCGGATGTAGCTGGTGAACAGCGGATGGCCGTCGCGCGGGGTCGAGGTGAACTCGGGGTGGAACTGCACGCCCATGAACCAGGGATGGTCCGGGATCTCCATGATCTCGGGCAGGTTTTCGGTGGGCGTGCGCGCGCTGATCACCAGGCCCGCCTCCTCGAGGCGGTTGACGTAGACGTTGTTCACCTCGAAGCGGTGGCGATGGCGCTCGTTGACCTCGGGGCCGTAGATCTCGTAGGCGCGCGTGCCGGGCTTGACCGGGCAGCGCTGCGCGCCCTTGCGCATGGTGCCGCCCAGGTCGGAGGTCTGGTCGCGGCGCTCGATCTTGCCCTCGCGGTCCTGCCATTCGGTGATCAGGGCGATCACGGGATGGGCCGCCGAGGGATCGAACTCGGTGCTGTTGGCGCCCCCGAGGCCGGCGACGTGGCGCGCGAACTCGACCACCGCGAGCTGCATGCCCAGGCAGATGCCCAGGTAGGGGATGCCGTGCTCGCGGGCGTACCGGATGGCCTTGATCTTGCCCTCGGTGCCGCGCTTGCCGAAGCCGCCCGGCACCAGGATGGCGTCCAGGGACTCGAGCACGCCGGTGCCCCGCGTCTCGATCTCCTCGGAGTCGATGTACTCGATCTGGACCTTGGAATGGGTGTGGATGCCGGCGTGCACCAGCGCCTCGCTGAGCGACTTGTAGGATTCGGTCAGGTCGACGTACTTGCCCACCATGCCCACGGTGATGGTGGCGCGCGGATGCTCGATGGCGTCGATCAGGCGGTCCCACAGCGTCAGGTCGGCCGGCGGGGGCGTGAGGGCCAGGGCGTCGCACACCAGGCTGTCGAGCCCCTGCTGGTGCAGCATGGCGGGGATCTTGTAGATCGAATCGGCGTCCCACACCGAGATCACCGCGTCCAGGGGCACGTTGGAGAACAGCGAGATCTTGGCGCGCTCGTCGTCGGGCACCGGGCGGTCGGCCCGGCACAGCAGCGCATTGGGATAGATGCCGATCTCGCGCAGCTTTTGCACGGAGTGCTGGGTGGGCTTGGTCTTGAGCTCGCCCGCCGAGGCGATGAAGGGCACCAGGGTGAGGTGCACGAAGGCGCACTGGTTGCGCCCCAGCCTCAGGCTCATCTGGCGCACGGCCTCGAGGAAGGGCAGCGACTCGATGTCGCCGACCGTGCCGCCGATCTCGACGATCGCCACGTCGGCCTTGCCGTTCCAGGCGGCCTCGGCGCCGCGCGCGATGAAGTCCTGGATCTCGTTGGTGATGTGCGGAATCACCTGCACCGTCTTGCCCAGGTAGTCGCCGCGGCGCTCTTTGCGCAACACGGATTCGTAGATCTGGCCCGTCGTGAAGTTGTTGACCTTGCGCATCCGCGTCGAGACGAAGCGCTCGTAGTGCCCCAGGTCGAGGTCGGTCTCGGCGCCGTCCTCGGTGACGAAGACCTCGCCATGCTGGAAGGGGCTCATGGTGCCTGGATCGACGTTGATGTAGGGATCCAGCTTGAGCATGGTGACGCGCAGGCCGCGCGACTCGAGGATGGCGGCGAGCGATGCCGCCGCAATGCCCTTGCCCAGGGAGGACACGACGCCACCCGTGACGAATACGTATTTGGTCATCTTGGTACATGCCCGGGATTGGCGGGCAGGAGCGGGAAATTTGGATTATAGCCTTTCGGTACGGGCCAGCAGCCAGTCGCGCGCGGGGCCGTCGACCCAGGGCAGCAGGCGCGCGCGCACCATGGCGTGGTAGTCGTCGAGCCAGCCGCGCTCGTCGGCCGAGAGCGCGTCGGGCAGCACGCAGCGCGTGTCGATCGGGCACAGGGTCAGCGTCTCGAAGCGCAGGAAATGGCCGAAGGCGGTGCGCTCGGCCTCGACGGCGAGGACGAGGTTCTCGATCCGGATGCCCCATTGCCCCTCGCGGTAGAGGCCGGGCTCGTTGGAGGTCACCATGCCCGCGCGCATGGCCTGCTCGGGGCGCGGGCGGGCGCGCACGGCGATGGATTGCGGCCCCTCGTGGACGTTCAGGAAATAGCCCACGCCGTGGCCGGTGCCGTGCCCGTAGTCCAGCCCCTCGCGCCACAGCGGCATGCGCGCCACGGTATCGAGCGCCGGCGAGGGAACCCCCTCGGGGAAGCGGGCCATGGCCAGCGCGATGTGCGCGCGCAGGACGACGGTGAAATCCGCGAGCTGCGCCCGGCTGGGCCGCCCCACCGGCACGACGCGCGTGATGTCGGTCGTGCCGCCCAGGTACTGGCCCCCGGAATCGATCAGCAGCAGGCCGTCGCCCTCGATCACGGCATGCGACCGCGGCGTCGCCTGGTAATGGGGCATCGCCCCGTTGGCGTTGAAGCCCGCGATCGTCGCGAAGCTGGGCGACACGAAATCGGGGCGGCGCGCGCGCGCCGCCGTGATGCGCGTGTCCACGTCGAGCTCGGTGATGCGCTCGCCGGCCGCCAGCGCGGCCTCGAAGCCGGCGAAGAACTCGCACAGCGCCGCGCCGTCCTGCTCCATCGCCCGGCGGATGTTCGCCGCCTCGGCGCCGGTCTTGAGGGCCTTGAGCATCTGGGACGGATTGGCCGCCTCGATCAGGCTCGCCCGCGGCGCGTGGGCCAGCGTCCCGGCCGTCACCCGCAGGGGATCGACCATCAGCGGCGCGCCCTCGGGCAGCGCCTCGAGGTCGCCGGCGAGCTCGGCGTAGCCGCGCAGGACCACGCCGTCGCCGCTCAGGACGCCGGCCAGGTCCGCGCCGATCTTGCCCGGCGCCACGTACAGCCGCAGATCGTCCAGGCCCACCAGGGCATGGGCGAGGAACACCGGGTTGTAGGGCACGTCGGCGCCGCGCAGGTTGAGCAGCCAGGCGATGTCGTCCAGCGTGGACAGCAACAGCCACCGCGCCCCGTGCTCGCGCATCCCGGCGCGCACCGCCGCCAGGTTGTCGGCGCGGCTGCGGCAGGCGTGCGGCGGCCGGTGCTCGTAGACGGGGGCGTCCGGCAGCGCCGGGCGATCGGACCAGACGGCGCCGACGGGATCGCGCCCGAGCTCGAGCCCGATCCCCGCCGCCTCGAGGCCGGCCCGCCAGCGCCGGGCCGTGGCCAGGTCGAGCACGCGGCCGTCGGCGGCCACGCGCGCGCCGCGCGGCAGGTGCGCGAGCAGCCAGTCCAGCGGCTCGGGCACCTCGGCCTGCCCGGCGCGCATCAGCGCGATGCCCGAGCCCCGGAGCTGGGCCTCGGCCTGCGTCCAGTAGCGGCTGTCGGTCCACAGGCCGGCGAAATCCCCGGTCACCAGCAGGCTGCCGGCCGAGCCGGTGAAGCCGCTCGTCCAGGCGCGCGCCTGCCAGTGCTCGGGCAGGTACTCGGACAGGTGGGGGTCGGACGAGGGGATCAGGCAGGCCTGCAGCCCCTCGGCGCGCAGGTGCGCGCGCAAGGCGCGCACGCGGTCCGCCGCGGACGCGGCGGCGGGAAGCGATGCCACGGGAGCCTCCTCAGGCGACGGCGGACACGTCCAGTTTGGCGGAGGTCTTGGACCGGACCTCGTCGGCGGTGACGCCGGGCGCGAGCTCGATCAGCCGCAGGCCGTCGTCGCCGACCTCCATCACCCCCAGATCGGTGATGATCATGTCGACCACGCCCACGCCGGTCAGCGGCAGCGTGCACTCGGGCAGCAGCTTGAGGCTTTCCGTGCCGTCCTTGGCGCGGGCGACGTGCTCCATCAGCACGACGACCTTGCCGACGCCGGCCACCAGGTCCATCGCGCCGCCCATGCCCTTGATCATCTTGCCCGGAATCATCCAGTTGGCCAGGTCGCCC
>JBIQHJ010000064.1:0-19920 GCA_044508625.1 Alcaligenaceae bacterium
TGCTCCACCGAGTGATAGCCTTCGCGCACCGCCAGGTGGATGTCGGACACGGACACATCATTCTGGTAGTCGATGAACTGCTTGGGCCCGCGGCTGATCTGCGTCCCTTTGCCGACCGACCACAGCGGCATCAGGGGGGTCTCCTCGGGCTGCGGTGCCGACCAGGAAGGCGCATCGACCGCTTGCGCACCGACCGCCCCCTGCGCGGCCCGCAGCCCCGCCCGCACGCCGCCGTCCAGCGCGGCCTGCAGGCTGAAATCCCCATTGGCGGCGCCCACGCTGCTTTGCAGCTTGGCCGCGGTATCCGGCACGAAGCAGGCCCGGACCTCGCACCAGCGCAGGCGGCCCCGCGATTGCGCGTACAGGTGCACCACCGGATTCCATCCGCCGGACATGGCCAGCAGGTCGCAGGGCAGCGTGTCCGCCGATTCGAGCAGCCGGGCGCCGTGCCCGCGCAGCCGCACGCCCGTGACGTGCTTGCCGCCGCGGGCCTCGGCGACCACCGCCTGGTGGATCACCCGGATCCCCATCCCCGCGGCTTCCTCGGGCAGCGTCCCGTGGCTGAGCACGCGCGGATCGACGACCGTGACCTCGGCGCCGTGCCGCTTGAGATCGATCGCGCACTGGTACGCGCCATCATGATTGGCGAACACGACGGCGCGGCGCCCCGGCAGCACGCCGAAGCGATGGATGTAGGCGGACACGGCCCCGGCCAGCATCACGCCGGGGATGTCGTTGTTGCCGAAGACCAGGGGCCGCTCATGGGCGCCGGTCGCCAGCACCACGTGGCGGGCGCGGATCTTCCAGACCCGTTCGCGCACGCCGCTGCGGCGGCCGATCGGCAGGTGGTCATGCAGGCGCTCGCAGGCCGTGACCAGGTTGTGGTCCTGGTAGCCGAAGGCGGTCGTGCGCTGCAGGACCCGCACCTGCGGCAGCCTGCGCAATTCGGCCATGCGCTCGGCCACCCACTCGCCGGCGGGCCGGCCGTCGATCGGCTCGGGGCTGCGCAGCAGGCTGCCGCCCGCCTCGGGACCGTCGTCCACCAGCATGACCCGGGCGCCCGTGCGGCCGGCCGCGCAGGCCGCCGCGAGCCCGGCCGGGCCCGCGCCCACCACCAGCACGTCGCAGTGCGCATGGCGCTTTTCGTAGCGCTCGGGATCCGGGACCTCGGGCACCGTGCCCAGGCCGGCGGCGTCGCGGATGTGCTCCTCGTACTTGCCCCACCAACTGCGCGGCCACATGAAGGTCTTGTAGTAGAAGCCCGCCGGGATGAAGCGCGCGAAACGCTGCATGATCGCCATGCGGTCGCGCTCGATGTCCGGCTTGGCGTTCACGCTGACCGCCGAGAGGCCCTCGTAGAGCTCGACCTCGGTGGCGCGCGCATTGGGCACGGTGTAGGGGCCGCTCTCGAGCTGCACCAGGGCGTTGGGCTCCTCGACGCCGGCCGTCAGGATGCCGCGCGGGCGATGGTACTTGAAGCTGCGCGCGACGAAATGCACGCCGTTGGCGAGCAGGGCCGAGGCCAGGGTGTCCCCCTGGAAACCCGTGTAGGCCTTGCCGTTGAAAGTGAAGCGCAAGGGGGTGTCGCGCTGGATGCGCCCCCCCTCGGGCAGGCGGCTGGTCTGGCTCATGTCGTCTCCTTGGTCCCGGCGAAGGTCTCGTAGCCCAGGATGTCGTAGGTCCGGGTGTCGCGCTCGGCGATGAACCAGCGGCGGCAGCCCTGGGCGTGCACCCACTGCTCGCGGAACGGCCCGCAGGTGTTGCGGCGCATGAACACGTAGTCGCCCCACTGCCGGTCGTCCATCGATTCGTTGTCCACGGGCCGGACGATGCCGGCCTCTCCGCCATAGCTGAATTCGCTTTCGGCGCGTTCGCCGCACCAGGGGCATTTGATCAGCAGCATGATGTCTCCTCAGTGGGCCACGGCCGCGGCGCCGTGCTCGTCGATCAGGTGGCCGCTGTAGAAGCGGTCGATGGAAAAGGCCTTGTTCAGCGGATGCGGCTCGTCGCGCGCCACGGTGTGGGCGAACACCCAGCCCGAGCCCGGCGTCGCCTTGAAGCCGCCCGTGCCCCAGCCGCAGTTGAAGTACAGGCCCTTGATGTCCGTCTTGCTGATGATCGGGCAGGCGTCGGGCGAGACGTCGACGATGCCGCCCCACTGGCGGTTCATGCGCACGCGGCTGAGCGACGGGAACATCTCGACGATGGCCTGCAGGGTGTGCTCGATGCTCTGGAAGCTGCCGCGCTGGCCGTAGCCCAGGTACTGGTCGATGCCGGCGCCGATCACCAGGTCGCCCTTGTCCGACTGGCTGATGTAGGCGTGCACGGCGTTGGACATGATGACGGTGTGGATGCAGGGCTTGACCGGTTCGGACACCAGGGCCTGCAGCGGATGGCTTTCGATGGGCAGGCGGATGCCGGCCATGTCGGCCAGCACGCTGGAATGGCCCGCCACCACCACCGCGACCTTCTTGGCCTTGATGAAGCCCTTGCCGGTGTCCACGCCTTCGACCGCGCCGTCCTTCCTGCGGATGTTGGTGACGGGGCAGTTCTGGATGATGTGCACCCCCAGGCGATCGGCCGCGCGCGCGAAGCCCCAGGCCACGGCATCGTGGCGCGCCACGCCGCCCCGGCGCTGGAACGAGGCGCCCAGCACCGGATAGCGGCTGTCCAGGTTGATGTTGGGGACGATTTCCTTGATCTGCGCGGGCGTCAGCCATTCGCCGTCCACGCCGTTGTAGCGGTTGGCGTTGATGCGGCGCTGGGTGTCGCGCACCTCTTGCAGATTGTGGGCCAGGTTCATGACGCCGCGCTGGCTGAACATCACGTTGTAGTTCAGGTCCTGCGACAGGCCTTCCCAGAGCTGCATGGCCTTTTCATAGAGCTGCGCGGATTCGTCCCACAGGTAGTTGGACCGCACGATGGTGGTGTTGCGGGCCGTGTTGCCCCCGCCCAGCCAGCCTTTTTCCAGGACGGCGACGTTGCGCACGCCATGGACCTTGGCCAGGTAGTAGGCGGTGGCCAGGCCGTGCCCGCCGGCCCCCACGATCACGACATCGTATTCGCGCTTGGGCTCGGGGCTGTGCCAGGCTCGGCCCCAGCGCTCGTTGTGGCTCAGCCCGTTGCGGATCAGGCTGAAAATCGAGTAGCGATTGCTCATGGTCTCCTCGCATGATGGTGCGCCCATGCGGGCGGCATGGGTGCAGTACATCAAAAGCGGACGGAGACCGATAGAATCATTCCGCCGTACCGATGGAAGAATCTGGCGATCGCTCAGAAGAACTCGCTGCGGCCCGGAAAGACCTCGCTCACGTAGTCGGCCATGGCGTCCGCGGCCGGCAGCAGCGCGTCGGGCAACTGCGCCCGGGCGCGCCAGGCGCTGGGCGGCGCATGGAAGGCCGCCCGGAACTCGCGCCCCAGGTGGGACGCATCGGAAAATCCGCACTCGGAGGCGATCGCCGCGATGGTCTTCTTGGTGTGCGTCAGCATCCAGGCGGCCAGCCTGAGCCGCATCCCGCGCGCGTAGGCCTGGGGGCTCTGTCCGGTCGATTCCTTGAAGAGGCGCTCCAGGTGGCGCACCGAGATGCCCAGCTTGCCCGCCAGCTCGTCCAGGCTGAGCGCCCGCCCCATGTGCTGCTCCATGAGCAGGACGGCGCGGCGCACCGCCGGATGCGTGGTGGGCTGGATGCCGGGCGGCAGGGGCTGGGCCGCATTGGCGCGGCCGGAATCCTCGACCTGGAGGATGCGCAAGGCCTTGTGCACGATGGACTGGTCGACGTGGCGGCGCAGGATCTCGGCCGCCACGTCGATCGAGGCGCGCCCGCCCGAGCAGGTGATGCGGCGCCGGTCGACGACGTAGAGCCGGTCGGCCACCACCTGGGCGGGGTCGATCGACGGAAAGCGCTCGAGGAAATCCCAGTAGTGGAACCAACTGATGCAGATCCGGTGGCGGTCCATCACCCCGGCCTGCATCAGGGTGAACACCCCGGTGCACAGGCCCACCAGGTGGACGTCCCTGCGGGCCGCCTCGCGGATGAACTCGAGCACCGCCGGGCTCACCGGCGGGCGCTGCAGCAGGCCGCCCACCACGACGAGGTAATCGAAGCGCGCCGGATCGCCCAGCGGCTCGGAAGGCACCACCTGGATGCCGCTGCTGGAGCGCACGGGCGCCAGCGTCTCGTCGATCACCTGCCAGGCGCAGCGCACCGGGCGGCTGTGGTCGCCCTCGTCGCCGGCCAGGCGCAGCACGTCGAGCATCCCCGAGAAAGCGGTCAGGGTGAAATGGGGCAGCAGAATGAAACCGAAGCGGACGGGTCCCTTGTCCATGCGATGACGCCTCCTCATGCCGGGCGATTCAGGCACCCTGACGTTTCCATTCTAGCCATGCGCGCGCCCGGATGGTGTAGTAGGCCGGCACGGGCGCCGGCACGCCGGGCCGCCCCCAAGCCCCGCACAAGGAGACTCCCATGCCGACCCCATCCCCCCTCGCGCCCGCGTCCGGCGCCACGCCGTTCTGCCTGACCGTGTCCTGCCCCAGCAAGGCCGGCCAGGTCGCCGCCATCGTCGCCTTCCTGGACCAGCGCCAGGGCTACATCGACGAATTCACGGTCTTCGACGAAAAAAGCACGCGGCAATTCTTCGTGCGCTGCGTCTTCCACACCGAAGGGCCGCAGGCCCTGGACTGCGCATCCCTGAACCGGGATTTCGCCGCGCTGGCGCAGCGCTTTTCCATGCGCTGGGCCATCCACGACCTGTCCCTGCGGCCCAGGGTGCTGATCCTCGTGTCCAGGCTCGAGCACTGCCTGGCGGACCTGCTGTTCCGCACCCGCATGGGCGAGCTGCCCATGGAGATCACGGCCATCGCCTCCAACCACGACACCCTGCGCGGCCATGCCGACGCCGCCGGCATCCCCTTCCACCACCTGCCGGTCGACGAGGGCAACCGGCCCCGTCAAGAGGCCGCCATCCTGGACCTGGTCCGGTCGACCGGCTCCGAGCTCGTCATCCTGGCGCGCTACATGCAGATCCTGCGCCCCGAAACCAGCAAGGCGCTGGCGGGCCGCGCCATCAACATCCATCATTCCTTCCTGCCCGGCTTCAAGGGCGCCCGCCCCTACCACCAGGCCTACGAGCGCGGCGTCAAGGTGATCGGCGCCACCGCCCATTTCGTCACCGACGACCTGGACGAGGGCCCGATCATCGCCCAGTCCGTCGAGCCCGTGAACCACGCCCAGAGCCCCGAGCAGCTCCTGGCCACCGGCCGCAACCTGGAATGCCGGGCGCTGGCCCAGGCCGTGCGCGACACCCTCGAGCGCCGGGTCTTCATCAACGGCCACAGGACGGTGGTGCTCTGACGCTCACGCCGCGGGCCTGGACCGCGGCCGCGTCAGCAGGGTCAGCGCGACGAACAGCAGGATGGACAGGCCCAGCAGCAGCGTGGCGGCCGCCATGATGGTCGGATTGATCTGGTCGCGGATGCCCGAGAACATCTGCACGGGCAGGGTCCGCTGTTCGGCCGCCGTCATGAACAGCGCCACCACGACCTCGTCGAACGAAATCGCGAAGGCGAAGATCCCGCCCGACACCACCCCCGGCAGGATGTTGGGCAGGGTCACGCGAAAGAAGGCGGACCAGGGCGAGGCGCCCAGGCTCAGGGCGGCCCGGGTCAGGTTGGCATCGTAGGTGGACAGGGTGGCGGTCACCGTGATGACGACGAAGGGCGCGGCGAGCGCCGTATGGACCAGCACCAGGCCCGTGCGCGTGTTGGTCAGCCCGAACTGCCCGAAAAACAGGTAGCTGCCCACGCCCACGATCACCAGCGGCACGATCATGGGCGAGATCAGCAGGGCCATGACCAGCCGCCGCGCCGGAAAATCCGGCCGCGAGATGCCCAGGGCCGCCAGGGTGCCCAGCGCCGTGGCCAGGATCGTGGTCAGCACCGCCGTGACGGCGCTGTTGACGATGGCGTTCATCCAGCGGGCGTTGCCGAAAAAGTCGGCGTACCAGCGCAGCGAATACTCCTGCACCGGAAGGGTGAAGAACGGGTCCCTGGAAAAGGACAGCGGCACGATGATGAACAGCGGCGCGATCAGGAACAGCATCACCGCGACCGCGAAGACCACCACCAGGACGCGCGGCAGGCGTTCGGTGGGCGTTGCATAAGAAGGCAGCCACATGGCGTCACCCCAGTTTGATCTTGTCGGCGCCGCCGACGAGGCGCAGGAAAACGATGTAGATCACCAGCGTCGCGGCCAGCAGGACCACCCCCAGGCCGGAGGCCAGTCCCCAGTTCAGGTCGCGGTTGATGAAGTCGGCGATGAAGTTGGACACCATCTGGTCGCGCGATCCCCCCACCAGGGCCGGCGTGATGTAGTAGCCCAGGGACAGGATGAAGGTCATGAGGCATCCGGCCACCACCCCGGGCAGGGTCTGGGGGGCGTAGATGCGCCAGAACGCCGACAGGGGCGGCGCGCCCAGCGAGCGGGCCGCGCGCAACTGCGTCGTCGAGATCGAGCGCATGACGCTGTAGATCGGCAGGATGGTGAAAGGCAACTGGATGTGCGTCATCGCCGTCACCGTCCCCACGCGGGTGAAAATGAGCTGCAGCCGCTCGCCGACCAGGTGCAGCGACAGCAGGACGTCGTTGATGACGCCATTGGATTGCAGCAGCACCACCCAGGCGGTCGTGCGCACCAGCAGCGAGGTCCACAGCGGCAAGAGCACCATCAGCATCATGAGGGCGGCGATCCCCCGCGGGGCGATGGTCAGCACGTAGGCGACGGGATAGCCCAGGATCAGGGTCAGCACGGTCACCAGTCCCGCGATGTAGAAGGTGCGCGCCAGGATGTCGACGAAGACCGCCTGGTCCTCCGCCACCCGCCCGACCGAGGCGTCCGCGTTCTGCTGCAGGTCCAGGGCGCGCAGCAGATAGTAGGGGGTGGCGGCCGAGCCGTTGCGCCGGATGACCGTCCAGACGGCGGGCGAGCCCCAGTCGGGGCTGAGCCGCAGGAACCGTTCCCTGTAGGGGCCCGATTCCATCTTTGCGACCATCCGCGCCGCCGCCAGCACGCGGCTGCGCATCCCCGAGATCTCGTAGTTCAGGCGCTTGCCCAGCAGCGCGGCCGTGCTGTCGTCCTGGGCGCGCCGCAGGTCGTCCGCCAGCGCCTCGAAGACCGGCTCTTGCGGCACGGACGCGCCGTCCCAGTGTTCCAGCGCGGCCAGGGTGCGCGGCAGGACCTGGCGCACCTCGGGATTGCTCACGGCCGTCACCAGCAGGTAGGCGATGGGAATCACGAAGACGACCACCAGGAACGCCAGCAGGGGCAGCGCCAGGGACAGCGCGGCGCGGCGCGCCGGCCGCTCGGAACGCTGGACGGCCTTCAGGACCTCGGCGGTGGAAAGCGTGGCTGCGGTCATGGCGTCAGGCCTCCAGCAAGCGGCAGTCGTCGACCCCGCATTCCAGGGCGATGGATTCCCCGGGCACGAAATGACGGGCCTCGCGCAGCGGGATGCGGGCGGTCAGCATCCGGCCGCCGAACGCCTCGACCGACAAGCGCACGTGGTCGCCCAGGAAGAAGACCTCCCGGGCCGCCCCGACGATCCGGTTGCCGCCGCCGGGCGTCCCGCCGTCGGCGAGCCTCAGGCTCTCGGGCCGCACGGACAGGCTGATGTCGTCCGCCCCGCCCGACAGCCCGTGGCCCAGGCCCTTCAGGATCGTGCCGTCGGGCATCCGCACCATGGCCAGGTCGCCCTCGCGGCCGACCAGCGAACACGGCAGGGTATTGTTCTCGCCGATGAAGGAGGCCACGAAGCGATTGGCCGGCTGCTTGTAGATCGTTTCCGGATCCGCCAGTTGCTGGATGCGGCCGTCATGGAAGACCGCGATGCGATCCGACATGGTCAGCGCCTCGGACTGGTCGTGGGTGACGTACACCATGGTGATGCCCAGCGAGACCTGCAGCCGCTTGATCTCGATCTGCATCTGCTCGCGCAATTGCTTGTCGAGCGCGCCCAGGGGCTCGTCCATCAGCACCAGCGAAGGCTCGAAGACCAGGGCGCGGGCCAGCGCGACCCGCTGCTGCTGCCCGCCGGACAACTGGGCCGGCTTGCGGTCGCCCAGCGTGCCCAGGCCGACGCGGTCCAGCGCCTGCTTGACCTTGGCCGCGGCGGCCTCCCCCCGGATGCCGCGGTAGCGCAAGGGGAACGCGATGTTCTCGGCCACGCTCATGTGCGGAAAGAGCGCGTAGTTCTGGAAGACGAAGCCGATGTTGCGCTTTTCCGGCGGCAGCCGCTCGACGGGTCGCCCGTCGAGCAGGATACGGCCCAGGGTCGGGCGCTCGAAGCCGCCCAGCATCATCAGCGTCGTCGTCTTGCCGGAGCCCGAGGGCCCCAGCATGGTGAGGAACTCGCTGCGGCGCACCGCCAGGTTCAGGCCCGAGACCACGAAGCTCACGCCGTCGTAGGACTTTCTCACGTCCTCGAACCGCACGAGCACGTCGGCCGGGTCGGCCACCGCCGCCGGCGGACCGTCAGCGGCATGGGTCATGGCAGGGATCATGGCTGATCTCCATTGGTCGACCGCCTCACTGCGCGATCCAGGTGGTGAAGCGCCGGCGGATTTCATCGCCGTGGTCGGCCCAGAAACCGTTGTCCAGCGTCAGGGCCCCGTGCATGTTGCGCGGGCTGGTGGGCAGGTTCGGCGCGACCTCCCGCAGCACGAACCGCGCGGCGGACTTGCGCACCGGGCCATAGGGGATGTATTGCGAGACCCCCGCGAGCGTCTTGGGCTCGATCGCATACTGGATGAAGGCGAGCGCGCCGGCCTGGTTCTTGGCGCCCTTGGGAATGACCCAGTAGTTGGAATCCAGGATCTCATGGTCCCAGACGATCCTGAAGTCCTTGCCTTCCTGGTTGGCGTTGTGGATTCGGCCGTTCCAGGCGGTGGTCATGGCCACCTCGCCCGAGGCCAGCAATTGCGGCGCCTGGGCGCCGGCCTCCCACCAGACGATGCTGCTCTTGATCGTGTCCAGCTTGGCGAAGGCCCGGTCCACCCCCTGGGGCGTGGCCAGCGTCTCGTAGACCTTGTCCGGCGCCACGCCGTCGGCCAGGAGCGCGAACTCCAGGTTGGTGGCGGGGTTCTTCCACAGGCCGCGCTTGCCGGGGAATTTCTGCGTGTCGAACAGGTCCGCGATGCGGGTCGGGCCATTGGCCAGCTTGGCGCCGTCGTACGCCAGGATGGTGGCGTACACGATGGTCCCCACCCCGCATTTCGAGGTCGTGCCATCCAGCCAATCGTCCTGCGGGCCGATCTTCGCCCAGTCGATCTTCTCGAATATGCCCTCGTCGCAGCCCTGCAGCAGGGTCGGCGCATCGACGTCGACCGCGTTGAGCGTGACGTTGCCCGATTCGATCATGGCCTTGATCTTGGCGATTTCCCCGCCGTATTCCTGCTCGATGATCTTGATGCCCGTCTGGGCGGTATAGGGCTCGAAGACCGCCTTTCGCCAGGCCTGTTGATAGGCGCCGCCAAAACTCATGACGGCGAGTTCTTCCTGGGCCTGCGCCGGGCCGGCGCCCAATGCCGCGAGCGCCGCCAACGATAAAGCCAACATGCTGCCTTTGAAGCGATGTTTCATGTTCGGACTCCCTGAGAGCGATAGGAATGCGCGCCGGCCATCCGGCACGCGGTGCGGGTGGTACATCTGCCACGAAAACGAGCGAACGGCGGGGAGGGACCCGGGCCGGCCGGGCTAGGCGCCTTGCGCGGCCCCCGAAAGGTGATGGTCAGCCATTTTGTCTCCGGATTTCTTTTGGTCTATCGATGTGTCTTTTCAATGAATGCTACGGGCTTCGCCCGCGGCATTCGTTGTCGAAAACGACATTAAATTGTCTGGGAGCGAAAACGCCCCGGGGACTGCCCTTCGCCGCCCCGCCGGCCCGCGGCGCCGGGGGGTCATGCCGGGCCCGTTTGCACGCGGCGTGGCACCCGTTGCGTCAGGCCCGACAGCAGCTCATTGGCGATGGTGCTGGAGGACCAGGCGACCTCGTCCACCGAGGGGCCGCCTTCTCCCCACAGGACGACGGAGGATCCCACCTCCGCCTGCGGCACGGGGTCCAGGTCCACGGACAGCATGTCCATCGAGACGCGCCCCACCAGCCGGGTCCTGACGCCCGCCACCGTCACGGGCGTCCCGGTGATGGCATGGCGGGGATAGCCGTCCGCATAGCCGCAGGCCACGATGCCGATTCGCATGTCATGATCGGTGCGAAAGGCATGGCCGTAGCCGATGGCCTCGCCCGCCGGCAGGACGTGCGTGCTGATCAGCTCGGCGCTCAGCGTCATGGCCGGCCGCAGGCCCAGGGACTCGGCGCGCCGGCCGATGTAGGGCGATGCCCCGTACAGGCAGATTCCGGGGCGGACCCACTGCTCCGCACCCGGCACGGCGGCGGCCAGCCCGGGGAACAGGACCGCCGCCGAATTGCACACGCTGACCGGGCCGGGCAGGTCCGCGGCAACGCGGCTGAAGCAGTCCAGTTGCGCCCGCGTCACGGCCAGGTCGTCATCGGCGCGGGCGAAATGCGTCATCTTGCCGACCGCCGCCAGCGTGCCCGCCGCCCGCAGCGCCAGCGCGCGGCCGTATGCGGCACGATACTCGCCCGGCTGGAATCCCAGCCGGTGCATGCCGGAATTCAGCATGATGTAGGCCGCGATGCCGGCACGGCTGGAATCCGCGGCCAGCATGTCCAATTGCGCATGGCTGTGCACGACGGTGTCGATCCGATGGTGGGCCAGGACCGCCAGGTCGGCGGGCCTGAAGAATCCCTCCAGCAGCAGGATCGGCCGCCGCCACCCCAGCGCGCGGCATCGCACCGCCTCCTGGACCTCCAGCAAGGCGAGGCCGTCCGCCGCCGCGAGGCCGCGCACGGCCGCCTCCAGCCCATGGCCGTAGGCATTGGCTTTCACGACCGCCCAGATGCGGACGGGCGAGGCCGCATCGGCCGCCAGGCGGCGCGCCACCAGGTCCAGGTTGTGCCCCAGGGCCTGCGGATGGATGGTGGCGAGTATCGGGCGCGACATGGCTTTCCCTCGAGGGCGCGGCGGGGCCTTCAGGCGGCGCGCGCCAGGTGCCGGCCCCGCTCGCGAAACTCCTGGCGGACGTCCTCGGGCACCAGCGCCCCGCCCGTGCTCCAGATGACATGCGTCGCCCCCTCCATGCGCGCCGAATCCAGGCGGTGGCGCTGCAGATACGCGAGGCCTCGCGGCGTATCCAGCACCTGGAGCGGCCCGCGCAGGCCGGTGGCGGCCGAGGGCTCGACATAAATCCCTTCCCGATCCTCCAGGCGCCAGGCATCGGCATAGAAAATCGCCTCGTCGACCGTGAAGACGCCCGACAGCAGGCGGGCCATCAGGGGCGCCACCAGCGGCGATGCCAGGCCGGCCGCCAGCCCGTCCGCTTCGGTGCGGTTGTCCAGCCCGACGTCATACACCGACACGGGCTGCCGCGGGCCGCAAGCGAGCTGCACCAGCATGCAGGGCGAGGCGGTCGGCTCGACGAAGAAGCCATGCACGTGGCTGCCGAACAGGCGCTTCAGGCCGTACAGGATACCCCCCGGCGCCCCGCCGACCCCGCAAGGCAAATAGACGAACAGCGGATGGTCCGCATCGACCGGACGTCCCGCCGCCCGCAACTGCGCCTGCAATTCGTGCGCGGCCGCCGCGTATCCCAGGAACAAGGCCTCAGAGCGCTCGTCGTCGACGAAATGCATCATGGGATCGGCCTGCGCAATGGCGCGCCCGGCCGCGACGGCGGCGGCGTAGTCGCCCGGATGCTCGACCACCTCGATGCCGCGGCTGCGCAGCCGCTGCTTCTTCCATTCCTTGGCATCTGCGGACATGTGCACGACGGCGCGCAAGCCCAGCCCGGCGCCGATCAGGCCGATACCCAGGCCCAGATTGCCGGTACTGCCCACCGCCAGGGTATGGCGCCCCAGGATCGCCCGCGCCGGCGGGCCGGCCAGCACACGGCGATCCGTCGTCCCATCGCGCAACAGCCCCGCCTCGGCGCCGATCCGCTCGGCCAATGACAGGACCTCATGGAAGCCGCCCCGCGCCTTGACCGAGCCCGCCACCGGCAGCGCATCGTCGCGCTTCAGCAGCCAGGCACCCGCCGGCCGACCCGGCGCCACGAGGTCCCGGAAACGGGGAATCGGCACCAGGGGCGATGCCAACTGGCCGCCACCGGGCCGCAGTTCGGGGAACACCTGCTGCAGCAGGCCGGCGCAACGGGCGAACCGGGCCTGGGCGAGCATCGGATCCAGGGACTCGGCGCGGCCATCGGCCTGGGGATCGTAGCCGGGATTCAGCCACAGCAGGGGCTGCCGCTCGATCAGCCCCGCGGGCAAGCGGCTGCGCAAAGCCGCGACGTCGATATCCATGGACTGCTCCTGTGGGTCACCACGGCATGGGCCGAACGGCGGGTCAATCCGCCAGGGGCTCGCGCGAGGTCTCCCGGCTCGCGACCATCGCGACCAGTGCTATCGCGGCGGCCGCCACCAGGTACCAGGCGGGGGCGAGCTTGTTGCCCGTGAGCTGGATGAGCCAGGTCGCGACGAACGGCGCCGTGCCGCCAAAGATCGCGTTGGCGAGATTGAAGCTGAGGGCGAAACCACTATAGCGCACCCGGGTCGGAAAGATTTCCGACAGAAAGCACGGCAAGGTGCCATCGTTCATGGTCAGCATGGCGCCGAACAGGATCTGTATCGCGACCATGCCGAGGAAACCGACCGATCCCAGGCCGCTGAAGAGCGGCACCGTCAGCCCGATGAAGGCGACTGAGGCCAGGATCAGCATCGTCTTGCGGCCCAGGCGGTCGGACAATATGCCCATCAGGAAAATGAAGCCGATATAGGCGACCAGGGCGATGGTGGTCGCCATGAAGGACTCGGATTCCCCGACGCCCAGTTCGACGGCCAGGTAGGTGGGCATGTAGCTGAGGATGATGTAGAAACCCACCGCATTGAGCATCGTGACGCCGATCGCGATCACCAGGGCGCGCCGATGCCGGGACAGCAGCAGGCCGATCGGCGCGTGGGACACCTCGCGCGACTCCTCCATCTCGCGGAATTTCGGCGAATCCTCCAGGTGCACCCGGATGTAGCGGCCGATATAGCCCAGCGGCGCCGCCAGCAGGAACGGCAGGCGCCAGCCATAGGATTGCATTTGCTCCGGCGTCAGGAACAGGTGCATGCCCGAGACCAGCAGCGAGCCCAGCAGCAAGCCCGCCGCGGTGCTGGCCGGCACGATGCTGGCGTACAGGCCGCGCTTGCGGGGCGGCGCGTATTCGACCAGGAAGGCCGAGGCGCCCGCGTATTCGCCCGACGCCGAAAAACCCTGCACCAGCCGCAGGCACAGCAGCAGCAGCGGCGCCCATATCCCGATCTGGCTGAAATCCGGCAGCAGGGCGATGGCGAAGGTCGCCAGGGACATGATGATGATCGACAGGGACAGGGCGTGCTTGCGTCCGATGCGGTCGCCATAATGCCCCCAGAACACGCCGCCGATGGGCCGGATGAGAAAGGACAGGGCAAACACACCGAAGGTCGCCAGCAGTCCCGCCGTCGGCGAGACATCGGGGAAAAAGACCGCGGCGATGATGGTGGCCAGGTACGCATAGGACGCGTAGTCGAACCATTCGACGAAATTGCCGATGAAACTGGCGGCGGCGACCCTGCCGATGACCCGGCGTTCGCCGGCGCCGGGCATGCCTGCCGTGGGGGCGGTAATGGAATTCATTGCTGTCTCCGTGCGCCTGCCGTCCGGCGGCCCTTGGGGACCGTGCCGATCGGAAGTGCTTTTTTTATCGTGCGAGGCTGGGCGGGACGGCGGCCCCGCGCGGCGCCCGGCCGGATCGCGCCGGAACCGGGCGCCGCGCCGCGATCAGCCCTTTACGATATTGTGCTCCGGCCCGTAGGGGAACTTGGTGATGTTTTCCGCGCCATCGGCCGTCACGACCAGGATGTCGTGTTCCCGATAGCCGCCGGCGCCCGGCTGCCCTTCGGGCAGCATCAGCATCGGCTCCATGGACACCACCATATTGGGCTCCAGCACGGTCTCGATGTCTTCGCGCAGTTCCAGCCCGGCTTCGCGGCCATAGTAGTGCGAGAGCACGCCGAAGGAGTGGCCGTAGCCGAAGGTGCGGTATTTCAGCACGCCGTGCCGGTGGTAGATCTCATTGAGTTCCGCCGCGATGTCGCAGCAGCGCACGCCCGGGCGGATCAGCTTCTGGCCGGCCTCGTGCACCTCGACGTTGATCTCCCAGATGCGCCGATGGGCGTCCGAGCACTCCTCGGCAAACAGGGTGCGCTCCAGCGCCGTGTAATAGCCGGAGATCATGGGAAAGCAGTTGAGGCTCAGGATGTCGCCACGCTCGATGCGGCGCGAGGTCACCGGATTGTGCGCCCCGTCGGTGTTGAGCCCCGACTGGAACCACGTCCAGGTGTCCATCAGCTCGGAGTCCGGATAGGTGCGGGCGATCTCGCGCACCATGGCCTGCGTCGAGGCCAGCGCCACCTCATACTCGGGCACGCCCACGGCGATCGCATCGCGGCAGGCGGCCCCGCCGATGTCCGCGATCCGCGCCCCGTGCTTGATCAGGGCGATCTCCTCGTCGGACTTCACCATGCGCAGGCGCATGCAGGCCTTGCCGATGTCCACCAGCTCGCTGCCGGGCAGGGCCGCGCGCAGCTTGTCCATGTTTTCCACCGTGACGTGGTCGAATTCCACCCCGACGCGCTTCCTGCCTTTCAGCAGGGTCTGGACGGCAAAGAAATAGTTGTCGCGCTGCCAGTCCGTATAGACGATGTTGTCACCAAAGCTGCGGCGCGCCGGCTGGCCGGCGTCGATGTTGGCGCTGATGGTCGTGTGCTGATCCTGCGTCAGCGCCAGCCCATAGAAGCGGCCGAAGTGGCAAAATAGAAAGTCGGCGTAATAGTTGATGTTGTGGTACGAGGTGAACAAGACGGCATCGATCCGGTTGTCGGCCATGTATTTGCGCACCGCATCGACGCGCCGGCGCATCTCGGCGTCGGAAAAGGTCGGCTTGGCGTGCGGGCCATTGGGGATCCGCAGCAGGCGCGTCTCGCGCATCTGCTGGGCCGCGGTCGCTGCATTCGAGAATTGCAGATTGCTCATGGGGATGTCTCCTGTGGGATTCGTCGATCCGGCGTGGCGGTGCGCCTGGCCGTGTGCGTGGAAACCATCTTAGGGATCCGGCGCCGCCCGCCTTTTTCCGGAAACGACCTTTAATTGCTTGAAAGCGAAGATCCGCCTGAAAAAGCGGACTGATTCCAAAAACGGCCATAGAGTGCCTGGGCGCGAAAACGCAGATCCAATGGAGACAAGCAGAATGGACACCCCCTCGTTCCAGGCTGCCCCATGCCGGCAGCCCCCCCGCCACTACGGCTTCCTGCTGGTGCCGGGGTTCACCCTGATCGGCTTTTCCTCCGCCGTCGAGACCCTGCGCATGGCCAACATGGCCGGCGACGCCGAGCTCTTTCACTGGAGCACGATCAGCCCGGACGGCGCGCCCGTCATGGCGAGCAACGGCGTCCCCGTCCAGCCGGACTGGGCCCTGGACCAGGCCCCCACGATGGACACGGTGTTCGTCTGCGGCTCCAACCCCATTCCCGCGCGGATCGACCCCGGCTGCCTGAACTGGCTGCGCCGCCAGGGGCGCCAGGGGGCGGCGCTGGGCGGCATCTGCACGGGCAGCTACTGGCTGGCGCGGGCGGGCCTGCTCGACGGCTACCGCTGCACCATGCACTGGGAGGACACCGAGCGCCTGCTCACCGACTTCCCCGACATCATCGTCTCCAAGCGCATCTACGAGATCGACCGCGACCGCTACACCTGCAGCGGCGGCATCGCGCCGGTGGACCTGATGGTCGCGATCATCCGCCAGCAGACCGGCAGCCACGAGATCGCCGCCAAGGTCTCCGAGCTCATGGTCTGCGAGCGGATCCGGTCCACCCGGGACCCGCAGCGCATCCCGCTGCGCCAGCAGATCGGCACCAGCCAGCCCAAGCTCACCGAGGTCGTGACGCTGATGGAAAACAACCTCGAGGAACCCCTCAGCAAGGAGGAGCTCGCGCAATTCATCCACGTGTCGGTGCGCCAGCTCGAGCGGCTGTTCCAGGAATACCTGAAATGCACGCCCAATGCCTACTACCTCGAGCTGCGGCTGCAGCGGGCGCGGCAACTGCTGCTGAGCACCGAGCAATCCATCATCGACGTGGCCGCCGCCTGCGGCTTCGTGTCCGTCACGCACTTCACCCACCGCTACCGGGAGTATTTCGGCACCACGCCCGGCCGCGAGCGCCGGGCCGTCTGGCCGTCCGCCGACGAGCCCGCGCCGGGCCGGCCGCCCGGCCGGACCCCCTCCCCCACCGCCTGATCGGGGCGCTCGCGCCCGCCATGTCACCCGCGTGCCAGAACTATGGCGCGAACGTACAAGCCGGAAAACCTGGCTTCCCTAGAATGATTGGCAGACCATCCCCGCCCGCGTCTCGCGCGGCGGCACTTCATTCATCACGGGAGACACCATGTTTTCAGGAACGGAAAAGATCCAGGGCTTCGACGACGATCTGTGGGCGGCCATGCAGGCCGAAAGCCGGCGCCAGGAGGAGCACATCGAACTGATCGCCTCGGAAAACTACGCCAGCCCGCGCGTCATGCAGGCCCAGGGCTCCGACCTCACCAACAAGTACGCCGAGGGCTATCCGGGCAAGCGCTACTACGGCGGCTGCGAGCACGTGGACGTGGTGGAACGGCTGGCCATCGAGCGCTGCTGCGAGATCTTCGGGGCCGACTGGGCCAATGTCCAGCCGCATTCGGGCTCGCAGGCCAATGCGGCGGTCTACCTGGCCCTGCTGCAGCCGGGCGACACGCTGCTGGGCATGAGCCTCGCCCACGGCGGGCACCTGACCCACGGGGCCAAGGTCAGCTCGTCGGGCCGCCTCTATCATGCCGTCCAATACGGCCTGGACGGCAAGGACCTGATCGACTACGAGGAGGTCGAGCGCCTGGCGCTGGAGCACCGCCCGAAAATGATCGTGGCGGGCTTTTCGGCCTATTCCCAGGTGCTGGATTTTCCGCGCTTCCGCCGGATCGCCGATGCGGCCGGCGCGCTGCTCATGGTGGACATGGCGCATTTCGCCGGCCTGGTGGCGGCGGGCCTCTATCCCAATCCGGTGCCCCATGCCGACATCGTCACGACCACCACGCACAAGACCCTGCGCGGCCCGCGCGGCGGGCTGATCATGGGCCGCAGCAATCCCGAGATCCAGAAAAAGATCCAGTCCGCCGTGTTCCCCGGCGCCCAGGGCGGGCCGCTGATGCACGTCATCGCCGCCAAGGCGGTGGCGCTCAAGGAGGCCATGCAGCCGGAATTCCGCGAGTACCAGCAGCGGGTGCTGGACAACGCCAAGGCCATGGCCGAGGTCTTCGTGGCCCACGGCCTGCGCATCGTCTCGGGCGGCACGCACGACCATCTGTTCCTGGTGGACCTGTCGGCCAAGGGCATCACCGGCAAGGCCGCCGACGCCGCCCTGGGGGCCGCCCACATCACCGTCAACAAGAACGCCGTCCCGAACGATCCCCAGCCGCCCTTCGTCACCAGCGGCATCCGCGTGGGATCGCCGGCGATCACGACCCGGGGCCTCCAGGTCGAGCACGCCCGCCAACTGGCCGGCTGGATGTGCGAGATCCTGGACGATCCCGAGAACCAGGAAACCATCGGCCGCATCCGCGAGCAGGTGATCGAGCTGTGCCGCCGTTTCCCGGTCTACGGCCGGCGCACGGAGGCGGTGGCGGCCTGAGCGGGCGGCTGAGCGATCAGCCGCCCGATCGCCGGGCGAGCTTGTCGATCGCGGCCTCGGGCGCGGCGGGGCGGGCGCGGGGGGCCAGGCGCTGGCGCAGCGCCTGCGCGAGGCCGCGCAGCACGGCGCGCGGCTGGAACACCGCCATGTCGATGGAATCCAGCGTGTTCTTTACCATCAGGCCCAGTTCCGTGTCGCCCTCGATCACCAGGCGGCGGCTGAAGAACAGCGTGTCCGGGTCCTCCCAGCGCTGCAGCAGGCAGTGGAAATCCCAGGCGTCGGCGCGGAAGGTCAGGTCAGGCTCGGCCCCGTCGTGGCGGGCCGCCCGGAAGGCGCCGTCGCGCCAGGTGTAGTCGAAGCGCAGCTCGGCGTCCGCCACGTGGATACGCAGCGAGCGGCCCTCGAGCCGCTGCAGGGTGTCGGGGTGCAGGTGGCGGGCCAGCATCAGGTTGAGCCCGGTGACAAAGAGCACCGAGCCGGGATAGCGGGGCAGGTGCCCGAGCACGCGGGCGACGGGCTGGGGAATGCGGTAGGCGGGGGTCGAGGGGGCTTGCACGTCGGGACTCCGGAAAGGGGAAGGGGCGGCCTCAGGCGGCGGCCGCCTGGGGCGGCACCATGTCGAGCCCGGCGCGCCCGTGCCAGTAGCCATTGCACGGCCCGGCCGGCATCAGCGGCACCAGGCGCGCATGGGCCCGGGCCGCGTCCTCGCGGCCATCGAGCACGTCGCGGAACGCCGAGACCACCTGGTCCATGTCGCGCGACTGGGGGCTGAGGCGCAGGACGTCCACCCCCAGCGCCCGCAGCTCGTCGAGCTCGTGGATCAGGGTGTAGACCAGCGCCGACTGGGTCTGGATGCCGTTGATGGTCAGGAAGGGCTGGGATTCCTTGGTTTCCAGCAGCAGGCCGTCCGGGTGGTCCATGCAGACGTACTGGCAGTTGTCCTTGGGGAAATTGCGGTTGCGCGCGGTGAAGCAGCGCGCCGAGAACGCCAGCGGCATCCGGCCGTAGGCGAACACCTCGGTCTCGAGCCCCGCGGGACGTCCCGCCTGCAGTTGCGCCAGGCCCTCGCGGCCCATTTCGAGGGGCATGGTCCAGCGCGTCGCGCCCAGGCCCGCGATCACGTCGAGAGTGGGCGTGTTGTAGACGTTGAGGAAGGGGCCCGCGATGAAGGGCCGGCCCTCCATGAGGCGCACCGCGCCCATGTCGTTGGCCTCGACGGCGTAGCTGCCGTTGTCGGTGATCTTGCGCAGGGTGGTGAGGTCGGCGCCGGATTCGAGCAGGACCTGGGTGGAGAGCACGGCGGCCTTGCCGGCCTCGGCCAGCATGGCGGCGACCTCGAGCCAGTCGGGCAGGCGCAGCTCGTGGCGCCGCGAACAGACGGTTTCCCCCAGGTAGACGATGTCGACCGGCCATTCGCGGACGGATTCGTAGAACTGCAGGGTGGCGACCCGCGGCCAATAGTATTGCAAGGGTCCCAAGGCGATTTTCATGGTGTTGCGGTCTCCGTGCGGCGGGCGTCCGCCGCAGCTCATTTCCAGGGCCGGTGGTAGGCGCCCAGCGTGTGCTGCTGCCCTTCGGCCACCTTGTTCAGCTCGGCCATCCAGGAGGGCTTGACCGAGTAGCGCGCCGCGCTCGTGCGCGCCAGGTCGATCGCCTCGCGCCAGACCCGCGTGACCTGCGCCACGTAGGCGGGGCTGCGCTGGCGGCCCTCGATCTTGATCGCCCGCACCCCCATCGCCATGAGGCGGGGCAGCAGCTCGAGGGTGTTGAGGCTGGTGGGCTCCTCGAGGGCGTAGTAGTTTTCGCCCGCCACGTTGAAGCGGCCCTTGCACAGTGTCGGGTAGCCGGCGTTCTCGCCCTCGGCGTAGCGGTCGATCAGCACGCCGTTCAGGCGCGAATCCAGGCCCTGGTCGGTCTGCTGCCAGCGCACGTGGCGCGCCGGCGAGCACACGCCGTGCGTGTTGGGCGACTCGCCGGTCGCATAGGACGAGAGCGCGCAGCGCCCCTCGACCATCACGCACAGGCTGCCGAAGCCGAAGACCTCGA
>JBIQHJ010000065.1:0-18689 GCA_044508625.1 Alcaligenaceae bacterium
GGCTATCCAATGAAGGTAGCGCGCCCATCTGTCAATCCAGCAACCTATGCCTATAGCATTGGTTCAAGGAATGTATGGCCGAGTCACGAACACGGCAGGGACTAAGGGGATCGGACGCCTCGCGGCGGCCGAGGAAACTGCATCAAACGGCGGGCCCGAGCACCTCGTCGAGCATGTCGTTCATGGCATCAATTTTACCCTTGAAATCGCCCAAGGCAATATTGCTGAGCGGACCGTCGGGCGCGCGCATGTTCAGCAGCTCGCCGGCGATCTGGATCGCGGCCATGACGGCGATGCGCTCGTTGCTCGCCATCTTGCCGGATCCCTTGATGGCCAGCATGCGCTGGTCCACGTGGCGCACGGCGGCCAGCAGGGCGTCTTTCTCGGAGGGTGCGCAGGCCAGCGAGTAATCGCGGCCGAGGATCGAGACGTCTACGCGTTCCATGGGATTACTCCGCGCCGGGCAGGCGCTCTAGGATCAGGTCGATCTGTTGCTGGGCGCCCCGCGCGACCTGGCGCAGCTTGTCGCGGTCGGCCTCGGCATGCTCGAGGCGCTCGCGCATCGCCTCGGACTGGCCCTGCTGGCGACGCACCTGGTCCTCGAGCGCGGCGCGGGCGGCGAGCGCCTCGTCGCGCACCGACTGGAGCTCTTGGTCGTGGCGCGCGACACGCTCGGACATGCGGGTGAATTCGTCGTGCTCGCGGATCTGCTGGTCACGGAGGGCGCCGCATTCCTGCTCGAGCTGGCGGACGCGGGCCTGCAAGGCGGCGCGTTCCGCCTGGAGCTGGCGGGCCGCGTGGACCAGTTTCCGGATGCGCTCGGCCAATGCGTCGAGGTCTTGGAGCATGCGTTCAAACCTTATGAGAGGGCGTATCTGGAGATCCAATCATAACCCTGGCCTCAGACCTCGCGCGCGGGCGGCTTTGCGGGCGCCTTGGCCGAGGCGCGGCCGCCCCGGTGCCGCAGGTAGCGGTTTTCGGGGGTCCGGCGGAACAGCAGCCCCGACAGCTCGTGCAGGGCCAGCGTATAGACCTCGCGCTTGAACTCGATCACCGCCTCGAGCGGCACCCAGTAGGCGTTCCAGCGCCAGGCGTCGAACTCGGGCGAGTCGGACGCGCGCAGGCTGACGTCGCAGTCGCGTCCCACCATGCGCAGCAGGAACCAGATCTGCTTTTGCCCTCTGTAGTGCCCCCGCAATTCGCGGCGCACGAAATGATCCGGCACGTCATAGCGCAGCCAGTCGCGCGTCCGTCCTAATATCCGTACGTGCTCGGGACGCAAGCCGACCTCCTCGTGGAGCTCGCGATACATCGCCTGCACGGGGGTCTCGCCGTGCTTGATGCCGCCTTGCGGGAACTGCCAGGCATGCTCCCGGATGCGTTTACCCCAGAAAACCTCGTTTTTGTGGTTTACGAGGATAATGCCGACATTAGGACGGTAGCCTTCTCGATCCAGCATGGGGCCACCTCGATAATGAATTCAATACAATTACCGTCGATTATACGTACCAACCGGAAACCCTACCATGTACGCCAGCAAGTACCATCTCAACACCCTCAAGGAGGCGCCCGCGGACGCCGAGGTCGTCAGCCACCAGTTGATGACCCGCGCGGGGTTCATCCGCAAGATCGCCGGGGGGATCTACACCTACATGCCGATGGGCCTGAAGGTGCTGCGCAAGATCGAGGCCATCGTGCGCGAGGAGATGGACCGCGCCGGCGCCCTCGAGCTGCTGATGCCGGTGGTCCAGCCCGCCGAGCTCTGGCAGGAAACCGGCCGCTGGGAGCAATATGGCGCCGAACTGCTGCGCATCAAGGATCGCCACCAGCGCGACTTCGTGCTGCAGCCCACCTCCGAGGAGGTCGTCACCGACATCGCGCGCAACGAGATCCATAGCTGGCGCCAGTTGCCGGTGAATTTCTATCACATCCAGACCAAGTTCCGCGACGAGCGCCGGCCGCGCTTCGGCCTGATGCGCGGGCGCGAGTTCACGATGAAGGACGCCTATTCCTTCGACCGCGACGAGGCGGGCGCCCAGGCCAGCTACGACGCCATGTACGCGGCCTACCAGCGCATCTTTTCCCGGCTGGGTCTGGCCTTCCGCGCCGTGGCGGCCGACACCGGCTCGATCGGCGGCTCGCGCAGCCATGAATTCCAGGTGATCGCCGACACCGGCGAGGACCTGATCGTCTACAACCCCGACTCGGACTACGCGGCCAACATCGAGCTGGCCGAGGCCCCCTGCCTGATCCCCGCGCGCGAGCCCGCGCGCGAGCCCCTCGAAAAGCGCGCCACCCCCGAGGCCCCGAAATGCGAGATCGTCGCCGAGCAGCTCGGCCTGCCGCTGGCGCGCACCGTCAAGGCCATCGTGCTGGCGACCGAGCCCGCCGAGGGGCCCGTCCGCATCTGGCTGCTGCTGATCCGCGGCGACCATGAGCTGAACGAGGTCAAGACCGGCAAGCTGCCCGGTTTCGAGGGCGGCTACCGCTTTGCCACCGAATCCGAGATCCTCGAGGCCTTCGGCAGCCCCCCGGGCTACCTGGGCCCCGTCGGGATGCGCGGCGCCGTCACCGTGATCGCCGACCGCACGGTCGCCAACATGGGGGACTTCGTCTGCGGCGCCAACGAGGAAGGCTACCACTACAGCGGGGTCAACTGGGGCCGCGACCTGCCCGAGCCCATCGTCGCCGACCTGCGCAACGTCGTGGCCGGCGATCCGGACCCGCGCGGGGGCACCCTGGCGATCCAGCGCGGCATCGAGGTCGGCCACGTGTTCTTCCTCGGCGACAAGTATTCGCGCGCGCTCAACGCCACCTTCCTCGAGACCGACGGCAAGCCCGCCCTCATGCAGATGGGCTGCTACGGGATCGGGATCAGCCGGATATCGGCCGCGGCGATCGAGCAGAGCCACGACGAGCGCGGCATCATCTGGCCCCGGGCGATCGCGCCGTTCGAGGTGGTGCTGTGCCCGATCGGCATCGGGAAAAGTGAAACCGTGCGCAACACCGCCGAGGCCCTGTACCAGGCCCTGCGGACCGCCGGGGTGGACGTGATCCTGGACGATCGCGATGCGCGCCCCGGCATCATGTTCGCCGATTGGGAGCTGATCGGGGTGCCATTGCGCGTCACCCTCGGCGATCGCGGCCTCAAGGACGGGATCGTCGAGATCCAGGCGAGGCGCGATGGCCAGGCCCATCGGGTGGCCCCCGACCAGGCTGTCGCGTTCATACTCGAAACGCTAAAATCCCTGTGAGCCGCGATCGCCACCCCGACCGCCCGCGCATTCCCGGGCGGGCGGCCTGTCACACGGCTTAACGAAAAAATGGATCCTCAGTCCCCCAACCCGCCCGGCGTTCTGCCCATTCGCGTATATTACGAGGACACCGACGCGGGCGGTGTCGTCTACTACGCAAACTACCTCAAGTTCTTTGAACGCGGGCGCACGGAATGGCTGCGGGCGCTCGGGATGGACCAGCGCGCGCTCGCCGCGCAAGAACGCGTGATCTTCGTGGTCAGGCGCGCGGATGTGGCGTACCATCGCCCGGCGCGCCTGGACGACAGGATCCGCGTCCACACCGCGGTGACCGACATCGGCGCCTCGACCCTCCTGTTCGCCCAGGAGGCCCGGCGGGACGAGGAACTCCTGGCCACGGCCGGCATCCAAGTCTGCGCCGTGCACCCGGAAACCTTCAAACCCGTCCGGATGACCCCACCCATCAGGAACTTACTGGAAAAGGCCAGAAACTAACCATGCAAGCCCAAAGCGATTTGTCGCTGCTGTCCCTCATCGCGAACGCCAGCATCCCGGTCCAGATCGTCATGCTGATCCTCCTGGCCGTCTCGATCCTGTCCTGGACGTACATCTTCAGCAAGCGCGCGGCGCTCAAGCGCGCCGATGCGCAGACGCGGCGCTTCGAGGACGACTTCTGGGCGGGCGGGGACCTGACCGTCCTGCAGCAGGCCATCGCCTCGCGCCGCGAGGAGCACGGGGCGCTCGCCCGGATCTTCGACGCGGGAATGACGGAATTCATCAAGGCGCGCCGCTCGGCGGCCCGCGGCGACACCCTGCTGGACGCGCCCCGCCGGGCCATGAAGGCCGCCTACCAGCGCGAGATGGACAGCCTCGAGTCCCACCTCAACTTCCTCGCCTCGACGGGCTCGGTCAGCCCCTACGTGGGCCTGCTGGGGACGGTCTGGGGGATCATGCACGCCTTCATGGGCCTGTCGACCATGCAGCAGGCCACGCTCGCGGCGGTCGCGCCCGGCATCGCCGAGGCCCTGATCGCCACGGCGATCGGCCTGTTCGCGGCCATCCCGGCCGTCGTCGCCTACAACCGCTACACGAACGAGATCGACCGGCTCTCGATCCGGTTCGACAGCTTCGTCGACGAGTTCCTGAACATCCTCCAGCGCCAGGTGCACTGACATGGGAACCCTGCGCGGCCGCAACGTCCGGCGACTCAAGAACGACATCAACGTGGTGCCCTACATCGACGTCATGCTGGTGCTGCTGGTGATCTTCATGGTGACGGCGCCCATGATCACGCCCGGCCAGATCGAGCTGCCCTCGGTCGGCACGGCCTCCGAGGTGCCGATCAAGCCCCTCGAGGTCCAGATCGACGAGCATGGCGAGATCAGCATGCGGCTGCGCGATTCGGGCACCTCGTTCCGCCCGGTCGACAAGCAGAACCTGCTGCCCGAGGTCCGGGCGGCGGCCACGGCGGACACCCCCGTGGTGATCTCGGCGGACGGCAAGGTGCCCTACGAATCGGTGATGCAGGTGATGGACCAGTTGCGTTCCGGCGGCATCACCCGCCTGGGCTTGCTCGTGAACCAGACCGCCACCGAACAGAAGCGCTGACGAGGCCCGCCGGCGCCCCCACCGGGACGCCGGGCCGCGCCAGAGGCTCACAGGCTCATGAAATTCTTCGAACGCTTTTCTTCGACATACGAACAAGGACCCGGCGACGAGCGCCGCGAGGAGCGCCGCGGCCTGGCGTACTCGCTGCTGGCGCACGGCCTGATCATCGTCCTGATGATCGTGGGCTTCAACACCGCGCCCGACAATCCGGGCCCCGTCCAGATCGAGCTCTGGGCCCAGGGCACCGTGGCCGAGGCCGCGCCGCCGGACGAGCAGAAGCCCGAGGAACCCGAGCCGGAACCCGAGCCGCAACCGGAACCCGAACCGCAGCCTGAACCGGAGCCCACGCCGCCGGACGAGAGCGCCCAGCAGGCCGCCGCGCTGGCCGAAGCCCGCGCCCAGGCCGAGCGGCAGGCGCAGGCCCTCGCGGAGGCCCAGGCACGCGCGGCGGCGGCCGCCAAGGCCCAGGCGGACGCCGAGATCGCCCTCGAGAAGGAACGCAAGCTGCGCGAGGAACAGGAACGCCTGGCGGCGGAGCAGGCGGCCAAGGCGAAGGCCGAGGCGGAGCGGGCCGCCGCCGAAAAGGCCGCCGCCGAGAAAGCGGCCGCTGAAAAGGCCGCTGCGGAGAAAGCCGCTGCCGAGAAAGCCGCCGCTGAGAAAGCCGCCGCTGAGAAAGCCGCCGCTGAGAAAGCCGCGGCCGAGAAAGCCGCCCGTGAAAAGGCCGCCCGCGAAGCCGCCGAGAAGGAGGCCGCGGAAAAAGCGGCTGCGGAGAAGATCGCCGCCGAAAAGGCCGCGGCTGAAAAGGCGGCGGCACAGAAAGCGGCCGCGGAGAAAGCCGCCGCTGAAAAAGCCGCGGCCGAGAAAGCGGCCGCTGAAAAGGCCGCCAAGGAAAAGGCGGCCCAGGAAGCCGCCGCCAAGAAGGCCGCCGCGGAAAAGGCGGCCGCCGAAAAGGCCGCGAAGGAAAAGGCCGCCAAGGAGGCCGCCGCCAAGCGCGAAGCCCTGCGCGAGGCGATGCGCGGCTCGGCCCTCGAGGCCGCGGGCATCCCGAACGGCACGTCCGACCGCAACCAGCGCGGCGGGGGCGGCGGCAACGACGGCTACGCCGCCGCGGTGCGCCGCTGCATCCAGCCAGGGGTCATCTACAACGTGCCGCCGCGCGAAGGCTCGGCCAATCCCACGGTCCAGTACCGCACCTACCTGGACGCCAAGGGCACGGTCCTGAAAGTGGACCTGAGGCGCTCGTCGGGCAACCCGCGCTTCGACACCGCCGTACGCCAGGGCATCCTCGCGTGCGCCTTCCCAAAACCTCCGAGCGGTAAGTATCCGTCGTATATTGACGTTGATTACCGCATGTACGACTAGGAGATCGCATACATGACCTTATCCCATGCTTCGGGCCTCGTGGCGCGCCTCTGGCGGCGCACCGCGGTTGCGGGCCTGTCCTTCCTGTTCGCCGCGGCCGCGACGGCGCCGGCCGCCCATGCGCAACTGCGCGTCGACATCTCGGGTGTCGGCGCCACGCAATATCCGATCGCGATCGCCGATTTCGCGGGCTCCAGCGGCACCCAGGTGTCCGAGGTCATCCGGGCCGACCTGACGCGCTCGGGCCAGTTCCGCCTGATCAGCGCGGCGGGCGCCGCGCTGGACTTCCAGAGCACGGTGTCCTATGGCGACTGGCAGTCGCGCGGCGCCGACTACGTCGCCTTCGGCTCGATCGCCCAGAGCGGGGGCCAGTACACCGTCAGCTATCGCCTGGTGGACGCCGCCCGCAAGGCCGAGCTCGACCAGGTCGCCTTCAACGGGACCGAGGCGGAACTGCGCCGGATCTCGCACCGGATCGCCGACCGGATCTACGAGAAGATCACCGGGGTGCGCGGGGTGTTTTCCACGCGGATCGCCTACGTGTTGCAAACCGGCAACGGCTATGAGTTACAAATTGCTGACGCCGACGGGCAGAATCCCCAGGTGATGCTGCGGTCCCGGCAATCGATCATCTCGCCGGCGTGGTCGCCCGACGGCTCGCGCCTGGCCTACGTCAGCTTCGAATCCGGCAAGCCGGTCATCTACATCCAGACCCTCAGCACCGGCCAGCGCGCGCCCGCCGCCAACTACAAGGGCAACAACAGCGCCCCGGCCTGGTCGCCGGACGGCAGCCGGCTCGCCATCGTCCTGTCGCGCGACGGCATCTCGCAGATCTACACCATCAATGCCGACGGCTCGGACCTGCGCCGCGTCATGCGCTCGCCGCTGATCGACACCGAGCCGCGCTTCACGCCCGACGGCGGCTCGCTGGTCTTCACCAGCGACCGGGGCGGCAACCCGCAGATCTACAAAGTCCCCGTTGGCGGCGGCGAAGCCCAGCGCCTGACCTTTTCCGGTAGTTACAATATCTCACCCCGAGTCTCTCCCGATGGCAGCCAACTGGTGTACGTTACACGAAGAAACGGTGCCTTCAGGATCGCCACCATGGCTTTGAATTCGGGAACGGAACAGCTCCTGACCGCTGGCCCGGACGACCAATCCCCAAGCTACGCGCCCAATGGCATGCAGATACTGTACAGCTCGATCCAGGGCGGCCAAAGCGTACTGGCAGTCACCTCGATCGACGGACGCGTCAAGCAGACGCTGTCCTCCCTGAACGGCAAGGTTCGTGAGCCGACCTGGGGCCCGTTTACTGATTAGCCGATTTTCGTTTTCGTGTGACTCTTTTTTGAAAGGAAATTAAATGAGCTCGCGCATCACCAGGACCCTGACAATAGCCGCTTTCGCCGCCTCCCTGGCGGCTTGCAGCTCCGTACCGCTGGACCAGTCCGGCGCCGGGGGGGCAGGCTCGGACTCGGCGTCCACGGGACAAATCATGGATCCGTTCAATCCGCAAAGTCCCCTAGCGCAACAACGCTCGGTCTACTTTGAATTCGACAGCTACGCCATCCCCGAGCAATACCGCAGCGTGGTCGAGATGCACTCCAACTACCTGACCAGCCACCAGGGCCAGAAGGTGCGCATCGAGGGCAATGCTGACGCCCGCGGCGGCACCGAATACAATCTGGCTCTCGGCCAGCGCCGTTCGGACGCCGTGGCGCGCATGATGACCCTGCTGGGCGTCAACGCCAACCAGATCGAAGCCATCAGCTTCGGGAAAGAGCGCCCCAAGGCGCTGGGCAACACCGAAGCCGACTACGCCGAGAACCGCCGCGCCGACATCAACTACCTGCGCTGATTCCGGCCTCGCCGCAGCGACGCCGTGGCGGTTCCCGCCGCGGCGTTTTTTATTGATGGGATATATATGATGCAAGCACTCATTCCCCGCATCGGCACGGCCTTCGCCGCCGGCCTGACGATCGCGCTGGCGCTGGCCGCCGCGCCCGCGCATGCATTCTCCGACGACGAGGCCCGGCGCGCCATCCTCGAGCTCAGGGCGCAGATCAAGCAGATCAACGAGCAGAACCAGCAGGCCAGGCTGCAGCTCGCCGACCAGATCGACATGCTGCGCCACGAGGTGGCCTCCATGCGCGGTCAGATCGAGCAACTGTCGCGCCGCCCGCCATCGGGGGACCAGCCCGAGAACGCGCCGCAGGATCGCCAGGCCGCCGACCCGCAAGAGCAGGCCGCCTACCAGGCGGCGGCCGACCAGTACCGCAGCGGCAAGTACAAGGAGGCCGCAGCGGCTTTCGCGGCCTTCACCCAGGCCTATCCCGACAGCGAGCTGTCGGGCGACGCCCGCTTCTACCTCGGCAGCAGCCAGTACGCGACCCGCGATTTCAAGGGATCGGTCAAGACCATGCAGGACCTGGTCAAGGACCGGCCGCAGGACCCGCGCGCGCCCGATGCGCTTTTGGTGGCGGCCGCCAGCCAGATCGAGCTCAACGACCTCGCCGGCGCCAAGGCCAGCCTGCAGCGCATCATCAAGGACTATCCCAGCACCTCGGCGGCCGAAACCGCCAAGAGCCGCATGAAACTGCTGTAATGGTCCGCGCCCCCGAGCTCGCGCAGTCCACGCTCGAGCTGTCCGGCCCGATCGCCTACACCGAGGCGGGCTCGGGCGACATCGTGCTGCTGATCCATGGATCGCTGTGCGACTATCGCTACTGGCGCTGGCAGATCCCGCAACTGGGCGCATCGTACCGCGTGGTGGCGGCGAGCCTGCGCGGATGCTGGCCGCGCGCCGGCACGCATCCCGACCCGGGTTACGCCATCGCCGCGCACGCCGAGGACATGATCGCGCTGGCGCGCACGCTGGGAGGCGGCCGGCCGGTGCACGTGCTGGGCCATTCGCGCGGCGCGCACGTCGCCCTGGAGTTCGCGCTGCGGGCGCCCGAGCTCTGCGGGACCCTCACGCTCGCGGACCCGGGCTTCCGGTTCGCCCACGAGGCGCCCGCGCAGGCCTTCTACGCGCCCGCCATCGCCTTGCTGGCGCGCGGCGAGCCTGAGGCGGCGGTCGAGCAGTTCATCGACGCGGTCAACGGCGCCGGCACCTGGCGCAGGATGGTGGGCTGGTTCAAGCAGATGGTGCGCGACAACGCCGCGACCCTGCTGTCGCAGGTCCTGGAGGCGAGCCTCCCGGTGGATCTCGAGGATGCCGGGCGCATCGAATGCCCCGTCCTGCTGCTGGGCGGCGCCGACAGCCCCGCGCGCTACGGCACGCGGCAGGATCAGTTGCAGGCCGTCCTGCCTCGCGCGCGCCGCGAGGTCATCCGCCTGGCGGCGCACGGCATGAACCTCGCCAACCCGCGCGCCTTCAACCGCGCGTGCCTGGAGTTCCTTGCCGGCGCCTGAAGGCCTCAGTGGCTCATGGCCTTGGGGGGCTTGAGCTCGCAGGTCGCGGCGAAGCCCTCGCCGTTGCCGAGGGCGAAATCCACGTGCACGCGGTCGCCCACCTTGAGGCCCGCCCGGGGCTGCTCGAGCATGATGTGATAGCCGCCGGGCTTGAGCTCCAGGTCCTGGCCGGGCGGGATCGAGATCTCGTGGACCATGGACATCTTGCTCATGCCGCCCTCCTCGGAGGTCTGGTGCAGCATGACCATTCCGTAGTCCGGGGACGAGGCGCTCTTGAGGGAGACCGGCTGCTGGCCGCCGTTATGCACGACCAGGAATCCGCCCGACGGAGTGGGCGCCGGCAGCAGGCGGATCCAGCAGTCCCGGGCGCTGACCGTGGCCGACGCGGGCAGGCCCGCGGCGGAAGCCGCGGCGGACGCGCCGTGCGCTGCGCCATCGCCATGGGCCCAGGCGGCCGTTCCGGCCAGCAGGAGCGCCGAGACGGCCGCGGCGCCGAGGGTACGAGAAAATGATTTCATTCGATATCCATCAAAAACATGATTTCCATGCTTGGCCAGGCATGGCAACTGGCCCCTGCGAAGGCGCGCCGGCCTTCGCCCCAGCGGGGACGCATCGTCCCCGGCCGCCAGTGTACTATCCCTGGCGCGCAGGGATCAGTTCTTGCCGAGCTTGCCGACCACGCCCTCGACGTAGTAGTCCATCGCGTTCAGGCCCTTGTCGTCCAGGGCGCCCTCGGCCAGGCGCACCTTGCCCTCGTTGTCCTTGATCGGCGCGGCGAAGGGGTTCAGGGTGCCGGCGGCGATCGCGTCCTCCTGCTGCTTCAGGAACGCCTTGAGGTCGTCGCCGACGCCCGGGCCGAACCCCTCGAGGGCCACCATGCCCTCCTTGAAGCCGCCCCAGACCTGGTTGGACTTCCAGGTGCCGTCCAGCACCGACTGGACCTCGCGGGTGAAATACGGCCCCCAGTGGTGGGTCACCGCGGCGAGCTGGGCCTTGGGCCCGAACTTCGACATGTCGGAGTGATAGGCGATGGCGTGCTTGCCGCGTTCCTCGGCGGCCTGCACCGTGGCGGTGGAATCGGTGTGGTGGGTCACGATGTCGGCGCCCTGGTCGAGCAGCGCGAGCGCCGCGTCGCGCTCCTTGCCCGGATCGAACCAGCTATTGACCATGATGACGCGCACCTGGGCATCGGGCTGGATGCTGCGCAGGCCGCGCGTGAAGGCGTTGATGCCCTGCAGCACCTCGGGGATGGGATAGGCGCCGACGTAGCCCACGACCTTGGTCTTGGTGACCTTGCCGGCCAGCATGCCGGCCACGTAGCGCGCCTCGTAGAAGCGCGCATTGGTGGTGGCGACGTTCGGCGCGGTCTTGTAGCCGGTCGAGTGCACGAACTTGACGTCCGGGAACTGCTTGGCGACCTTGATCGTCGGGTTCATGTAGCCGAAGGACGTCGTGAAGATGAGCTGGTTGCCCTGCTGGGCGAGGTCGCGGATGACCCGCTCGGCGTCCGCCCCCTCGGGGACGTCCTCGACGTACTGGGTCTTGACCTTGTCGCCCAGCGCGGCCTGCATCTCGCGCCGGCCGGTGTCCTGCTGCCAGGTCCAGCCGGCCTCGCCGATGGGACTGACGTAGACGAAGCCGACCTTCAGCGGCTCGGCGGAGGCCGGGGCGGCGGCCGCCAGGGCAACGGCCGAGGCCGCCGTGAGGGCTTGGAGCGTCTTGCGGAGCATGGTTGCGTTCATGGTCTTTCCTTCAGGAATTGGGGTTGAAGTTCTTGCCCAGCGATGCGGGCATGTTGATGCGGATCCAGTCGATGTTCCGCGAGATGAGCACGAGCACCAGGATGGTCGCGAGGTAAGGCAGCATGGACAGCAACTGCGAGGCGATCGGCACGCCCAGCGCCTGCATGTGGAAGGTCAGGATGGTGATGCCGCCGAACAGGTAGGCGCCCACCAGCACGCGGGCCGGCCGCCACGTCGCGAAGGGCGTGAGCGCCAGGGCGATCCAGCCGCGGCCGGCCACCATGCCCTCGACCCACATGGGCGTGTAGACCAGCGACATGAAGGCGCCCGCCAGGCCGCAGCAGGCGCCGCCGAACAGCAGGGCCGCCAGGCGGATGCGGCGCACCTTGTAGCCCAGGGCGTGGGCCGACTCGGGCGACTCGCCCACGGCCCGCAGCACCAGCCCGGCGCGGGTGCGGTAGAGGAAATAGCCGAGCGCGGCGCACAGGACGAGCGCCCCGTACACCATCGGATGGTGCTGGAACAGGGCCGGGCCGAGGAAGGGGATGCGCTCGAGCCCCGGAATGCCCCAGCTCGAGGCCTGGATCGTGGCGCCCACGTAGGGCATGCCGATGTAGGCCGAGGCGCCCACGCCGAACAGCGACAGGGCCAGGCCGCAGGCCACCTGGTTGGCGCCCAGCCACACCGTGAGCCAGGCGAACACGCCGGCCAGCAGCGCGCCGGCCGCGGCGCCGGCCAGGAAGCCCGCCGCGGGGCTGCCCGAATGCACCGTCACGGCGAATCCCAGCGCCGCCGCGACCAGCATCATGCCTTCGGAGCCGAGGTTGATCACCCCGGCCTTTTCATTGATCAGCAGGCCCAGGGCCGCCAGCATCAAGGGGGTACCCGCGTTCATCGACGCGGCGATCAGGGGAGCGAGCGCGTCCATGGTCTAGGGCCCGTCCGCGCGAACCGCGGAGGCCGCGCCGAGCCTCCAGCGGAATTGCTTGTGGATCAGCACGTCGCAGGCCAGCAGCGCGAACAGCAGGATGCCCTGGAAGATGCCGGTGATGGCGTTGGGCATGCCCATGCGGGTCTGCGACAGCTCGCCGCCGATGTAGAACAGCGCCATGACGAAGCTGGAAAACACCACGCCGACCGGATGCAGGCGGCCCACGAAGGCGACGATGATGGCGGCAAAGCCGTAGCCCGGCGAGACCGAGGGCGTGAGCTGGCCGATGGGCCCCATGATCTCGCAGGCGCCCGCCACCCCGGCGAGCGCGCCGGACAGCAGCAGGCAGCCCCACAGCGCGCGCCGCGAGGAAAAGCCGGCGTAGCGGGCCGCGAGCGGCGCGAGGCCGCCCACGGTCAGGCGAAAGCCCGCGAACATGCGCGCCAGCAGTACCCAGGCCAGCAGCGAGGCGGCCAGCGCCAGCACCACGCCCAGGTGCAGCCGCGTGCCCGGCCAGACCGGCAGCAGGAAGCCGTCATCGAACAGCCGCGACTGCGGAAAGCCGAATCCGTCCGGATCGCGCATGACGCCGTGCACCAGATAGCTCAGCAGCAGTTCGGCCACGTACACCAGCATCAGGGACACCAGGATCTCGTTGGCGTTGTAGCGATCGCGCAGCCAGGCCACGATGGCCGCCCAGAACGCCCCGCCCACGGCCCCCGCCAGCAGCGCGAGCGCGATCATCCAAGGGCCGCCCCCGCCCGAGCCGTCGTCGAAATGCAGGATGACGGCGCCGGCCACGATCGACCCGAGCACGAGCTGGCCCTCGGCGCCGATGTTGAAGATGTTGGCGCGGAAGCACAGCGCCAGCCCGACCGAAACGAGCAGCAGCGGCGCGACCTTGACGCCGATCTCGGACCAGCCGCGCAGGCTGCCGATCGGCTCGAGGAAGAACACCGCCAGGCCCTCGAGGGGGGACTTGCCGACCGCGGCGAACATGACCGCCCCGCAGGCCGCGGTGAGGATCACGGCCAGGACGGGGGACAGCCAGGACATCAGGCGGGAGGGCTGCGCGCGCGGGACCAGTTCAAGCATGGGCGGCCTCCGGCTCGGCAAGCCCGGCCTGGGCCTCGGCGCCCGGCCACAGGCCGCTCATCCACTGGCCGATCCGCTCGCGCTGGGCCTCGCCGATCGGCACCGGCGGCGACACCCGCCCCTTGGCGATGACGATCAGGCGGTCGGAGATCTCGAACAGCTCGTCGAGTTCCTCGGAGATCAGCAGGATCGCGCAGCCCTCGTCGCGCAGCGCGAGGAGCTCGCCGCGGATCTGCGCGGCCGCGCCCACGTCCACCCCCCAGGTGGGCTGCGCGACCAGCAGCAGGCGCGGATGCCGGACGACCTCGCGCCCAACGATGTATTTCTGCAGGTTGCCGCCCGAGAGGCTGCCGGCGAGCGCCAGGGGGCCCGGCGCCTTGACGCGGAAGCGCTCGATGATGCCGGCAGCGAGCGCGCGCACCGCGCCTTCGCGCACGAAGCCGCGCCGCACCGTGGCCTCGCCCTGGTGCGAGAGGAGGACATTGCGCGCCAGCGACAGCTCGGGGACGGCGCCGCGCCCGAGGCGCTCCTCGGGCACGAAGGCCAGGCCGCGCCCGCGGCGCCAGGCCGCCGAGCGGCGGCCGGCCGGCTCGCCGTCGATCCGGATGCTGCCGGCCGCGCAGCGCGTGTCCTCGCCCGAGAGCGCCGCCATGAGCTCTTGCTGGCCGTTGCCCGACACCCCCGCGACCCCGAGGATCTCGCCGGCGCGCAGCTCGAAGGAAATGTCCCGCAGCGGCGTGGCGAAGGGATGGGCGCGGGGCAGGTCCAGGCCGCTCACGCGCAGCACCACGTCACCGGCCTCGCGCGGCGTGCGCTCGACCACGGGCAGCTCGGCCCCGATCATCAGGCGCGACAGGCCGGCCTCGGTCTCGAGGCGGGGATCGCATTCGCCGGTCACGCGCCCGGCGCGCATGACCGTGCAGGTGTGGCAGAGGCTGCGGATCTCGTCGAGCTTGTGGCTGATGTACAGGATGCTGCAGCCCTCGCCGGCCAGTTGCCGCAGGATGTCGAACAGCCGGTGCACCGCCTGCGGGGTCAGCACCGAGGTCGGCTCGTCGAGGATCAGCAGGCGGGGCTTGCCCAGCAGCGCGCGCACGATCTCGACGCGCTGGCGCTCGCCCACAGACAGGGTGTGCACGTGGCGCCCGGGCTCGAGCTCGAGCCCGTACTGGTCGACCGTGTCCGCGATGCGCTGCTCCAGCGCACGGATGTCGGTGTCGCCCGGCAGGCCGAGGGCGATGTTCTCGGCCACGGTCAGGGTGTCGAACAGGGAGAAATGCTGGAACACCATGCCCAGCCCCAGCGCCCGCGCCTGCGCGGGGCTGTCGATCTGCACCGGGCGCCCGTCCCAGTGGACCGTGCCCGAGTCCGGGCGCACCACGCCGTAGATGATCTTCATCAGCGTGGACTTTCCCGCGCCATTCTCGCCCAGCACGGCATGGATCTCGCCCGGCTGCACGGCCAGGCTCACCCCGTCGTTGGCCCGGACGGTGGGATAGGACTTGCTGATGTTGTCTAGGGCGAGGCGGGGCGGCATGGCGTTCCTGGTCGAATCATCCGCATGACGGTGGAATTGCGGAAAATTCTACCCAGTAAGCGCACGCCCACCTAAAGGGATAAACCCTAGCCACGGGCTCAATCCTCGAAGGCCAGGCGTCCGGCGAACCAGAGAAAGATGCCGCCGGTGGCCGCGCAGCCCAGCCGGGCGATCCCCGGGCGGCGCCGGAAGGCGTCCGCCAGCCGCGCGCCGCCGAAGATCAGCAGCGACAGGTAGAGGAAGCTCAGGCACTGGAGGATCGACGCCAGGATCAGGAACGGCACGGCGGGGTGCGGATAGGACGGATCGACGAACTGCACGAAGAACGACAGCAGGAACAGGATCGCCTTGGGATTGAGCAGGCTCAGCAGCAGGGCCTTGCGGAACCGGCTGCCCGGACCCACCGCGACGGGCCGCGACTGCTCGGGCACGGCGGGCCGCCAGGCCGAGGCCAGCAGCCGCAAGCCCAGGTAGCACAGGTACAGTGCGCCCAGGGCCTTGAGCGCCACGAACAGCATCGGCAGCACGCGCAGCACCGAGGCCGCGCCGCCCGCCGCCAGCGCCATCAGGATCGAATCGCCCACGAAGATGCCCAGCGCCGCCTGGTAGCCGACGCGCACGCCCTGGCTCGCGCCCGTGGCCAGCACGAACAGCGAGTTCGGCCCCGGCAGGACGATGATGAACACCGTGCCCGCGACATAGGTCCACAGGTCGAGGACGCCGTATTCCGACAGCACGGCCGCGGCCCCGGATCAGAGCAGATCGCGCCGCAACTGCGCGGGATCGCGCGGCGACAGCAGCGCGGGTGCCACGTCGAAGGCCGTGCATGCGCCCACCGCGCCCTGCCGGCGCATCCGGTGCGCGGCGCGCGCATAGGCCACGAGCACGCTGGCCGTAAAGGCCGGATTGCTGTCGAGCCGCAGCGAGAACTCGAGGAGCTGTCCGGTGCCGTCGCCGGTCTCGCCGCTGCGGATCACGAATCCGCCATGCGGCATGGCGGCGTGGTCGCGCGCCAGCGCCTCGGCGGTGATGAAATGCACGGTCGTGTCGTAGTCGGCGAAATAGTCGGGCATGGTGACGATCGCCTGGCGCACGGCCTCGGGATCGGCGCCCTCGGCGAGGACGACGTGGCATTCCCGCGTGTGCTTTTCCCGCGTCGAGAGCTCGGGCCGCTCGCCCGCGCGCACCCGCCGCATCGCCTCGGCCGAGGGAATGGTGTACTGGACCCCGGCGCGCACGCCCGGCACCCGGCGCAAGGCGTCCGAGTGGCCCTGGCTCAGGCCCTTGCCCCAGAAGGTATGGGTCGAGCCCCGCGGCAGGATGGATTCGGCGAGGAGGCGGTTGACGGAAAACAGGCCCGGGTCCCAGCCGATGGAGATCATGGCGAGCGTGCCGGCCGCGCGCGCGGCCTGGTCCATGGCCGCGAAATACCCGGGGATGCGCGCATGCGTGTCGAAGCTGTCGACCGTGGTGAACATCGAGGCCATCCGCGGCCCCTGCTCGGGCAGGTCCTGGCGCGAGCCGCCGCACAGCAGCATCACGTCGATGCGGTCGCGCCACTGCGCGGCCTCGTCCAGGGCGATCACCGGCACGCCGGGATCCACGCAGGCCACACCCGCCGGATCGCGCCGCGTGAACACCGCGGCGAGCCGCAGGTCCTGCGTGAGCGCGATGGCCTGCTCGGCCCCGCGCCCCAGGTTTCCGTAACCGACGATACCTACCCTGATCCTGTCGCTCATCGCATCCCCTGATCCGTTCGGACGATTCCAGCCCGCTATTGTAGCGGCGGGATCGGCAGCGGCGGGATCGCCGGATGGGAGCGCGCGGATGGGAGCGCGCGGATGGGAGCGCGCGGATGGCGCGGCGGGACGGCGGGGAGGAGCAGGGGCGGGCCGCCCCCGGGGACGGCCCGTACCCGGCCCGTGTCAGGCGACGGCCTTGACGTCGCAGCCCTCGTCGGCCACCGAACTGCGGATCAGGTGGTCGAAGGCGGCCAGGGCCGCTTTCGCCCCCTCGCCGGCGGCGATGATGATCTGCTTGTACGGCACCGTGGTGGCGTCGCCGGCCGCGAACACCCCGGGCACCGAGGTCTGGCCGCGCGCGTCGACGATGATCTCGCCGTGCGGGGTGAGATCCACCACGCCCTTGAGCCATTCGGTGTTGGGCACCAGGCCGATCTGCACGAACACGCCGTCGAGGTCGACGCGATGCTCGGCGCCGGAGGCGCGGTCCTTGTACGTCAGGCCCACCACGCGCTTGCCGTCGCCATGGATCTCGGTGGTCTGCGCCGAGGTCAGGATCGTGACGTTGGGCAGGCTGCGCAGCTTGCGCTGCAGCACCTCGTCGGCCCGCAGCGCGTCGGCGAACTCGACCAGGGTCACGTGGGCCACCAGCCCCGCGAGGTCGATCGCCGCCTCGACGCCCGAGTTCCCGCCGCCGATGACCGCCACGTGCTTGCCCTTGAACAGGGGCCCGTCGCAGTGCGGGCAGTAGGCCACGCCGCGGTTGCGGTACTCGCGCTCGCCGGGCACGTTGATCTCGCGCCAGCGCGCGCCGGTCGAGAGCACGACGGTCTTGGCCTTGAGCGTCGCGCCGCTCGCCAGCTCGACCTGGATCGACTTGCCCGGCACGAGCTTGCTGGCGCGTTGCAGGTTCATGATGTCGACCTCGTAGGCCTTGACGTGCTGCTCCAGCGCCACGCCGAACTTGGGCCCCTCGGTCTCGAGCACCGAGATGTAGTTCTCGATCGCCATGGTGTCGAGCACCTGGCCGCCGAAACGCTCGGCCACCACGCCGGTGCGGATGCCCTTGCGGGCCGCGTACACGGCCGCCGCGGCGCCCGCCGGGCCGCCGCCGACCACCAGCACGTCGAATTCCTCGCGCGCGTTCAGGGCCTCGACCTTGGCCGCGTCGTCGCCGACGTCCAGCTTGGCCAGCAGTTCCTCGACCCCGGCGCGGCCCTGGTGGAACAGCTCGCCGTTCAGGAAGACGGCGGGCACGGACAGGATCTCGCGGGCCTGCACCTCGTCCTGGAAGAAGGCGCCGTCGATCGCCACGTGGCGGATGCCGGGATTGATCACGGACATCGCGTTCAGGGCCTGGACCACGTCCGGGCAATTCTGGCAGGACAGCGAAAAATAGGTCTCGAACACATGGGTGCCGCGCAGGGCGCGGATCTGTTCGGCGACCGCGTCGTCAAGCTTGGGCGGATGGCCGCCGACTTGCAGCAGCGCCAGCACCAGCGACGTGAATTCATGGCCCAGGGGGATTCCGGCGAAGGACACCGCGATGTCGGTGCCCGCCCGGGCGATCGCGAACGACGGCACGCGGCCCGCGCCCGAATCGCCCTCGACCAGTGTGATCTTGTCGGACAGGCTGGCGATGTCTTCGAGGAAGGCGCGCAGTTCCCGAGACTTGGCGCCGTCATCCAGCGAGGCGCGCAGTTCGACGGGCAGCGTCACCCGTTCGAGATAGGTTCCCAATTGACCTTTGAGGCTGGCATCCAGCATTGTCATCACCTTTTACTTGGACGAACATCCCCCGACCGCCTGGTCCGTCGAATCGGGGGAAGGGTTGCCCGCCGCTGGAAGGCGGCGGGCATGAGGGCCGGGCGGCCCCGGGGATCAGATCTTGCCGACCAGGTCCAGCGAGGGGGTCAGGGTCTTGGCGCCTTCCTCCCACTTGGCCGGGCAGACCTCGCCCGGGTGCGCGGCCACGTACTGGGCGGCCTTGACCTTGCGCAGCAG
>JBIQHJ010000066.1:0-18394 GCA_044508625.1 Alcaligenaceae bacterium
GTCGAGGTCGGCGTCGTCGAACACGATGAAGGGCGCGTTGCCGCCGAGCTCGAGAGAGATTTTCTTGATCGTCGGGGCGCATTGCGACATCAGCTCGCGGCCTATCTCGGTCGATCCGGTGAACGAGAGCTTGCGCACGATGGGATTGGCCGTGAGCTCGCCGCCAATGGCTTTCGCCGACCCCGTGACGACGTTGAACACGCCCGGCGGCAGGCCGGCGCGCTCGGCGAGCTCGGCGAGCGCGAGCGCCGAATAGGGCGTCTGGCTCGCCGGCTTGACCACCACGGTGCAGCCGGCGGCGAGCGCCGGCCCGACCTTGCGGGTGATCATCGCGTTGGGGAAATTCCAGGGGGTGATCGCCGCGACCACGCCGACGGGCTGCTTGATGACGACCAGGCGCCGCCCCGCGGCGGGCTGGGGGATCGTGTCGCCATAGACGCGCTTTGCCTCCTCGGAGAACCACTCGATGAAGGAGGCGCCGTACAGGATCTCGCCGCGCGCCTCGGCGAGCGGCTTGCCCTGCTCGGCGGTCAGGATCGCCGCGAGGTCTTCCTGGTGGGCCAGCATCAGCTCATACCATTTGCGCAGCAGCGCGGCGCGTTCCTTGGCGGTCTTGGCGCGCCAGGCGGGCCAGGCGGCCTCCGCCGCCTCGATGGCGCGCCGGGTCTCGGCCGCGCCCATCCGGGGCGTGGTGCCGAGCGCCTCGCCGGTCGAGGGGTTGCGGACCGTCTGGGTCTCTTTCCCGTCCGCCTCGTGCCAGGCGCCGTCGATGTAGCCTTGTTGCCTGAATAGCGCGGCATCATTCAGTTTCAGCATTTCTCAATTCCTTTACCGGTCGGCCGGGCGTCCCAGGCCGGAGAGTTCTTCGAGCAGGGTGACGTAGGCGAAGAAATCCAGTTCGCCGCGCCCTGATGCGATCATAGCGCCGAGGAACTGGCGCGATATCGCGACGAGCGGCAGGGGCACGTTGGCGTCGCGGCCCGCGCCCAGGGCGAGATCGAAATCCTTGGCCATCTGCGCGGCGGTGAACATGGGCGCGAAGTTCCGCGTGGTCAGCAATTCCGCCTTGTAGGCGAGCAGCGGCGAGCCGACGACGCTGTTGTTGATCACCTCGATCATCTGGGCCCACTCGACCTTGCCGTGCTCGGCCAGGGTCAGCGCCTCGCCCATCATCGCCGCCGTCACGCCCACCATCATGTTGATGGCGATCTTGAGGTATCGGGCCTGTTCGGCCTCGCCGAGGTAGTAGAGTTTCTTGCCCAGCGCCTGCAGCAGGGGCAGGCACTGCTCGTAGGCGTCCCGGGGCCCCGAGGCCAGGATGGTGAGCGCGCCGGCGGCGGCCGTCGACGTGCTGCCGGACACCGGGGCGCGCAGGTAATGGACCCCTTTTTCCCGGGCGGCCGCGGCCACGCGCTCCGACATGGCGGGGGAAATGGTGCTCATGTCGATGAACACCAGCCCGGGCCGGGCGGCCTCGAGCAGCCCGCCCGCATTCAGCGCGATGCCCTGGATCGCATCGTCGTCGCTGACCATGGAAAACACGATGGCGGCTTCGCGCCCCAGGGCCTGGACGGAGTCCGCCAGCTCGGCCCCTTTGTCCAGCAGGGGCCGGGCCCGTGCCGCCGAGCGGTTGTGGACCATCAGCGCGTGCCCCGCGTCGAGCAGCCTGGCCGCCATCGGGGCGCCCATCTTGCCCAGGCCGATCCATCCGATCCGGGCGCTGTTCATTGCATTCATGTCCGGCCCCCGCTCAAGCCTGTCCCCAGTGGAGCATGGCCACCACCACGCAGGACAGGGCCCAGAATATGGGGAATTCCATGCCGTTGAGGTTCCAGAGCCATTTCATGCATTTGTTGCAGAAACAGACCGCGATGGCGGCGACCATCAGGCTGGCCGCCGCGAGCAGCGCGGCCCACGGTGTATAGATGCCGAACAGCAGGCCGGCGGCCGCCACGATCTCGACGACCATCGCGATCCTCATCCAGAAGCCCGCCGGCTTGAATCCCGCGGCCTGGAAGAAGCCCAGCGCCGGCGGGGGGTTGCCCACGATCTTGAAGTAGATGTGGGGTATGAAGAACAGGCCGCAGATGAAGCGCAGCAATACCGCGCCCTGGGTGAAATCGAATGTCGAGAGGGTGGAGGACATGGTTCCCTGCGTATGGAGAGTGCGCCGCGCGGGCCTGGGCCCGTCGCGGCGCCATGGACGGTACGCCCGCGGCGGGCCCTCAGAAGACGTCGCAGCCGGGCAGGCCGCAGGAGATGAGGCGGTCCGACGGGAAGTTGGTGATGACCTCGCAGCCGTCCTTGGTCACCACGACCTCCTCCTCGATCCGCGCCGCGCCGGAGCCGTCGGCCGCGCCCTTCCAGGTCTCGACCGCGAACACCATGCCTTCCTTGAGCACCGTGTTCTGGCCCTTGAAGCGGCGGCTGATGATCGGGCGCTCCCAGAGGCTCAGGCCGATGCCGTGGCCGTACTGCAGCAGGAAGGCCTCGTCCTCGTTGGCGTAGCCGAATTCCTGGGCGGCCGGCCAGACGCTGGCGACCTCCTCGACCGTGGCGCCCGGGCGGATCGCGTCGATCGAGGCGCTGATCCATTTCGACGCGGTCTCGTAGGCCTCGATCTGGTGCTTGTTCGGCTCGCCGCACACGAAGGTGCGGTAGTAGCAGGTCCGGTAGCCGTTGAAGGAATGCATGATGTCCAGGTAGATCATCTCGCCCGGCTGGATGATGCGGTCGGAGAACGTGTGCGAGTGCGGGGTGCCGCGCGGGCCGGCCACCGAGTTCACGCATTCGACCCTTTCGGAGCCGAGGCGAAAGAGGCGGTCGTTGGCGATCGCGACCAGCTCGTTTTCACGCACGCCCGGGCGGATCGCCTTGCAGATGTCGTAGTAGGTGGCGTCCACCATGGACGCGGCGACCTTGAGGCATTCGATCTCGTCCCGGGTCTTGACCTCGCGGGCGTCGAGCATCGCCTGCTGGCCGTCGACCACCTCGATGCCCTCGTTCTCGAGGGCGCGCAGCATGGGCAGCTCGAGCAGGTCGATGCCCAGCGGCTCCTTCTCGATGCCGTAGTGCACGAGCATCTTCTTGATCTGGCGGGCGAAGTCCTGCTGCGCGCCGACCTTGGGCGGCAGCGCGCCCTGCATGTTGCTGATGGGGGCGGCGACGCGGTCGGCGATCCACGGTGAGCTGATGCGCTTTGCGGGCGGGGCCGGATCCCACAGGAAGGCCTCGCCGTCGCGCGGGCACAGGGCGTAGCGGTCGAACTTGTCGCGGACCCATTCACCGATGTGGGTGCCGGTGATGTAGCGCACGTTGTCGACATTGAAGCAGAGCACCGCGCCCAGGCCGGAGGCCTTCACCGAGGCTTGCGCGCGCTCGAAGCGCTCGCGGATCATGCGCGAATAATCGATGCCTTGTTCCCAGTCCTTGGCCATCGTGCCCCAGGCGGCGGTGGCATGCGGTCTGTTGTATTTCATCTTGACTCCTTGGTTTGCTTGTCTTGGATGCCGCGGCCGGGATCAGGCCGTGACTTCCTGGCGATGGGGAAAGAGCTGCGGGCGCAGCTTGGGCAGGCAGGGGGTGGAGCGGGCCGGATAGGACGCCTCGGCGCCCAATGCCTCGGCCGCGTGCCAGGGGAAACGGGGATCCCACATCGCGCCGCGGCCCATGCAGATGAAGTCGGCCTGGCCGGATTCGACGATCCTGTTGGCCAGCTCGTGGTCGGCGATCAGGCCTACGACCATGACCGGGATGTCGGCTTCCTTGCGGATGCGCTGGGCGATCTCGGCGTGGTAGCCGGGGGCGAGGGGGACCACCTGGGCCGGATGGAGGCCGCCGCTCGACACGTCGATGTAGTCGCAGCCGAGCGCCTTGAGTTCGCGCGCCAGCACGACGCTCTCGTCGACCGTCCAGCCGCCGTCCACCCAGTCGCAGGTGGAGAGGCGGGCGCCCATGGGCTTGTCCTTGGGCCATGCCGCGCGCATCGCCTCGAACTGCTCGAGGGCGAAGCGCATGCGGTTGTTGAGGCTGCCGCCGTATTCATCGTCGCGCTGGTTCGACAGGGGCGAGAGGAATTGGTGCGTCAGGTAGCCGTGCCCCGCGTGCATTTCGATCAGGTCGTAGCCCACGCGCTCGGCGCGCCGGACCGAGGCGGCGAAATCGTCGTAGAGCGCCTTGATCTCGGGCTTGGTCAGCGCGCGCGGGGTGTGCCAGCCGGCGGCGTACGGGATCGCCGACGGCGCCACGGTTTCCCAGGCGCCCTCCTCGGCCGACAGGGATTGCCCTCCGAGCGCCGGCGGCTGCGTGGAACTCTTGCGGCCGGCGTGCGCCAATTGGATGCCTTGCGCCGCGACGCCGAATTTCTTGTTGAAGTCGATGACCCGCTTGAGCGCGGCCTCGTTCTCGTCGGTGCAGAGCGTCGCGCATTTGTGCGTGATCTTGCCGACTGCGTTGACGTTGGTCGCCTCGGTCATGACCAGGCCGAAGCCGCCGATGGAAAAATTCCCCAGGTGATAGAGGTGCCAATCATTGGCCGAGCCGTTTTCCGAGATGTACTGGCACATCGGCGACACCACCAGGCGGTTCTTGAGCGTCAGGCCACGAAGCTCGAAGGGACTGAAAAGCGGACTGTGCATCGTAGATAACTCCTTTTAAGCGTTCGGATGCGACCAAGCCCGATCAAGCACCGGGCTATCTCTGTCCTTTTTTAAGCAAGATGCGTGCCAGTTTTCTTGTCGCGTCAATCGATTGATTCCAATGAGGTTTTTTCGTGGGTGGCTGAGATCTACGATATGGCCGTCTCATTCTTCAGACATTCGTACCAATCTGAGACAGCTCGAGCGCGGACGCGCGCAAAAAGAAGACCCCGCCGTTTCCTGAACCGCCCCCCAAAGCTTGGACTGGTGTCCAACTTGGGGGGCAGTTCATCCGGCGGGGCCTTTGGGGTGAGCGCAGGGCTCGATCAGGGTTCGATCGGGGATCTGGGTCCGATCGGGGCTCGAACAGGGTTCGTTCAGGGCTCGATCCGGGTCCGATCCGGGTCCCATCCGGGATCAGGGCCCGGTCAGGGTCCGGTCAGGGTCCGATCAGGGTCCGATCAGGGTCCGATCAGGGTCCGGTCAGGGTCCGGTCAGGGCAGCACGGTCATGCGCTCGACCTCGAACTCGGTCTTGCGCAGGCCCTTGTCGAACTCGCCCACCAGTTCCACGCGGTGTTCGGCGCTCACGGTCTGGCCGGCGGGGAAGTCCTCGTCGTCGATCTCCACGGTGATGCGTCCCGTCGCGTCCTCGAAGACATAGTGCTCGTCGCCCTCGAAGGAAACGATGCGGCCCTGCAGCCGGGCGAGCTGGCCGTCGTGGCCGGTATCGAGCAGTTGCTTGACCGTCGCCAGCGGCACGTTGGTGGGGCCCGAGTACGTGCCCTGGGCGGCGGCCTTGGGGGCGTTGCTCGGGCCGGTGTAGCCTGCGGGCTGGGCGATGGCGGTGGCGGCGCCCAGGGCCAGGATCGCGGCGGCGGCCAGTGTGGACAGGGTAGGTTTCATGGTTCGATTCCTTGTGGTTTGCGAAAGAAGCTCCGGTTTCTGCGGAACGGTTCCATTAGAAAGGCCGAAGCTGAAGGCAATCTGATGGTGTCGGCCTGATGGCGGATGGCCCGATCGGGCTGCCCGGCGGGTCCGTCAGCCGGTCGGCTCGGTCGGTCCCGTCGGCGGTCCGATCAGCCCGGCGGGAAGTCCAGCACCACGCTCAGCCCCCGGCCGTCCAGCCCGTCCTCGAAGCGCATGGGCGCGTCGTGCAGCGCCGCGATGCGCGCGACGATGGACAGGCCCAGGCCATTGCCGGTCTGGCCGGTGCCCAGCACCCGGAAGAACCGTTCGCCCAGGCGCGCCCGGTCTTCTGGCGGCACGCCCATGCCGTCGTCGCGCACGGCCAGGCGCGTGCCGCCGTCCGGCAGTCGCCGGGACTCGATGCGCACGCGGCCGCCTTCGCGGCCGTAGCGCACGGCATTGTCGACCAGGTTGCGCAGTGCGCTGGCGAGCAGCGCGGGTTCCGCCCGTAGCCGCGGCACGGCCAGGTCCCGCTCCACCCGCACGTGCTTGCCGCGCGCCTGCGTGTCGATGCCGTCGAGCAGGGCGTCCAGGTCCACGGTTTCGCGCGCCAGGGGCTCGGTCCGCGGCTCCAGCCGCGCCAGCGCCAGCAGGCTCTCGACCAGCGCGGTGCAGCGGTCCAGGTCGGCGCGCAATTGCCGCAGATGGTGGTCCGGCAGGTTCAGCTCGCGCTCGATGAGCTGCACGCGCATGCGCAAGGCGGCAAGCGGCGTGCGCAGTTCGTGCGCCGCATCGGCGGTGAAGCGCCGCTCGCTGTCCAGCGCCGTGGCCAGGCGCGCCAGCAGGGCGTTGAGCGCGTCCAGGATGGGCTGCAGCTCGCGCGGCGGGTTCGGCGCCCGCACGGGCGTCAGGTCGTGCGGCGACTTGGCGTCGATGCGCATGGCCGTGTCCTCCAGCGGCCGCAGCAGGCGCCGGATCAGGTACCAGCTCAGCAGGCCGAGCAGCGCCAGCAGCCCCAGCGCGGGCCAGATCAGGTTCTCGGCCATTTCCTCCAGCAGCTCCAGGCGCTCTTTCATCGGCTGGGCCACCTGGGCGGTGACGCCCCCCGGGCCCGGCCGCACGTGCACGCGCCAGAGCTCGCCCTCGGTCCAGACCGTGGCCTTTTCCTTGTGCCGCGCCTGGGGGAGGAAGGCGGTTTCCGGCGTGTCCGCGCCGCGCCGCAGCACGGTGCCGTCGGGCGCCACGAGCTGGTAGTACATGCGCAGCTTCAGCGTATCATCGCGCCCCGCATGGGGACCCTGCTCGGAGCCGGCCGCGGCCCGTCCGGGAAGGCCGAGCTGCAATACCAGGCGCGAGCCTTCCTCCAGCGCATCGTCGAAGACGTCGCTGGTGGCGAACCACGCCACGCCGACGATGATGGAAAGGCTGACCAGCCACAGGCCGATGCTGGTGCCCATCACGACCAGCAGCAAGCGCCGCCGCAAGGACCAGCCGCCGCGCGCGGGATCCGGGGATTCGGGCCGGCGCCCGGCCGAGAGCCAAGGAGGCAGCCTCATGCCGGCGCCAGCCCGTAGCCCTGGTTGCGCACCGTCACGATGAAGCCGCTGCCGAGCTTCTTGCGCAGGTTGTAGATATGGACCTCGATGGCGTTGCTCTCGACCTCCTCGCCCCAGCCGTACAGGGCCTCCTCGAGCTGGGCGCGGCTCAGGATGTGGGCCGGGTGGCGCATCAGGGCCTGCAGGACGGCGAACTCGCGCGCGGTGAGCGCGAGCGGCGCGCCGTCCACCGTCACGCGCTTGGCGGCCGGATCGAGAGCCACCGCGCCATGGCGCAGCGCCGGCGCGTGCTGCGCCGCGCCGCGGCGCAGGGCCGCGCGCACGCGGGCCGAGAGCTCATCGAGATCGAAAGGCTTGACCAGGTAATCGTCCGCGCCCAGGTCCAGTCCCCGCACCCGGTCGGCCACCGCGTCGCGCGCCGTGATCACGATCACCGGCAATCGCGCCCCCGGCCCGCCGGCCGCGCGCAGCGCCCGCAGCACCTCGTCGCCGTCGAGGCCGGGCAGGCCGCGGTCCAGCAGCACGCAATCGTAGGCATGCGTGGCCAGCGCAGTCGCGGCCTGGTCGCCGCGCTGCAGCCAGTCCACCGCATAGCCGTCCATCTGCAGCCACGATTGCAGGGAACTGCCCAGCGACGGGTCGTCTTCGATCAACAGGATGCGCATCCGGCCAGTCTACGGCAGAAAGATGAAGCGAAACTGATGGTTGCCCGCGTTCGATGAGTGCCGCCGGATGCATGCGGCGTCATCGGATCGGCGGGCGGCGGCGGACCTCCCCGCCACTATGGCCGCTGGACACCGGGACGCAGATCCCGCAGCGCCGACAAGGCCGCGTCCACATCGTCGCTGCCGTTGTAGCCATGGAAGCTGAAGCGCACCCTGCCGCGGCCGCCCCAGGCCAGCACGCCCCGCTGCGCCAGGGCATCGACCAGTGCGATGGCGTCGGCGGCCTCGAGGCAGACGCTGGCCCCGCGTCCGGCGGCGGCGCGCGGCGTGATGGATTCGAGGCCCAGCGCGTCCAGGCCATCGAACATCCGCGACGTCAGGGCGGCGACGTGGTCGGCGATGGATTCCATGCTGAAGCGCGATAGATAGTCCAGTGCATTGGCCAGCACGTAGATCGGAATGAAGGCGGGATTGCCGCGCGTGAACCGCAAGGCGTCCGCCCGCAGCGCAACCGGACCGGCATAATCGGGCCGCCCTTCCCGAACGTCGATGGAATACCAGCCCGCCGTGGCCGGCTGCCAGTCCGGCTGGCGCGCCCTGTTCCAGTACGCCAAGGCGAGGCCGGTAGTGCCCAGCGCCCATTTGTAGCAGGCGGAAAAGGCGAAATCCGCGATACCGGCCTGGATGGGCAGCACTCCGGCGGACTGCGTGTAGTCCACCAGCAAGCAGGCGCCGCTGTCGTCGGCGAGTCGCCGCAGGGACGGCAGATCGATCCGCGAGCTGTCCAGGTACGAGACATGGCTCGTGCCGATCAGGCGGGTCCGCCCGTCGACCAGGGCCGCCATGGGGTTCCGTGCGTCCGCCAGGCGAATTTCGACGCCGTGACTTTCCACGGACCGCACGAAGGGCATGACGACCGATGGGTACTCATTCGCGTCGAAGCAGACGTTATCGCCCGGGCGCCAATCGATGCTGTGCGCAAGGATCGAAACGCCTTCGGCGACGTTGGACACGAAGCCAACGTCCGCCGGCTCGACGCGCAGCAGGCTGGCCGCGAGGGTGCGGGCCCGCAGGGCGACGGCTTCCTGGGCCTTGCGGCCCGGCATGCCGGCGCTCTTGTCCCGCCCATAGTTCCGCATCGCCGCATCGTGCGAGCGCAGGAATGCCGCCTCGCCACCCGCGCAAAGATGGGCCACCTCGGCCGGTATATGGAAATCCCGGGGCGCGAACAGGGGTGCCACCGCTCTGTCCTTCATGGCGTACGGCCCTCGATCCAGACCAGCGCCGCGCCGCTCATGGCCGGTCGGCATGGGGGCGCCCGGCGTTAGGGGCGGCGATCCGGATGCCATGGTCTTCGAGGGCCGCCTTGAGCGCGGCGGCGAACGACACGGCCTGCGGCTGATCGCCATGCACGCAGACGGAATCCGCCTGCACGGGGACTTTCTGCCCATCGAGCGCAACGACATATCCCTCGTTGACCATGACCAGCACCTGTTCGATCGCCGCATCCACCGTTTCTATCATAGCTCCGCGTTGACCGCGTGGCGTCAGCAGGCCGCTGCGCTGATAGCTGCGATCCGCATAGACCTCGTTCACCACGCGCAGCCCGGCACGTTGCGCGGCACCGGTCATCAGGCTGCCCATCGGGCTGTAGAACAACAGCCCGCGATCCACCAGGGCAGTCGCTTGGCAGACCGCGTCGGCGATCGCCGCATCCGAGGACGCCATGTGCGAGAGCGCGCCATGCGGCTTGACATGCGCCAGCGGAACGCCGGCCGCCCGGCAAAATGCCAGCAGCGCACCGATCTGGTACAGGACGATGCCGTGGATGTCCCGGGGGCTCATCGCCATGGCGCGGCGCCCGAAGCCTTGGATGTCCGGCAAGCCCGGATGCGCCCCGACGCTGACGCCTGCGTCGGCTGCCGCCTCGACGGTGGCGCGCATGGTGGTCCAGTCCCCCGCATGGAATCCGCAGGCGACGTTCGCCGAAGAAATGTACCGCATGCATTCGGCATCATGGCCCATGGTGTAAGCGCCGAAGCTCTCGCCCATGTCGCAATTGACGTCGATGGTGCGTGTCGTGGTGTTCATGAGGATCTCCTCAAGTGCCGGAGCGGGCCAGCACGGCAAGTGCGTCCTCGCGCGTCAGGTACAGCCTCTGGGCGCTTGGCACGTCGATGAGTTCGAACCGGATGGCTTCGCCGGGCATGCGCTGGGCAAGCCGTGGAAGATCCACCGTGATGACTTCCGCCAGCTTCGGGTAGCCGCCGACCGTCTGTCGGTCGGCCATCAGCACGATGGGCTGTCCATCGGCGGGAACCTGTATGGTGCCAAAGCGCACGGGTTCGGAGATGACTTCCAGGGCTCGGGTAAGACTCAGCGCCGGGCCCTGCAGCCGATATCCCATGCGGTTGGACTGCGCAAGCACGGTATAGGGTTCCGAAAACAGCCTGCCGCGCGCCTGATCGCTGAAGGCGTGCCAGTGGGTGCCAGGCGTGATGCGGATGAAGGCATCGGGATCGTGGTGAAGCGCCAGCAGCTCCCGCAGGTCGGCCGCGTCCGGCGGCAACGGCGGTGCGCCGGCCGGGTGCGGACGCAACGCGATGTGGTCGCCCTTGCGCAGGCTGCGTCCCTGGAAGCCACCGAAACCCATCATCAGCGCCGTGCTGGCGCTGTCGAGCACCGCGGGAATGTCGTAGCCGCCCGCCACCGCAATATAGGCCCGCGCCCCCTGCCGCCTTTGCCCGAAGGATAGCTGTCCGCCCGCGGGCACCTCGAAGGCGCGGCCCGTGGAAACAGGCCAGCCGTCGACCATGGGCGAGAGATCCGCACCGGCGACCGCGAGCACCACGGCCTGGTCGAAGGCCAGCACCGGGCCCGTCAGCGTCACCTCCAGCGTGGCCAGGTCTTCCGGATTGCCGACCAGGATGTTGGCGACGCGATGGGCCAGCGCGTCCATCGCCCCGCCGACCGACACGCCGACGTGCTGGTGGGTGTGGCGGCCCAGGTCCTGGAAACTGGACAAGGCCCCAGGGCTGATGACGCTAAGCCCCATGGGCCGCCTCGAGCGACTGGAACTCGTCCTCGTCGATGGGACGGAAGCGGACACGATCGCCCGCCATGAAATAGCAGAGCGGATCCCGCCCGATGCGGAACGGAGCGATGGGCGTGCGGCCCAACAGGTGCCAGCCTCCCGGAACCGCCATGGAATAAGCGACGGTCTGCCGATTCGCAATGGCCACCGATCTGGCGGGGACTCGAACACGGGGCGTGCGCCGGCGCGGCAGGCTCAGGCGTTCGTCGCTGAGCCCGATGACGGGCTGGCCGGGGGCGAATCCGACCATGAACACGCGTTGCGTGTCGGCCGCATGCAGTTCGATCACTTCCTGGGGATCGAGGCCGGTCTGCCGCGCGACGTCTTCCAGGTCGGGGCCGTGGTCGCCACCATAGCACACCGGGATGTCCACGATGCGGCCAGGCTCCTCCACCGCGTCGAAACCTTCGGCAAGCACCGCTTCGACCGCCTCCTGCAAGGCGGAAAACGGGTTGGGGCCGCCGCGGACGTGCCGCGCGCGATGCATGATGGCCAAGGCGGTGTAGGCGGGCACGATCTGGATGTCCCAGTGCTCGCGCAGCCGGCCCAGCGCACGGGCAGCCGCATGGACCCTCTGATTGGTGGCCGGGTCGATCTCGCCGCCGAACTCCACCAGCAGATCGAGATCCCCCAGCGGCTTGATGGCCCAGCCACCCGCCCCGCCGGCACCCTGCCTCATGCACTGCCCTCGATCGGTGTGAGCCAGGACAGATACCGATGATCGCGCCCGCGAATCACGGCGTCGTAGCTGGCCCACAGGCGATGGGTCAGGGGCCCGACCCGCCCCTCCCTCACCGGCAGGCGGTCCACGGACAGGATGGGGCTGATCTCCAGGCCGCTGCCGCACAGGAATGCCTCGTCCGCGATGTAGAGTTCGCTGCGATCGATTTCCCGCTGCTCGACTTCGAGGTTGCAGACGTCGCGTGCGAGTTCGATGAGCGTGTCTCGCGTGATGCTCTCCAGGATCGACGCGGTGACGGGGGGCGTGATCAGCCGGCCTCCTCGCACCATGAAAAAGCAGGAATTCGCCGCCTCGGACACCTTGCCGTCCAGTGTCAGGAAAATGGCCTCGTCATAGCCGTTGCGCCGCGCCTCGAGCAGGCCGAAGCGGCTGTTGTGGTAATTGGCGCCCGCCTTGATGCGCGGCGGCATGATGCGGTCATCCAGTCGCAGCCAAGAGGACACGGCGACGTGCTGGACGCGGTCTTCCAGGGTGCGCGGACGCCGGGGGCTGACCGTGCAGACCAGCGATGCCGGACCGGTGGTTTCGCAATATCCATCGCCCAGTATGAAGATGCTCAGCCGAATGTGCGCATCGCCACGCACGCCATTGGCCGAGAGGGTCGAGAGCACCGCATGCTCGCAGTCCTCGATCGAATAGTCGCAGTCGATCCGCATCATGCGCGCCGATTCCTGCAGCCGCTCGAAATGCTCGCGCAGGCGAAAGCCGAAACTGCGCCCCTCGTCGCCGGCATAGGCGCACAGGCCTTCGAAGACATTGGCGCCGTACTTCACGGCAACGCTCGATACATGCAGCCGGGCCTCGTCCTGCGGAACGAGTTCGCCATCCATGTACACATACTTCGAACCAGACAATTCGACCTCCAATCAAGACGGTTTCAGGATTTCATCTGCCGGGGTATCGCGGTCACCAGATCGGGGAATGCCCAGATCAGGAACAAGGCCAGGAGCATCAGCAGGAAGTAGGGCAGCGCCGCATAGGCGATATAAGTGATCTGTCTGCCCGTCATTCCCTGCAATACGAATAGATTGAAGCCGACGGGCGGGGTGATCTGGGCGAGCTCGACGACGACCACCACGAAGATGCCGAACCACAGCAGGTCGATCCCGGCGGCCGTCACGGTGGGGATGAGCACCGCCGTCGTCAGCACGATCATGGAAATGCCGTCCAGGAAGCAGCCCAATACAATGTAGAAAACCAGCAGCACCAGCAAGAGACCCGAGGGCGAAAGGGCCAGCGAGGCGATCCATTCCGCCAGCGCCCGTGGCAGGCCGATGAAGCCCATGGCCAGTGTCAGGAAAGCCGAGCCGCACAGGATCAGGGCGATCATGCAATAGAGCCGCGTGCTGGCCACCAGGGAGTCGCGAAAGAGCTTCCAGCTCAGCTCGCCCTGGATCGCGGCCAAGGCGAAGGCGCCGACGACGCCCAGCGACGCCGCCTCGGTCGGTGTCGTGAGGCCGCCATAGATGGCGCCCAGGACCACCGCCACCAAGGCGACCATGGGCAGCAGTTGGCGCGTCGCCTTGAGCTTCTGCATGAAGGGCAAGGCGGGATCGGCGGGGGGAATCCTGTCCTTGTTGAAGAGGCTCCAGATCGCCACATAGGCCATGAACAGGCCCGCGATCAGCAGCCCCGGCAGGACGCCGGCCATGAACAGCTTGCCAATGGAAACGTCGGCCGAGACCCCGTAGATGATCATCATGATGGACGGCGGGATCATCAGGCCCAGCGTGCCAGAGCCGGCCAGCGTCCCGATGGCCATGGCTTCCGGGTAGCCGCGCCGCGAGAGCTCGGGCAGCGAAATCTTGCCCACCATCGCACAGGTGGCCGCCGAGGATCCCGATGCCGAGGCGAAGATGGTGCAACCCAGGACGTTCACATGCAGCAGGCGGCCCGGCAACTGCCGGATCCACGGCGCCAGCCCATTGAACAGGCCCTCGGACAAGCGGGTCTTCAACAGGATCTCGCCCATCCAGATGAACAGCGGCAAGGTCGTCAGCACCCATGACGACATGGCGCTCCAGGCCGAGAGCACCATGGCGTCGCCGGGAATTCGATTCGAAAACATCTCCAGTGCGAACCAGGCGGTGCCCAGCAGGGCCACCCCGATCCAGACACCGGCGCCCAGCAGGACGAATAGAGCGACCAGAATGAGCAGGATTGCGCTGGTTCCCATGATCAACCCTCACTCATAGTTCATCGGCTCGTCGCCCGAACCCTTGGCCAGGATACGGCGCCTGACGATGATCAGGCAGAGTTCCTCGACCATGGCGACGAAGAGCACCAGCACGCCAAGGGCCATGAACGACTGCGGAATCCACAAAGGCGTGGCATCGAAATTCATCGAGGCGTCGTTGAAGACGAAAGACATCCAGGCCATGCTGCCCGCATGCCAGGCGAAATACCCGATCACCACGCAGCCACACGCAAGGCAGAGCAGCTCCAGGGCAAAGCGCGCCCGGGCGGGGAAGCGCTCCAGGAACAAGGTCACACGAATGTGATCCCCGCGCTGGAAGGCATCCGGCAGGGCCAGGAATGCCGACGCGGCCAGGAAATAGCCCGCATAGGCCTCGCCGCCCAGGAAGCCCAGGCCCAGCAGACGGTCGAGAATCATGGCGAGCTGCGCCATCAGCACCAGGGTGGCCGCCGCGCAGGCCAGCCCGAGCATGGCCCGGTAGAACGGTGTCAGGGGCGTGCGCATGGGACCACTATTTGCGATAGGAGTCCAGGATCTTCCGGCCGTCGGCGCCGGCCCGCTCGAGCCAGCCGCCTTCCAGCGACTTGGCCACCTGCTGCATGTCGGCCACCAGTTCCGGGGAAGGCGCGCTTACGACCACGCCGTTCGCTCGCAGGGCCTCGAGCGCGTTGTCCGTGTCGTCTCGCACCATCTGCCAGCCGCGCTTTTCAGCCTTGGCGGAAAGCTCGAGCACCGTATTCCGGATCTCGGCGCCCAGTGCTTCCAGGTCCTTTTCATTGGCCAGCACCATCCGCTTGGGGTAGGCCAGATCCATGGTGTAGAAATACTTCACGTTCTCCCAGGCCTTCATGTCGACGCCCGTGCGCGCCGAAGTGGGAAAGGCCTGCACCATGCCCACGCCCAGGGCCTGCGAGAGCTCGGACAGCGCGATGGTGACGGGCTGGGCTCCCAGGCCGGAGCCGATCCGGGCCGTGACCGGATCATAGGCACGCCACTTCAGGCCGGCGAGGTCCGCCTTGGTGTTGATCGCGCGGTCGGCGAACAGCCCCTGCGGGGGGGAAGGCATCGTATAGAGCACGATGATCCCCTGCTTGCCCAGTTCCCTCTCGACATAGGGCTTCTGCACTTGCCAGAGCTTGTAGGCCTCGTCGAAGGACTTCGACAGCAGCGGCAGCGAATCGATGCTGAATATGGCGTTCTGGTTCTCGAGGATGCCGGAGGGCATCTCGCCGATCGAGACCTGCGACATGCGCAAGGCCCGGGGCAGCTCGCTGCCCTTGAACAGGGTGCCACTGGGATGCACCACGATGGACAGCTTGCCCTGGGTGGCCTCGGAGATCTCTTTTGCGAAGAGCTCCATGTTCTGGGTCACTGGATTGGAAGGCGGCATATCCGTGGGGGCATCCCACTTCACTTGCGCCACGGCGGAATTCGCCAGGAGGATCGCTGCGACGATGGCAGCGCCCGCGACGGTCTTGTACATGATGGTCTCCTTTTCTTTGATGCGCGGGCTGCGATCGGCCCGCATCGATGTAGGTTCGGTGAACAGCCCGCCGTGATGGCCTGGGCTACGCCAGCCCCCCTCGCTGCCGCGACAACTGCTGCTTCATCAACTCCGTGGTGGCGTGCATGTGGCTTTCCACCAGCCGTGCCGCCGCCGCGCCCTTGCCCGCCGCGATCTGGTCGACGATCAGGGTGTGTTCGGCAAGCGATTGCTGCATGCGGACGTGCACCGACTCATTGAGCTGGTAGCCGATCCGCATGGTGTGGCCCCGCAGGTGGGCCAGCGTATCGATCATCAGGGCGTTGTTGCAGGACTTCACGATCAGCATGTGGAAGTCCATGTTCGCGTCCACCCACAGCGTATGGTCCCCGGAGGCGACGATGGCCTGCTGCTCGGCCAGCAGGCTCCTGAGCTGTGGCACGACTTCGGCCCGCTTGTCCTCGGCGTCGGCAATCATCCTGGCACAGAAGCCTTCGATGCAGGCGCGCAGGGTGAAGACTTCCTCCATGTGCTCGTTGCTGAGCGCTGTGATGCGCACCCCTGAATTGCGGACGAATTCGACGAAGCCTTCCTCGGCGAGCTGAAGCAAGGCCTCGCGGACCGGGGTGCGCGACACGCCCACCTGGTCGGCGATGCTTTGCTCGGACACCAGGGAACCGGGTACGAGACGGCCGCGCACGATGGCGTTGCGGATGCTCGCGAAAGCCTGCTCGCGCAGCGAGGGTTGTTTCTTGATCGGCGATACGATCGACACTTTGTTCAATCCTATTCAAGGCCTGGGACTGTCCAGGAGATGTTCATGGCCTGCGGATTCAGTTCAGCAGGCCACATACGGAGACCCCGCCATCGACCAGCAGCACTTCGCCGCTGACGAAGCCGTTGCGAGGCGAGACGAGGAACGACACGGCATGGGCCACGTCCTGCGGCTGGCCAATCCGGCCCAGCGGCTGGCGGGATGCGAGCTGCGCGCGACGTTCCGGACCCCAGGCGTCGAGCAGCGGCGTGTCGATCGCGCCGGGTGCCACCGCATTCACGAGAATGCCGCGTGGGGCGAGCTCTGCCGCCAATGCGCGCGTCAGGCCGACCAGTGCGGATTTCGAGGCCACATAGTGGGCATAGTGCGCGGCGCCCAGATAGGCGCGCGACGCGATATTGGCGATGCGGCCCCGCCCCGTGGCCATTTTCCCGGCGGCGGCGCGCGACAAGATGAACGCGCTGAGGGCGTTGACCTGGAAGAGTCGGGTGAAGTCGGCCGCCGACAGCTCGTGCATCGGCTTTACCTCGAACACCCCGGCATTGTTGACCAGGGCGTCCAGCCGCGGCAAACCGGCGATCAGGCCGGTGCAGGCCGCCTGGTCGGTGACGTCCAGGCGCACGGGGCGGACGGCGTCCGAGGCCAGTCCGGCCCTCTCGATCGCCTTGTCGAGGCGAGCGCGGTCGAGGTCGGCCATCACCACCCGAAAGCCGTCCTCGACCAAGCGGCAGGCCGTGGCCAGGCCGATGCCACCGGCGGCGCCAGTGACCAAGGCAAGAGGCATGGAAGAAGAATTCTCGAACAAAACGTGTCCCCCTGTGGCATCTCACATGTAGCATACTACATGCTATCCTTGCGCCTATAGGGAAAAACGAGCATGCGCGCCTGAGCGTGGCGATGCCAGGGCGCGAGGCAAGACCGGCCGAACCCGGGGGCGACTCCCGTGGCGGCGGCCCATTTTTCAGGAGACCTCGCATGATTCAAGCACCCGAGAACGGCATGTGGCCCAGCCCTTTCAATCAGCAGGCGACGGAGTGGGGCCGCGAGACGCGCAGCGTCCGTTTTGCGGACTGCACCCTGCGCGACGGCGAGCAGCAGGCGGGCATCGTTCTCGACCGCGACGCAAAGATCGAGATCGCGACGCTGCTGGATCAGCTCGGCGTCTACGAGATCGAGGCCGGCACGGTCGCCAGCAGCGACGAGGACCGCAGTGCGATCCGTGCCATCCTCGATGCGGGGCTCGCCGCCAAAGTCAGCGTGCTGTGCCGCGGCATGGAAAAGGACATCGACCTCGCGGCCTCGCTGGGCGTATGGGGCGTTCGTCTGAGCTTCCCCATCAGCGACCTCGAGCGCGCCCACAAGCTCAAGGGCATCGGCAACGCCGAATACCTGGCCCGCGCGCTGGCCTTGACCCAACACGCCAAGGCCCTGGGCCTTGCCGTGATCTTCAGCCCCTACGACACCACCCGGGCGGATCTGGCCTTCCTGTCGGAAGTCGTGCAGGCGCTGCAGGACAGCGGCACGGTCGACAGGCTGCGCATCGTGGATACGACCGGCTGCGCACTGCCGGAAGCCATCACCTTCCTGGTCTCCCGGATCCGGGCGGCGGCCCCCGTCCTGCCGTTGGAAATCCACTGCCACAACGATTTCGGCCTGGCCTGCGCCAACACGCTGGCGGGCATCCGCGCAGGCGCCGACTACGTCTCCAGCACCATCAACGGCCTGGGCGAGCGCTGCGGCAACGCCGCCACGGAGGACGTCGCCCTGGCCCTGGAAGTGCTCGAAGGCTACCGCACCGGCTTGCGGCTGGACCGGTTCCGCGAACTATCACAGCGGGTGGCCGCCCTGAGCGCCGTCCCCGTGCCCGTGAACAAGGCGGTGGTGGGCGACAACGCGTTCCGGCATGAAGCCGGTATGGTGGTCGCCGGCGTGCTGAAGGACCCCTTCACGGCCGAACCCTACAGCCCCGAGATCGTCGGCCAGACGCGGCAGATCCTGCTGGGCAAAAAGAGCGGCCTGGTCTCGATAGAGCACAAGCTGAAGGAACTGGGGCTGACGGCGGATGGCGACCGGAGCCAGGCGCTTCTGGAACGGGTCAAGGCCGTCTCGACCCGCAAGCGGCGTGCGATCACCGATGCGGAATTCCGCGAGATCGTGGGCGAAGTCGGCTAGGGATGCGGCGTGGCTGCCATGGCCGGCGCCCGTTTATGGGGTAGAGCCGCAAAAAACCCAACCGAAACGGTTGGGTTTTCTGGTGGCCCGGGGCGGAATCGAACCACCGACACAAGGATTTTCAATCCTCTGCTCTACCGACTGAGCTACCGGGCCAAGACGCAG
>JBIQHJ010000067.1:0-18197 GCA_044508625.1 Alcaligenaceae bacterium
TTCCTTCCACGGGCTGTCGTGGTCGTCGGGCGGGGAGGCGGCCTGGGCCATGGGGACACCCTTGCATGAATGGGGAGATGCCCATCATGGCCGAGGTCGCCACCCAAAAGGTGCTCAAGCGGACTCGATGGTCACTGTGAGAAATACGGCTGGATGACTCTATGGCGGCAGGTCGAGGGCTTGGGCTTGCTTGCGCCGGCCGCACCAGGCTTCGCCGCGGCCTCGGCGGGAATCGCCATTCGGCAGCCCACGGCGAAACCACAGTCGTTTTCATGGACGCGGCGGGTAATGCCGGGCGAACCGGCGGCCAGCAGGCCGAGTGCCAGGGTGAGGCCGCCGCCCATGCCGCCGCCACCGCCGCCGGCCCTCAATACCGCTCGGCGGCCTCGTTTTCCTCGAGGATGCGCTGGTAGAGCGCGTGGCGGGCCCGGGGGATCTCGCCGCGGGCGATTGCCTCGAGGACGCCGCAGCCGGGCTCGTGCCGGTGAGTGCAGTTGTAGAAGCGGCAATGCGCCGCGGCCGCCGCGAATTCCGGGAAGCCGCGCTCGATGTCGCCGGCGCCGAGGTGCTGCAGGCCGAAGGCCTGGAAGCCCGGCGAGTCGATGAGCTCGCCGCCGCCGGACAGGGTGTAGAGGCGGGTGTTGGTGGTGGTGTGCCGCCCGGTGCCCAGGGCGTCCGAGTGCGCCCGGGTGGCGGCGCCGGCCGACGGCACCAGCGCGTTGAGCAGGGTGGACTTGCCCATGCCGCTCTGGCCCAGCAGCAGGCTGCGGCGGCCCCGCAGCACGGGATCCATCTCGCGGTGGACCTGGGCGGGGTCCAGGGCCGAGAGGGCGATGACGCGGACCCCGAGGGCGGCCAGCGGCCGCAGGCGCGCTCGCGCGCGTTCCAGGCCCGCCGCGAGGTCGGCCTTGTTGAGGATGATGATGGGTTCGATCCCGGCGCTCCAGGCGGCCACCAGGGCGCGGCCCGTGAGGTCGTCCGAGAATTCGGGCTCGGGGGCGAGCACGATCAGCAGTTGGTCGAGGTTGGCGGCGAACTGCTTGCTGCGCATGGCGTCGGAGCGGTAGAGCAGGTTGCGCCGGGGGTGGATCCCGGTGATGACGCCTTCCTGGTCGCCTTCGGGCTGGATGGTGACCCGGTCGCCCACGGCGGGGCCGGATTTCTTGCCCCGGGTGTAGCACTGGCGCTGGCCGCCGCCGTCGAGCGCGACCTCGTAGTGCCGGCCGTGCGCGGCGATGACGAGCCCCTGGGACACGCCCTCAGTGCCCATGCCGCAGGTGCTGGATGCGCACGATGGCGGGCGGGTGGCTGTCGTGCCAGGCCGAATGCAGGGGATCGGGCGTCAGGGTCGCGGCGTTGTCGTCGTAGAGCTTGACCAGGGCGCTGACCAGCGGCTCGGCGCCGCATTGCGTGACGGCGTAGCGGTCGGCCTGGAATTCGTCGTGCCGGGACAGCAGGCTGGCGAGCGGCGCCACCCAGAAGGTGAAGACCGGCATCGCGAGGAAGAACAGCACCAGGGCCAGGCCGTCGTTGGGGCGGCCGAGCTGGGGGATCACGCCCAGGCCGGTATAGAACCAGAGTTGCGTGGACAGCCAGGCGAGCAGCAGCAGGAGCAGCAGCGCGGTGCCGAAGCCGATGGCCATGCGCTTGAGGATGTGCCTGTAGGCGAAGTGCCCCAGCTCGTGGGCCAGCACGGCCTCGACCTCGTCGGGATTCAGGCGCTCGAGCAGGGTATCGAAGAACACGATGCGGCGATGCCGCCCGAAGCCGGTGAAATACGCGTTGCCGTGGGCCGAGCGCCGCGAGCCGTCCATCACGTAGAGGCTGGACAGGCCGAAGCCGCAGCGCTTGGCCAGGGCGTGGATGCGCGCGCTGAGCTCGGGATCGTCCAGCGGCGTGAAGCGGTTGAACAGGGGCGCGATGAAGTTGGGGTACAGCCACAGCACCAGGAGGTTGAAGACCACCCACAGGCCCCAGGCCCACCAGGCCCAGGCGGCGCCGGTGTGCGCCATCACCCACAGGACGCCGGCGAGCAGGGGGGCGCCCAGGACGAGCGTGACCAGCAGGATCTTGAGCGTGTCGATCGCGAACAGCCGGGGGGTCATGCGGTTGAAGCCGAAGCGCGCCTCGAGCTTGAAGGTGCGCCAGATCGCGAAGGGCAGGCCCACCGCGCCCAGGATGGCGAAGACCGAGCCGACCAGCACGAGCTGGCGCGGGATCTCGGATTCGATGAGGCGCCCGATCTGGACGTCGAGGAACTGCAGGCCGCCCAGCAGCGTCAGGCCGAGCAGCACGGCGGCCTCGACCACCCGCTCGACCAGCAGCAACTGCACGCGCGCGATGGTGTAGTCGGCGGCCCGCTGGTGGCTGTGCAGGCCGATGCGCTCGGCGAAGACCTCGGGCACGGCGCCGCGATGGCGCAGCACGTGCCGGACCTGGCGCCGCGCGAGCCAGAATCGGATCAGCAGGTCGCCGAGCAGGCAGGCGATGAACAGCAAGGTAAACATATCCGTCCGGCCATATGCGAAAATCAGGTTTTCTATAGAGGATTATATATGGCGGTCAACGATCAGCGCCTGATCTGGGTGGACATGGAAATGACCGGCCTGGATCCGGAAAAAGAGCGCATCATCGAGATCGCGATGGTCGTCACCGAGCCCGACCTGACGCCCGTGGCACAGGCCCCCGTGCTGGTGATCCACCAGAGCGACGCCCTGCTCGAGGCAATGGACAAATGGAACCAGTCGACCCACGGCAAGAGCGGCCTGATCGACCGGGTCAAGGCCTCGACGCTCACCGAGGCGCAGGCCGAGGACATCCTGCTCGATTTCCTGGCCCCGCTGGTGCCCGAGGGCAAATCGCCGATGTGCGGCAACACCATCGGCCAGGACAGGCGCTTCATGGTCAAGTACATGCCGCGCCTCGAGGCGTATTTCCACTACCGCAACCTGGACGTCAGCACGCTCAAGGAACTGTCCCTGCGCTGGAAGCCCGAGGTCTATCGCAGCTTCACCAAGCAAAGCAAGCACGAGGCCCTGGCCGACATCCAGGAGTCGATCGCCGAGCTCGCCCACTACCGCGAGCATTTCATCAAGCTCTGAGGGGAACCATGCACCCGCCGGGAATCGCCGGAATCGGCACCGACCTGCTGCGCATCGAACGCATCGAGCGTGCCTACGCACGGCACGGCGAGCGCCTCCTCGCGCGCATCCTCGGGCCCGACGAGCAGGCGGTGTTCCATCGGCGCGCGGCGCGCGATCCCTGGCGCGGCATCCGCTACCTGGCGACGCGCTTCGCCGCCAAAGAGGCTTTTTCCAAGGCGATCGGGCTGGGGATGCACATGCCCATGGCCTGGTCGCGCGTACAGGTCCTCAACCTGCCGGGCGGGCGGCCCGGCCTGCGGCTGTCCGGGCCGCTCGCGGACTGGTACGATGCGCGCTTCGGGACCGCGCACGTGTCGCTGACCGACGAGGACCACATGGTGGCGGCCTTCGTGGTGATCGAGGCGCGGCCGGCCCCTATCGACGAGAGGACGAGATGACACCATCCATGGCGCCGGGTCCGGTGATGGTCGACGTGGCGGGGCTCGAGCTGAGCGCGCACGAGCGCGAGCGGCTGCGCCACCCCCAGGTCGGCGGCGTGATCCTGTTCGCGCGCAACTTTTCCGACCGTGCCCAGCTCACGGCCCTGTGCGCCGCCATCCACGAGGCGCGCGCCGAGCCGCTGCTGATCGCCGTCGACCACGAGGGCGGGCGCGTCCAGCGCTTTCGCACGGACGGCTTCACGCCCCTGCCGCCCATGCGCCTGTTCGGGCGCTGGTACGACGCCGAGCCCCAGGAGGCCCTGCGCGGGGCGACCGAGACCGCCTTCGTGCTGGCGAGCGAGCTGCGCGCCTGCGGGGTGGATTTCAGCTTCACGCCGGTGCTGGACCTGGACCATGGCGTCAGCCAGGTGATCGGCGATCGCGCCTTCCATGATCGGCCGGAGGTGGTGTCCCTGCTGGCGCGCGCCCTGGTGCAGGGCCTGCGCGAGGCCGGGATGGCGGCCTGCGGCAAGCATTTTCCCGGCCACGGCGCCGTCGCGGCGGACTCCCACCACGAGATCCCGGTCGACCCGCGCCCGCTCGAGGCCATCCTGGCCCGGGACGCGGCGCCCTATGCCTGGCTGGGCGACCTGGTCCTGCCGGCGGTGATGCCGGCCCACGTGATCTACCCCGAGGTGGCGCCCGAGCCGGCGGGATTCTCGCCGCGCTGGATCGGCGAGATCCTGCGCAGCCGCCTGGGCTACGACGGGGTGGTGTTCTCCGACGACCTCACCATGGAGGCCGCCTCCGTCGCGGGCGACATCCATGCGCGCGCGCACGCGGCCCTGCGCGCCGGCTGCGACATGGTACTGGTGTGCAACAGACCGGACCTCGCCGACGAGCTCCTCGCCCGCCTGGACCGTCCCCTGGATCCTCGTTCGGTGAACCGCATCCGCCGCCTGATGCCCGCGCGCCCGGCGCCGGGCTGGGCGGCGCTGCTGGCGGACCCGAGATATCTCCGTGCCCGAAGCCTTCGATCTCAAAACCTTTTTGGCTGAGCTGCCGCACCTCCCGGGCGTCTATCGGCACATCGATGCGAACGACGAGGTGCTGTACGTCGGCAAGGCGCGCGACCTCAAGCGCCGCGTCAGCTCGTATTTCCAGAAATCGGGCCACGGCCCGCGCATCACCCACATGCTGGCCCGCGTGGTGCGCACCGAGGTCACCGTGACCCGCACGGAGGCCGAGGCGCTGATCCTGGAAAACAACCTGATCAAGCGCCTCAAGCCCCGCTACAACATCCTGTTCCGGGACGACAAGTCCTACCCCTACCTGCATATCACCGCGCACGCGGCGCCGCGCATCGTCTATTACCGGGGCAGCACCCAGGGCAAGGGGCATTTCTTCGGCCCGTACCCGAATTCCTGGGCGGTGCGCGAGACGATCCAGATCCTGCAGAAGGTGTTTCGCCTGCGCACCTGCGAGGACAGCGTCTACGCCCATCGCACGCGGCCCTGCCTGCTCTACCAGATCGGCCGCTGTTCGGCGCCTTGCGTGAACCTGATATCGCCCGAGGCCTACCAGGCCGACGTGGACCGGGCGATCCGCTTCCTCGAGGGGCGCGCCGGCGAGGTCCTCGACGACATCGAGGCGCGGATGCTGCGCGCGGCCGAGGCCCAGGATTTCGAGCAGGCCGCCGCCTTGCGGGACCAGATGCGGGCCCTGGCCAAGGTCCTGCAGCAGCAGACCATGGAGCAGGTCGGCGACGACAGCGTGGACGTGATCGCCCTCGCCAGCGCCGGCGGGCGCGTCTGCGTCAACCTGGCCATGGTGCGCGCCGGCCGCCACCTGGGCGACAAGGCGCTTTTCCCCAGCCAGGCCCAGGACGAGGCGCCCGAGGAGGTCCTCACGGCCTTCGTGGCCCAGCACTATGCCGACAATCCCCTGCCGCCGGTGCTGGTGTGTTCCCACCCGCTCTCGGATCCCGCGCTGATCGACCTGATCGCCCAGCAGCACGGCCACAAGGCGCGCGTCCTCACGCGGCCCCAGGGCGCGCGCCGCTCGTGGCTGGAGCAGGCCACGCGCAACGCGCAGATGGCGCTGGCGCGCATGCTCGGCGAGTCCAGCGCCCGCGCCGCGCGCACCCGGGCGCTGGCGATCGAGCTCGACCTGGACACCGACGAGGAGGCGCTCGACGCCCTGCACATCGAGTGTTTCGACATCAGCCACACCGCGGGCGAGGCGACACAGGCCTCCTGCGTGGTCTACCAGCATCACGCCATGCAGTCTTCGCTGTACCGGCGCTTCAACATCGCCGGCATCGAGCCGGGCGACGATTACGCGGCCATGCGCCAGGCGCTGTCGCGCCGCTTCGCCCGCGTGGCCGACGGCGAGGCGCCGATGCCCGACGTGGTGCTGATCGACGGCGGCAAGGGGCAGGTCGAGGTCGCGCGCCAGGTCTTCGCCGAGCTGGGGCTGGACGTGAGCGCCATCGTGGGCGTGGCCAAGGGGGAAGGGCGCAAGGTCGGGCTCGAGACGCTGGTCTTTGCCGACGGCCGCCCTTCCGTGGCCCTGGGCGTCGAATCCGCGGCCCTGATGCTCGTCGCCCAGGTGCGCGACGAGGCCCATCGCTTTGCCATCACGGGGATGCGCGCCCGCCGCGCCAAGGCCCGCAACGTCTCGCGCCTCGAGGAGATCGAGGGCGTGGGCAAGCAGCGGCGCCAGAAACTGCTGGCGCGCTTCGGCGGGTTTTCGGGGGTGGTCGACGCCAGCATCGACGACCTGCGTTCGGTCGAGGGGATTTCGGACGAGCTCGCCGAGCGCATCTACCACGCCCTGCGCTGAGGGCCGCCCGACGGTCCGCCTCGAGCCCCGGGCCGCCCCTCGATGGGCCGCCCGCCGACCCTCCCCGAGCTGGCCGCCCACGATGGGCCGCGCCGCCGTCCACCCTTCCTGCGCCGCGCCGGCTTGTGGGGTAGTATTGCACCTATCATGCCGTTCAATATCCCCATCGCACTGACCTGGCTGCGCATTGCCATGATCCCACTGGTCGTGGGGCTGTTCTACATCCCCGCCGGCTGGGTCGATCCGGGCTTTCGCGATGCGCTCGCCGCCGCGGCGTTCATCATCGCCGCGGTCACCGATTGGCTGGACGGATGGCTGGCGCGCCGCTGGAACCAGACCTCGGCCTTCGGCGCCTTCCTCGACCCGGTGGCCGACAAGCTCATGGTCAGCGCCGCCCTGCTGGTGCTGCTGGACCTGAACCGCGTCGATTCCTTCATCGCCCTGGTGATCATCGGGCGCGAGATCACGATCTCGGCCCTGCGCGAATGGATGGCCCAGATCGGCGCGAGCCGCAGCGTCGCCGTGCACCGGCTGGGCAAGTTCAAGACCGCCGCGCAGATGATCGCCATCCCCTGCCTGCTGTACTGGCAACCGCTGTACGGCGTATCGACGCGGATCGTCGGCTCGGCGCTGATCATCGTCGCGGCCATCCTGACGGTCTGGTCGATGTGCTACTACCTCAAGAAAGCCTGGCCCCAGATCCGGGCCCGCGGCTGAGCATGGCGGCGGGAGCCGGGGATCCGCGACCCGGGCCCCCCATCCACTCGCATCGGATGAGCCGCGCAGGGGACCCGTGCGCGCCACCGCGCCGCTCTAGCCCATCTTGCATTCGCCCGAGGGTTCCGGGACGAGCGAAGCCGGGAAACCGCGGACGATCACCGGCCGCAGCACGCCGTCGGCTTCCTTGACCTCACCCACGTAGTTCGGGATCACCAGTTGGTGGTCCTGCGCCCGCATGAGGGCCGGGCCGTAGATGGTGTCGTATTCCAGGCCGCCCAGCGCCTTGGCGACCTCGTCCGGCGCCACGCTGCCAGCTTTTTTCACGCCGGCGAAGATGGCTTCCATGCCGTTGTAGGCCGCGCCTTCATTGTCGGTCGGCACCCGGTGGAATTTGGCCTCCCAGGCCTTGACGAAGGCCTTGTTCCTGGGCGTGTCGATCTCGGCCCCGTATTCCATGTTGCCCTCGATCCCCTTCATGGCGTCGCCGGTCGCGTTGACCGCGAAGTTCATGATCATGGCGTGCCCCAGCGTCGTCCTGGACGTGAGCCCGAAGCTCTGCGCCTGCCGGGCGTAGGCGATGAGGTCGCTGCCGACGAGCGCCACCCACAAGCCGTCGATCCCGGGGTCGGCCTTGACCTGCGAGATGTAGGGGGCGAAGTCCTTGGTGCCCAGCGGCGGAAAGAGCGTCAGGGAAACCTTCTTGCCCTGGGCTTCCGCGGCCTTGGTGAAAGTCTGCGCGGAATCATGGCCCCAGGCGTAGTCGGCGGCGATGATGGCGAAATTCTTTTGCGGAATGTCCTTCATCCATTGGGCGAACATGGCCACGTCCATGGCGTCCGAGTGATTGGTCCGGAACATCCTGGGCTTGCAGTTGTCGCCGGTGATCTTGTCGCTCTTGCTGACGGTGGCGACCAGCATCGCGTCCCAGCGCTTGAGGTTCTGGCCGATGGCCATGGTGATGGATGAGGCGATGGGCCCGATGAGAAACTTGTAGCCGTCGCGCGCGAGTTTCTCGGATGCCTGCAAGCCTTCCTTGGGGGTGCTTTCGTCGTCGCCGGTCTTGATCAGGACCTTGCGGCCATCGACGCCGCCCTTGGCGTTGGCTTCGTCCACGGCGAACTGGATGGCGCGCAGCACCTCCTCGCCCTGCTGCGCGAACACGCCGGACAATGAGGTCACCGCGCCGATCCGGATGGGGTCCTTGTCGGCCGCCTGCGCGCTCGTGCCGAGCAGGCAGGCGGCGACCGCCAGCGTCGTGAAGGAAAGTTTGAATGGACTGATTTTCATGGTGTCGTCTCCTCTGGGTGATTTTCGGGTGGATGTCAGACTGCGATGTGGCTGTGAAGCTCGTGGAGCCTGGCGGGGTCGACGGTGCCGCTGCCCGTGATGCGGCCCTTTTCGACGGCGTAATAGCGTGAGGTCGTGCGGGCCACCAGCCCCAGGTTCTGCTCGATGAGCAGGATGGCCGTCCCCTGGCGGGTCACCCGGTCCAGGGTGTCCGCCAGTTGGTCGACGATGACCGGCGCCAGCCCTTCGGTGGGTTCGTCGAGGATCATGAGCCTCGGGTTGGCCATCAGGGCGCGCCCGATGGCCAGCATCTGCTGCTGGCCCCCGGAAAGCGCGGTGCCGGGCGTGCGTGCGCGTTCCTCCAGGATGGGGAACAGGCGGTAGACTTCCCGCAGGTTCCAGGGGCCGGGATGCCGGCTGGCCGATCCCAGCAGCAGGTTTTCCTCGATCGTCAGGTTCCCGATGATGCACCGTCCCTGGGGGACGATGGCGACCTGGAACTGGGCGGGGGTGTAAGGCAGCGCCTTGCGCACGGGGATGCCGTTCAGGCGGATCTCGCCGGATCCGAGGCGGGCGATCCCGAGCAGGGTGTTGACCGTGGTGGTCTTGCCCACTCCGTTGCGTCCGATCAGGGCGACCCGTTCGCCTTCGCCGACCTGCAGGCTGAGCCCCTGCAGGATGTGCGCCGCGCCGTAGTAGGCGTGCACCTCGTCCATGTGCAGCAGGGTTTTCATGCGGCGCTCCCCAGGTAGGCCTCGCGCACGCGCGGCTGGCCCCTGACGTCGCCGGGCCGGCCGCTGGCGATGACGTGTCCGAGCTCGAAGACCGTGACGCAGTCCGAGATGCCGAACAGGGTGTCGGTGTCGTGTTCCACCAGCAGGATGGAGACGCCCCAGTCCCGGGCGAGCTTCAGCAGGTGGGCCGCCAGGTCCGCGGATTCCTGGGGAGACAGGCCGGCCATGGGCTCGTCCAGCAGCAGCACGATGGGCCGGCCCACCAGGGCGAGCGCCAGGTCGAGGCGGCGTTGCTGGCCGTAGCCCAGGCTGCCGGCCGCGGTGCCGGCCACGCCCGCCAGGTCGAGCTGCTCCATGACGCGCCGGGCGTCCCGCTCCGGCGTTTCGGCGCCGACCTTGTGGGCCGCCAGCCCGATCTGCGCGCCGACGGACATGTTCGGGAAAATGCTGGTCCGCTGGAAGGAGCGGGCCAGGCCCCGCCTGCGCCGCTCGATCACGCTGCAGCGCGTGATGTCCTGGCCGTCCAGGTGGACCGCGCCGCGCGTCAGGCCGCGCCGTCCGCTGATGGCATCGATGACCGTGGACTTGCCCGCGCCGTTGGGGCCGATCAGGCCGTGGATTTCGCCTCGCCTCAGCTCGAAGGACACGCCGTCCACGGCCTTCACGCCGCCGTAGTGGACGGCGACGTCGGTCACCCCGAGGATCATGTTTTCGTTCGTCATGGGGGCCTCTCGGTCAGGGATGGCGGGGCGCGGAGGTCGGGCGCGCCCGGGCGGCGAGCGTGCGCAGCGCGCCGCTGAGGCCGTTGTCCGTGAACACCACGATCACGATCAGCAGGACGCCGAACAGCGACAGCCAGTGCGTCGACAGGTCTCCGATCAGGTCCTTGGCGACGATGTAGATGACGGCGCCCAGCGCCGGGCCCGTGACGTTCCAGTAGCCGCCGACCACGACCATCATGAGCACGGTGCCCGAGACGCTCCAGTGCAGGCTGTCGGGCGAGATGAAGCCGGAATTGAAGGCGGCCAGGATGCCGGCCGTCGCCGTGATGGCGGCCGACAGCGCGAAGACCAGGGCGCGCGGCAGGGTGGGGCGGATGCCGATGAAGGTGGCGCGTTCGGGGTTGTCGCGGATGGCCTCGGTCGTCCGGCCGAAGCGGCTGTGGTGCAGGCACACCAGCAGCGCCAGGGTGAGGACGAGGAGGACCCCGCTGATGGTGAAGATGATGCCGTTGTCCAGGAGCGTCGAGGTCGGGATGCCGAACAGCGTGTCGGGCCAGGCGACGCTGATGCCGTCCGCGCCGCCGGTGAGACTCCGGGATTTCAGCGCCAACTGGTAGAACAACTGGCCGAAAGCCAGCGTGAGCATGGCGAACGCGATGCCGGGAACCCGCACGATCACCAGGGCCAGGAGGAACGCGAATATCGTCGTGGCGACCAGGCTGACCAGGATGACGAGCTCGGCCGGCCACTGGGTCTCCTGCAGGCAGATGGCGGCGCAGTACGCGCTCAGCCCGAAGAACGCGGCGTGGCCGAAGCTCACCATGCCGTTCTGTTTCAGCAGGACGCCCACGCCGGTGGCGAACAGCGCAAAGATGGCGGCCTGGGTCAGGATCGAAAGGGCCGTCTCGGAACTGACGGCCTGGCCGATGGCCACGGTCAGGGCGATGCAGCCCATCGTCGCCAGCGCGAGCCGGCCGGGGCGGAACGGGGTGCTCATGTGCGGTTTCCGGCGATGCCCGCCGGCCTCCAGATCAGGATGGCGATCATCAGGATGAAGGGAAGGGACGCCGAGATTTCGGGGAGGTACGTGGCGCCCAGCATCTGCACCTGGCCCAGGACCAGGGCGGCGAGGAACGCGCCCGACAGGCTGCCCAGGCCGCCGATCACCACGACCATGAACGAGTCGATGAGGACGTTGCTGCCCATGGTCGGGGACAGCGACAGGAAGGGGGCCGTCACGATGCCCGCGAACCCGGCGAGCGCGGTCCCCAGGCCGACCACGAAGGCGCCGAGGCGGTCCGTGTCGACGCCCTGCATGGCGGTGGTGGCCGGGTCGGTGCTCGACGCCCGCACAAAGAGCCCCATGCGGGTTTTCTGCAGCCAGAACGTCAGCCCGATGGCGACCAGGATGCCGACCGCGACCACCGCGATCCGGTAGGCCGGGAGCGTCATCCCCGCGACGTGCAGCGAATGGCTCAGGATGCCGGGCTCGGACAGGGACAGGTTGCCCTTGCCCCAGAGGGTCTGGACCAGGTCCTCGACGATCAGCAGCAGGCCGAAGGTGACCAGTATCACGCTGAGCGGATCGTAGTCGCGCAGCAGCCTCAGGCCGTAGCGATCGAGCAGGACGCCGATGAGGAACATGGCCAGGGGCGCGACCAGCAGCGCGGCCCAGAAGCCCGCGTGGATCGCGACCGTATAGCCGATGTAGGCGCCCAGCATGTAGAGCGAGCCATGGGCGAAGTTGACGACGCGCCGCAGGCCGTAGATCAGCGCCAGCCCCGAGGCGACGATGGCCAGCAGGGCGCCGTAGACCAGGCCGTTGATGATGTTGATGGCAAGCATGGTGTGCACGAGCCTCCGTGACGGGGTCAGTCGCCTTGCGGCGCCAGTGAGCCTTCGGGCGCGCCCAGGGCGAGCCAGCCGCCGTCGGCGGGGATGGTCGCGCCGGTGACGTAGCTGGCCCGGTCCGACGCCAGGAAGGCGATGACGGCCGCGATTTCCTCGGGCCGCGCCAGGCGCCCCATCGGCGTGCGCGCCGCGATGCCCTGCGTGTCGATGGCGTGGCGGGCTTCCAGTTCCTCCACCAGGGCCGTGCGGGTGTAGCCCGGCGCGACGGCGTTCACCCGGATGCCGCCGCGTGCCCATTCGCAGGCCATCGAGCGGGTCATTGCGACGATGCCGGCCTTGGCGGCGGAATAGGCGTTGCGTCCCGGGATGCCGGCCATGCCCGCGATCGAGCCCAGGTTGACGATGGCTCCGCGTTTCCGGGCGAGCATGTGCGCGGCCGTGGCGCGGCACATCAGGAACGTGCCGCGCAGGTGGGTGTGCAGGACCTGGTCGAAGCGCTCGACGGTCTGGTCGACGGTGGCGGCGGATTGGTCGCCGATGCCCGCGTTGTTCACCAGGACGTCGATGCGGCCGAACCGCTCCAGGGTGCGGGCGATGGCCGCGCCGGCGTCCGCTTCGGCGGCGACGTCGCAGGCCAGCCCGAGATGGTCCGGGCCGAGTTCGGCGGCGCGCGCCTGGGCCCGGGCGCCGTCCAGGTCCAGCAGGCCCAGGCGGTGGCCTTCGGCGGCGAGCAGGCGGGCCGTCGCCCAGCCGATGCCGGTGGCCGCGCCCGTGACCACGGCCACGGGCCTTGGATCGGAGGCGGGCGTCATTGGAGGCGTCCCTGCATGCGGGGCAGCCGGGCGAGCATCAGCAGGCGGTTTTCCTGCGCCACGATCAGCGGGCCGGAGGCTTCGAGGTAGGCGGGAAAATCCGGGTGCGCATCGCGCCGGCGGCAGCGCTCCTGGTAGTCCGCCAGGTCCCTGTAGGCCCACAGGTGCACGACCTGGTTGAGCGGGCCGACGTGGCTGGTGTAGATGCCGATGGGATTGCCCAGGGTCTCCAGCAGGATCGGCATGGCCAGCCGATCGAAGACCTCCAGGAATTCCGGCATCTTGCGCAGGGCGATGGTATAGATCCTGTGATCGACCAGGGAAAGCGTCGTATCGGTATGCATGGAGGCTGTCTCCTCGTTGTTGGGTGGGGGGCGGTTTCAGGCGCCCGCCCGGGCGATGTGCCGCGCCGTGATGTAGCTGAAGGCCATGTTCGGCCCCAGCGTGATGCCGGCGGCGGGGTAGCTGCCGCCCATGATGCTGGCCCGGTCGTTGCCCGCGGCGTAGAGGCCGGGAATCGGCCTGGATCGGTCGTCCAGGACTTCGCCCGCCACGGTGGTGCGGATGCCGTCGAAGGTGCCGAGGTCGCCCATGATCAGCTTCAGGGCGTAGAAGGGGCCGTGCAGGATGGGGGCGACGCAGGGATTGGGCCGGTGGTCCGGATCGGCCAGGTAGCGGTTGAACGCCGTGGAGCCCCGGTGGAACTGGGGGTCCTCGCCATGCACCGCATGTTCGTTGTAGGCGCGGACCGTCGCCTCGAGTCCGTCGGGGTCGATGCCGGCGGCCTGCGCCAGTTCCTTCAGCGTGCGTCCCTTTTGCAGATAGCCGCGCCGCAGCATCGGCCCCAGGGGGATGGGGGCCGGCTTGGCGTAGCCCAGGCCGTACTTGCCGATGGTGGCCTGGTCGCAGATCAGCCACATCGCGGTTTCCTTCGAGGGGGCGCAGGCGCCGATCATGGCCTCGCCGACGTCGTGGTAGGAGTTCGATTCGTTGGTGAAGCGCCGGCCGTTGCGCAGGACGCCGATCACGCCCGGCTTGTAGCGGTCCAGCAGGTGGGGAAATACGCCGTACCGGCCGCGGCCATACGGGACGCGGGAAACGGGCATCCAGGCCGAGGCATTGGGATAATCCATGGTCAGCGAGGCGCCCAGCCCTTCCGCCATCCGGATCCCGTCGCCCGTGTTTTCGATGGGCGCCGGGGACAGGTGTTCCCCGCCGCGCCGCAGGTGCGGGTAGATTTTCCTGGTGCGCTCGTCGTCCTGCGGAAAGCCGCCGGAAGCGAGGACCACGGCGCGGTCGCCAAGGACGCGGACCTCGCCTCGAGGCGTGGCCAGCACCGCGCCCGTGATGCGGCCGCCTTCCTCGATCAGCCTCGAGGCCGGGCAGCCGGTGTGGATGGGGATGTCCAGGTCCAGGGCCGTTTTCGCCAGGCGCGCCATGAGCGCGTTCCCGCTCGTGACATTGACTCCGCGGCGGTAGAGGGCCAGTTCCTTGAGGTGGGCGGCCAGCCGCCGGGCGACGTAGAGGAACGAAGGCAGGGACCGGGTCGCGTTGAAGAAGTGCCTGATGTCCGCGTTCGATGAATTGAACATCATGCCGATGAAGGTGATCGTGCGCAGGGGCGGGCGCAGGCGCCTCATGTCCGGTCCCAGGGCGCGGATGTCGAAGGGCTTGGCGAGGATCGACCGCCCTTGCTGCGAGCCGCCCTCGCGGTCGGGATGGTAGTCGGGATACGGCGAGGGGATGAACTGGAGGTGGGTCTCGCGGTCGAAGAATTCCGCCATCTCGGGGGCCGCGTCCAGGAAGGCGTCGGTGGCTTCCGGGTCGAAATGCGCCCCGGCCTCGTTGCGGATGTAGGTCCGGGCCGCTTCCCGGGTGTCCGGGATGCCCGCCCGGCGCGCAATGTGATTGCCGGGTATCCAGAGGACGCCCCCGGAATAGGCGGCGGTGCCGCCGAACACCGGGGCCTTTTCGGCCACGATGACTTTCAGGCCCTGCTTGGCGGCGACGATCGCGGTCGTCAATCCGGCGGCGCCGGCGCCGATCACCAGGACGTCGCAGTGCGCACCGTCCTGCAATGGAAGCGTGTTCATGTCGATGCTCATTCCTGGGTCGTGGAAGGGGATGCCGCGTCGTTGAAGCCCGGCCGCGGGACCATGTCCATCAGCATGGCGTCCATGCCGCCGTTCACGGCGAGGTCGGCGGCATTGATGTAGCCGGACCGGGAACTGAGCAGGAACAGGGCCGCATTGGCGATGTCGGCCGTCTCTCCGACCCTGCGGCTGGCGGTCATGGCGGCGCGCCGCTGCTCATTGGCGGGATCGGCATAGAAGGCCGCCGACAGGTGCGTGCGGATCATGCCGGGGCAGATCGTATTGCTTCGGATGCCGTCCGTGCCCCATTCGACGGCCATCTGGCGCGACATGAGCATGACGCCCGCCTTGCTGGCGCTGTAGGCGCCGCTGCGGGTCTGGGGAAAGCTGCCCGAGATCGAGGCGATGTGCACGATGCTGCCTCCGCCCGCGTCCCGCATCTGGACGGCGAAGGTCCGCGCCGTCAGCAGGTAGCCCGTCAGGTTGACGTTCAGCACCTGGTTCCATTCCCGCAGGTCGAGGTCCTGGAGGGCGCCGGACCGCAGGATGCCGGCATTGTTGACCAGGCCGGAGCAGGGGCCCAGCGCCTCGCGCACCGCGGCCGCCGTGCGGGCGACGCTGTCGGGATCCGATGTGTCGCACGCGAACGCGGTTGCATCGGCCCCTTCCGTCCGCAGGGCGGCCGCGGCCTGTTCGCAGGCGGCGGCGTCGTGGTCCAGCAGGGCGACGCGGGCGCCGGCATCGGCCAGGGCTCGTGCAATGCCCTGGCCGATGCCGTGGGCGGCGCCGGTCACGACGCAGGTGCGGCCCTGAAGTCCGAGCCAATGGGAATCTCGCATGCTTGTCTCCGTTCGATGCGCGGTGTCTGCCGGTCTTCCAGAGGGTGCCGGGAGGCCGTGTGGTCTTTTTCATTATCTGGATATTTGAGGCCTATTGAATTGACAATTCATGCATGTGGCAGGACAATTCGTGCATTTCCTGGGCGGTGAGAAAGAGGCATGCGGGAAATCCCTAGCTACGGTTTGTATGCCACGCATGGCCTCGATCATTGGGTCGATTCGGTGCACATCGAATCGATTCCCAAGCGATCTTCGCCGAACAACTGGGAAATAAAGCCCCATCTGCATCAATCGTTCATCCAGGTCCTGCACCTGACGCGAGGGGGCGGCGCCGTGGGGATCGGTGGCCGGATCTGGCACGTGAAGGCGCCGTGCATTTTGTCAATTCCAGAACAGATAGTGCATTCGTTCCGATTCCTGCCCGAGGTGGACGGACCCGTGATCACGGCGGTGCAGCACGTGCTGGAACTGATGGTGGGGGCGTCCGAGCCCGACATGCTGCACGCGGTGCGCGAGCCGATCGTGATGGAGTTCGACGAGAACGATCCCGACGCCGGAGAGCTCGCCCCCCTGTTCGAGGCGATCTTCGCCGAGTTCCGCAGCCATCGGGTCGGCCAGGCGGGGATCTGCATGTCCCTGTTGTCCGCGCTGATGATGCGGATCGGGCGCATCCATCACAGCAAGGGGCTGCCGCTGCGGGCGGGCAGCACCCGCAAGGCGCGGCAGATCCAGAAATTCCGCGAGCTGGTGGACCATCGCTTCAGGGACCATGCGGCCCTGGCCGTCTACGCGGACGAGCTGGGGATGACGGTGGGCAATCTTTCGCGCCTGTGCAGGGACGTCCTGGGGATGCCGGCCTCGGCCGTGATCGATGCCCGCCTGGTCCGCGAGGCGCAACGCGACCTGGTCTATACGTCGGACGCCATCAAGGTGCTGGCGGGCCGCCTCGGTTTCGAGGACGAGGTGTACTTCAGCCGCTTTTTCCGCAAGCATGTCGGGCTGAGCCCGGTCGAATTCCGCCAGCAGGTCCGCGACCAGATCGCGCGCGGCCATTAGCCGCTGGTCGGGCGCGCCTACTGGCGCAGCGTGCGCGCGTGTCCGATGGACTCGGGCCGGTGGCTGGCGCGCCAGGGATTGATGTCCAGGCCGCCGCGCCGCGTGTAGCGCGCGTAGACCAGCAATTCCTGGGGCTGGCAGCGCCGCATGATTTCCCCGTAGATCTTTTCCACGCACAGCTCGTGGAACTCATTGTGCCGCCTCAGCGACACGATGTAGGCCAGCAGGCCCTCGCGGTCGATGCGCGGGCCGGCGTAGCGAATCTGCAGGCTCGCCCAGTCGGGCTGGCCGGTGACGGGGCAGTTGGATTTCAGCAGCTCGGACACCAGTGTCTCGCGCACGAAGGGCGCGGGCTCGGTCGTGCGCAGCCGCTCGGGCGCGGGATCGTAGGTGTCGATCTCGATGTCGAGGTCGTCGATGCAGTGGCCCGCCAGGGCCTGGCAACTGAGCTCGAAGGCGGGCCGCACCGGCAGGATCTCGACGTGGACGGACTTGCCGCTGGCGCGCGAGAGGTCGGCCTGGATCCGCTGGCGCACGATGTCGGGATGCTCGAAGCGCTCGTCGTTGTAGCCGTTCAGGTAGAGCTTGAGGGATTTCGATTCGATCAGCCTGGGGCTGTCGGCGGGGAAGGTGAAGCGGCCCATGGCGACGATCGGCTTGCCGCGCGCGTTCAGCCAGGACAGCTCGTAGGCGTTCCAGATGTCGGCGCCGTGGGCCGGGGCCGGCAGGTCCATGCCGGCGCGCGTGTCGGCGCGGGCGATGGGATGGAGCAGGGCGGCGTCGTATCCCGTGGGACCGGGCACGCTGCGGCCCAGGGGACTGTCGCTGTAGGGGGAGGGGGACATGGCGGGGCTGAGAGGTCGATCGGGGGGATGCCCCGATTGTAGCCCCGGCGGCCTCGCGGCCCCGGCGGCCCCGCAGCCCCGCAGCCCCGCAGCCCCGCAGCCCGCGATTCCGGATCGTGCGCAAACCGTTTCGCAATGTGAAAAGCGATATGCTGCATTGCGGACATCCTTCTTTCGCAAAGAGAAAAATATTTTCATAACATGAAAATATCAACTTAACACATTGATTACTATGAAGAAGATTTTTTGTCTTATATAAGACATAAGGGCTGTGTGCGCCGCATCATCGGCATAGACTATTCCTCAACGATTTCTTCCTTCTTTCTTTCATCGAGGAGCATGATCATGAAGACACGTGAGAGCGAAGTGCGCGAATTGCAGCGCCAATGGGCCGAGGATCCGCGCTGGCAGGGGATCAAGCGGGGCTACGGCGCCGACGAGGTGGTGCGCCTGCGGGGCTCCGTGGTCGTCGAGCACACCCTGGCGCGCCGCGGCGCCGAGCGCCTGTGGCGGCTGCTGCACGAGGAGGACTTCGTCAACGCGCTGGGCGCGCTCACGGGCAACCAGGCCATGCAGCAGGTCAAGGCCGGGCTCAAGGCCATCTACCTGTCGGGCTGGCAGGTGGCGGGCGATGCCAACATCGCCGGCGAAATGTATCCCGACCAGTCCCTGTACCCCGCCAATTCGGTGCCCAGCGTGGTGCGCCGGATCAACAACGCCCTGACCCGCTGTGACCAGATCCAGTGGATGGAGGGGCGCAATCCCGGCGACGAGGGCTACATCGACTACTACGCGCCCATCGTGGCCGATGCCGAGGCCGGCTTCGGCGGCGTGCTCAACGCCTTCGAGCTGATGAAGGCCATGATCGAGG
>JBIQHJ010000008.1:0-94571 GCA_044508625.1 Alcaligenaceae bacterium
GCCGCATGCTCCCTTAGCAGGGGAGTACCTTCAACCACTCGGCCACGTCTCCGGACAAGACCGGCATTCTAACACAGGATCTCTTGGGCTCAGGCCGCGGATTCGCTGGCTTTGGCCTCGGGCCGGACGGATTCCTGGTCGAGTTCGAAGGCCTTGTGCAGCGCGCGCACGGCGAGTTCCATGTACTTGTCGTTGATCAGCACCGAGGTCTTGATCTCGGAGGTGCTGATCATCTGGATGTTGATGCCTTCCTCGGCGAGCGTGCGGAACATCAGGCTGGCGACGCCGACGTGGCTGCGCATGCCGATGCCGACGATCGAGACCTTGGCCACCTTGTCGTCGGAGACCACCTCTCCGGCCCCGACGGCGGGGGCGACCTGGTTGCGCAGCAGCTCGAGCGTGCGGGCGAAATCGTTGCGGTTGACCGTGAAGGAGAAGTCGGTCATCCCCTGCGACGAGATGTTCTGCAGGATCATGTCGACGTCGATGTTGGCGGCGGCCACGGGGCCCAGGATCGCATAGGCCACGCCCGGGGTGTCGGGGACGTTGCGCAGGGTGATCTTGGCCTCGTCGCGGCTGAAGGCGATGCCCGAGACAACGGCGGTTTCCATTTTCTGGTCTTCCTCGAAGGTGATGAGTGTGCCCGAGTGCATTTCCTCCTCGACCGGGATCATGGGATCGGTCAGCGAGGACAGCACGCGCAGCGGGACGTGGTATTTGCCGGCGAATTCGACCGAGCGGATCTGCAGGACCTTGGAGCCCAGGGACGCCATCTCGAGCATTTCCTCGAAGGAAATCACGTTCATGCGCCGGGCCTCGGGGACGACGCGCGGGTCGGTGGTGTAGACCCCGTCGACGTCGGTGAAGATCAGGCATTCGTCGGCCCCCATCGCGGCGGCCACCGCGACCGCCGAGGTGTCGGAGCCGCCGCGGCCGAGGGTGGTGATGTTGCCCTCGTCGTCGACGCCCTGGAAGCCGGTGACGATGACCACGCGGCCGGAATCCAGGTCGGCGCGGATGCGCGCGTCGTCGATCGAGTGGATGCGCGCCTTGGTGTAGGCGCTGTCGGTGCGCACCGGCACCTGCCAGCCGGCGTAGCTGCGCGCGGCCACGCCCTGGCGCATCAGCGCGATGGCGAGCAGGGCGCTGCTCGCCTGCTCGCCGGTGGCCGCCAGCATGTCGAGCTCGCGCGGATCCGGCTGGGGCGAGATTTCGCGGGCCAGGCCCAGCAGGCGATTGGTCTCGCCGGACATGGCCGAGGGCACGACCACGACCTGGTGGCCGGCGGCGTGCCACTTGGCGACGCGGCGCGCGACGTTCTGGATGCGTTCGACGGATCCCATCGAGGTGCCGCCGTACTTTTGAACGATGAGAGACATGGTGCGATCGAAAAGGGGTGGATGCGGGAGGCGCACGCGCGCCCAAAGCCGGCATGCGCGCCAAAAAACTGTTTATTCTACCTGTGTTTTCGGGCGGAGGATGACGCGCCCGCGCACGCAGGCGATCCAGCGGCCGTCGTGGCGCATGCGCATGTTCCGGTCATGGCCCAGGGCGTGCAGGCCGCGCAGTTGCCGCATGAGCTCGTCCAGGCGGGCGGCGCTGGGCGCGCGCAGGCCGTGCAGGCCCAGCCAGTGGCGCAGCGCCAGGGCCTGGCGGGCCGGCGGCAGCAGCCGCCAGGCCGCCAGCGAGAATTCCGTGCCGTCGGCCGAGGGATCCAGCCCGGCCCAGTCCGCGCGGGCGACCTCGTCGACCAGCAGCGCCAGCTCGCGGCCCTGGCGCGCGTGCCGCGCGAGGGTGTCCCGCCACCCCGGCCAGCGCTCGTCGAGCACGGGCGCGAGGCGCTCGCGCAGGGCGGCCCGGGCGTAGTGCGGATCCGCGTTGCTGGGATCGTCGACGGGCCACCAGCCGCTGGCCTCGCCATGGCGGCGGGCACAGCGCAGGATGCGCTCGCGCGGCACATCGAGCCAGGGGCGCAGGTACCGCAGGCCGTCGCGCATGGTCTCGGGGGCCATGGCCGCCAGCGCCAGCGGGCCGGCGCCGCGCAGCAAACGCAACAGCACCGTCTCGGCCTGGTCGTCGCGATGATGGGCGAGCAGGATCGTGCCCACGCCCGTCACGGCCGCGAGCTGCGCAAAGGCGCCGTAGCGCGCGTCGCGGGCCGCCGATTCCATGCCGTCGCCGCGGACGGCCACCTCGACGCGCAGGCTGTGGCAGGAGATCCCGAGCCGCGCGGCCAGGCGATGCGCATGGGCCTGCCACTGGTCGGCATCGGCCTGCAGGCCGTGATGGACGTGGAAGGCATGCAGGACGCGGCCCGCCTCGCGGGCGGCGCGCGCCGCATGCAGCGCGAGCATGGCCGAGTCCGCGCCGCCGCTCAGCGCCACCGCGACCGAGGCGCCGTCGCCGCCGGCCAGCGCCCGGCGCACCGGCTCGAGCAGTTCCGGATCGCAATCAGCCGCTCGGGCGCCCAAGACGCCTCCTCCCGCCGTGCCGAGGGGCCTCAGGAACGCGTTTCCTGGAAACGCCCGTAGGCCGCGATGCGTTCGTGGCGCAGGCGCAGGAGCTCGTCGGTCTCGAGGCCCGAGACCTGGCGCAGCGCGTCGGCCAGGGCGCGGTGCAGTTGGCGGGCCATGGTGACCGGGTCGCGGTGGGCGCCGCCCACGGGCTCGTTGACCACCCGGTCGATCAAGCCCAGGTCCTTGAGGCGCGGCGCCGTGATGGCCAGGGCCTCGGCCGCGGCCGCGGCCTTGTCGGCGCTGCGCCACAGGATCGAGGCGCAGCCCTCGGGCGAGATCACCGAGTAGGTGGCGTACTGCAGCATCATCACCACGTCGCCCACGGCGATCGCCAGGGCGCCGCCCGACCCGCCCTCGCCGATGATGGTGACGATGATGGGGACCTTGAGGCCGGCCATGGCGAACAGATTGTGGCCGATGGCCTCGGACTGCCCGCGCTCCTCGGCGCCCACGCCGGGATAGGCGCCCGGGGTGTCGACGAAGGTGAAGACCGGCAGGCGGAATTTTTCAGCCAGCCGCATCAGGCGCAGGGCCTTGCGGTATCCCTCGGGCAGCGGCATGCCGAAATTGCGCATGGCGCGCTCTTTGGTGTCGCGGCCCTTTTGATGGCCGATGACCATGCACGGGGTGCCGTTGAAGCGCGCCAGCCCGCCGACGATGGACTGGTCGTCGGCGTACATCCGGTCGCCGTGCAGCTCGTGGAAATCGGTGAAGAGCTCGCGCACGTAGTCCAGCGTGTAGGGGCGCTGGGGGTGGCGCGCGACCAGGGCGGTCTGCCACGGCGTGAGCTTGGAATAGATGCTTTTGGCCAGGGACTGGCTCTTTTGCTGCAGCCGGCTGACCTCCTCGGAGATGTCCACCGCCGAGTCCGCCTGCACGAAGCGCAGTTCCTCGATCTTGTTGTCGAGTTCCGCCAGGGGTTGTTCGAATTCTAGGAAAGTATTTCGCATGAGCACTGTTTTCCAGGGGTATGCAATTCAGTATTCGACGGCGCCGGCGTCCATGCTACGCCACAAATACCAACTGGCGACGGTGCGCCACGGCGCCCAGGCCTGCGCAACCTCGCGCGCCTCGAAGCGCGACACGGGCTCGCCGCTGAAATAATGGTGGGAGATCGCCTTGAGCAGCGCGGTGTCGTCCAGCGGCAGGACGTCGGGCCGGCCCAGGTTGAAGATCAGGAACATCTCGGCCGACCAGCGCCCGACGCCGCGGATCGCGCACAGCTCGGCGATCACCGCCGCGTCGTCCATGCCGTCCCAGCGCCCGGCCCTCTCGCCATGCGCCTCGAAATATTCAGCCAGGTCCAGCAGGTACTGCGCCTTGCGGCGCGACAGGCCCATGGCGCGCAGCGCCTCCTCGTCGAGGCCGGCGATGCAGGCCGCCGTCGGCTCGGCGCCGCAGCCCCGCAGCAGGCGCCCCCACAGCTCGCGCCCGAGGGAAGGCGAGATCTGCTGGCCGACCACGATGCGCGCGAGCGTGGCAAAGGGGCTGCGCCGCGCCGCGATGGATTCGTCGCCGAAGGCCGGGATGAGCTTGCGCAGGATGCGGTCGCGCCGCATCAGGTGCTCGCAGGCGCGGTCCCAGTAGGCGGGCCGGACGCATTGGGGCAATGGGCGGCTCAGGGCGTCCATGCCTACACCCTGCGCCATTGGGTCACGCCGCCCGCCTTGTCCTCGAGCTCGACGCCCTGCTCGCGCAGCTCGGCGCGGATCCGGTCGGCGCGCGCGAAATCCCGGGCCGCCTTGGCCCGCGCGCGCTCGGCCACGAGCGCGTCGACGGCCGCGGCGTCCAGCCCCGGGCCCGCCGCGGCGCCGCCCAGGTAGCGGGTGGGAGACTTGAGGTAGGCCTCGGGATCGCCCTGCAGCAGGCCCAGCACGCCGCCCAGGGCGCGCATCAGGCCGCTGGCCTGCGCCGAACGCTCGCGGTTGGCCTGGCCGGCCAGGTCGAACAGCACGGCGACCGCGCCGGAGGTGTTGAAATCGTCGTCCATGGCGGCCTTGAAGGCCGCCGCCGCGGGCTGGTCCCAATCGATGCCAACCGGCGCGGGCGGCACGTTCGCCAGGGTCTGATAGAGCCTGTCGAGCGCATGCTGGGCGTCGAGCAGGTTGTCGGGGGCGTAGTTCTGGACGCTGCGGTAGTGGTTGCGCACGATGAAGAACCGCAGCATCTCGGCCTCGCGCGGATTGGCCTCGTAGCCGGCGACGTCCTCGGAGGGCGTCCCGCCGGCCAGCGTGTCGCGGATGCGCTGGAAGTTGCCCAGGGACTTGGACATCTTTTCCGCATCCACCATCATGGGCCCGCAGTGCATCCAGACGCGCGCCAGGGTGCCGCCAAAGGCCCCCTCGCTCTGGGCGATCTCGTTTTCGTGGTGGGGGAACTTGAGGTCGGGGCCGCCGCCGTGGATGTCCAGCGGCATGCCCAGCAAGGCGTGGCTCATGGCCGAGCACTCGATGTGCCAGCCGGGCCGTCCCGGCCCATAGGGGGACGGCCAGCGGGACTCGTCGGGCTCGTCGGCCTTGGCGGCCTTCCAGAGGACGAAGTCCAGCGGGTCGTGCTTGCCCGAGGCCACCGCCACGCGCTCGCCGGCGCGCAGGTCGTCCAGGGACTTGCCCGAGAGCTTGCCGTAGCCCGGGAACTTGCGCACCGGGAAATTGACGTCGCCGTCCTCGCCGCGATAGGCCAGGCCGCGCGCCTCGAGCCGGCCGATGATGTCGAGCATCTGGCCCACGTACTGGGTGGCGCGCGGCTCGGCGTCGGGCGGCTGGACCCCCAGCGCGCGCTCGTCGGCGCGCATGGCCTCGATGAAGAAATCGGTGACCTCGCGCATGCGCCGGCCGCTCTGGACGGCGCGGCGGATGATCTTGTCGTCGATGTCGGTGATGTTGCGCACGAAATTCACGCGCAGGCCGCTCGCCCGCAGCCAGCGCTGCACCACGTCGAAGCCGACGAGCATGCGGGCGTGCCCCAGGTGGCAGAAATCGTAGACCGTCATGCCGCACACGTAGATCCGCACCGCCCCCGGCTCGATGGGATCGAAGGCCTCTTTGCGGCGCGAAAGGGTGTTATAAATGTGCAGCATGGTCGGTCAGGCAGGAACGCGGAAGGCGGCGGGACGGCGGCCGCGAGGCACGGCGCCGGCCGTGCCCGCCACGGGCGTCGCGCGCACGGCAAGGCTAAAATGAGCTGACAAGTATACCTTCCCCCGACGATTTTCCTCAGTCCCAGACATAGGCCCCCACAGCCGTGATTCGACATTGTTTTTCCGTAGTGGCCCTGTGCGCATGCATGGCGGCCGCGGCCGCCCAAAGCCCATCGGCCCATCTTAACGCGGACGGCGCGACCGTGGCGGACCCCGTCTTCGATCCCAAGACCGGCCAGTTCACCGAGGCGCCGCCGCCCGAGCGCGGCTGGCAGGCCTTCGCCGACCTGCTGCAGGCGGCCACCCCCGGCGTCAACACCGCGATCCCCCTGACGCCTTCCCAGGTCGCCCGCCACATCGAGACGATGCTGGACGCGGGACGGGCCGAGGCCGCGCTGGACCTGATCCGCAAGCGCCAGGCCCAGCGCGAGGACGAGGGCAGCCTGGGCACCGACGTCCAGCTCATGTACCTGCATGGACGCGCCCTGGCCGACCTCGGCCGCCACGACGAGGCGATCGCCATATGGCGCCGCATGACCATCGATTTCCCCGAGCTGCCCGAGCCCTGGAACGCCCTGGCCATCGAATACGTCCGCCAGGGCCAGCTCGACCTCGCCCGCGAGGCCTTGCTGACCGCCCTGGTGACCGATCCGGATTTCGCGCCGGCCCTCGAAAACCTCGGCCACGTCGAGACCGGCCTCGCGCAAAGGGCCTTCTCCCGGGCGCGGGCGGCGCGAGGCGGCTCCGCGCCGACACCTCCGGCCGCCGCGCGCACCGCGCCCGCCGATGCGGCACAATAGCGGTCCCATGCCCCGGAGGCCCGCCGCGATGATTCCCGTTTCCGCATTCCTTCGTATCCTGCCCTCCTGGATACGCGTCCTGTGCCTGGCCTGCGCCGCCGCCCTGATTCCGGGCGCCGCGAGCGTCGCGCAAGGCTCATCCACCCACGACCAAGGCAAGACCATGAACGACCACCCCCAAGTCAGGCTGCACACCAACAAAGGCGACATGCTGATCGAGCTCGACGCCGAAAAAGCCCCCAAGACCGTCGAGAACTTCCTCACCTACGCCAAGGAAGGCTTCTACGACGGCACGATCTTTCATCGCGTCATCAACAACTTCATGATCCAGGGCGGCGGCTTCGAGGCGGGGATGAAACAGAAACAAACCCATTCGCCCATCGAGAACGAGGCCAACAACGGCCTCAAGAACGACCGCTACACGCTGGCCATGGCCCGCACGGCCGATCCGCACTCGGCCACCGCGCAATTCTTCATCAACGTCGCCGACAACGATTTCCTCAACTTCACCGCGCCCACCTCCAACGGCTGGGGCTATGCCGTCTTCGGCAAGGTGATCGAGGGCACCGAGGTGGTCGATGCGATCAAGCAGGTCAAGACCGGCAACAAGGGCTTCCACCAGGACGTCCCGGTCGATGACGTCATCATCGAAAGCGCCACCCTGGTTGAATAGGCTCACGCTGCCGGGCACGGTCTGGATCGCCTCGGACATCCACCTGGGCGAACACAATCCACGCACGGCGGCGGCTTTCCTGCGCTTTCTCGAGCGCGCGCGGCGCGAGGCCGACGCCCTGATCCTCTGCGGCGACATCTTCGAGGCCTGGATCGGCGACGATCATGCCCTGCGCGACCCGCCCCCCTGGCTGTCCCGGGCCCTCGCGGCCCTGCGCGACACCGCGCGCGAGATCCCGCTGTGGCTGGGGCGCGGCAACCGCGATTTCCTGATGGGCGCGGCGCTCGCCCGCAGCCTGGGGGCGCGGCTGCTCGACGATGAGGTCCTGCTGGACACCGCCGCCGGCGCGGCGCTGCTCGCCCACGGCGACCAATACTGCACGGACGACACCGGCTACCAGCGCCTGCGGCGCGTGGTGCGGGCGCCCTGGGTGCAGCGCGCGTTCCTCGCCCTGCCGCTGGCCGCGCGCCGGCGCATCGCCGCCTGGGCGCGCGCGCGCAGCCGCCGGGCGCGCGGCACGAAATCCATGCGGATCATGGACGTCAATCCCCGGGCCATCGAGCGGGCGCTCGCGGCCTCGGGCAGCGGGGTGCTGATCCACGGCCATACCCACCGGCCGGCGGTGCACGAGCTGGTCGTGGACGGGCGCGCCTGCCGGCGCTTCGTCCTGCCCGACTGGGACCACGACGGATCGCCCGCGCGCGGCGGCTGGCTGGTCCTGGAGGCCGGCGGCCCCCGCCTGGTGCTCGACGAGTCCTAGCGCCCGGCTGGCGCCCGGCGCCGCCGCGGCTCGGGGGCCGATAGGCTGGAAGGCCTCGGGGGCTGAAAGGCCTCAGAGGCTCAGAGCAGCACCCAGAAGGCCACGATCACGGCCAGCCCGATGCGATACCAGGCGAAGGGCCGGTAGGTCCGCCGCGCCACGAAGGCGAGCACCGCGCGCACCAGCACCAGGGCGCTGAAGAACGCCCCGAGAAAGCCCACGACGATCGCCAGGCCCTGCGCATCGTTCAGCGCGGCCCCATGCCTGTACAGATCGTAGACGGCGGCCGCCAGCATCGTCGGCATGGCGAGGAAGAACGAGAACTCGGTGGCCGTGCGCCGGTCGATGCCGGCCAGCATGCCCCCGATGATGGTGGCGCCCGAGCGCGAGGTGCCCGGCACCATCGCGATCACCTGGGCGCAGCCCACGGCCAGGGCCTGCTTCCAACTGATCTGCTCCAGCGCGTGCGCGCTGGCGTGCTGCGAGACCTCGGTCTCGGCCTCGTCGCCCGGCCGCCTGGCATGGCGCGGCCGGCGCTCGACCCACAGCATGATGAGCCCGCCCAGCGCCAGGGTGATGGCGAACACCCCCGGATGGTGGAACAGCGCCTTGACGTAGCGGATGCCCAGGGCGCCGATCACGGCGGCCGGCAGGAAGGCGATCGCGAGGTTCGCCACGAAGCGGCGCTCTTGCGGATCGCCGCGGAAAAAGCCGCTCACGAGGCGCAGGATGCGCTGGCGGAACACCCACATCACCGCCAGGATGGAGCCCAGTTGGATGACGACCTCGAACACCTTGTCGTTGCCCGAGGAAAAACCGATCCAGTCGCCCACCAGCAGCAGGTGCGCCGTGCTCGAGACCGGGATGAATTCGGTGAAGCCTTCCACCAGGCCCAGGAACAGGGCCTTCAACAAAAACCAAACGCTGTCGTCCATTGAAGGTTCCTAACTCGCCGATTCGGTGCCGGCATCGGGATCGGGAGGTTCGATCCGCTCGATCTGGACGGTCGCGATGCGCCGTCCGTCCATCTGGACCACCGTGAAGCGGAAGGCCGGCACGTCCTCATGCACGAGCTCGCAGGAATCCCCCACCGCCGGCAGGCGGCCGAAGCGCTCGAGCAGATAGCCCGCGATCGTGGCGTATTCCTCGTCGTCGTCCACCAGGCCGTCGGTGTGCAGCACCTGCTCGAGATGGTGCAGGTCGGCCGCGCCGTCGACGCGCCAGCGCCCATTGCCCTGGTCGATGATGTCGGGGATCTCGTCCTCGTCGGGAAACTCGCCCGCGATCGCCTCGAAGATGTCGATCGGCGTGACCACCCCGACGATGGAGCCGAACTCGTCGGCCACCAGCACGAGCAGGCCGTGCGAGCGCTTGAGCGTGTCCATGAGCTGCAGGATCTCGATCGACTCGTGCACGATGATGGGCTCGCGCAGGCGCGTCTCGCGGATGCTGCCGTGGACCAGCAGGTCGGTGATCAATTCCTTGGCGCGGCCGATCCCCACGACCTCGTCGAGCGAGCCGCGGCAGACCGGGAAGAAGCTGTGGGGCTCCCGGGTGATCTGCTCGCGCAGCTCGGCCGGATCGGCCTCGAGGTTGATCCACGAGACGTCCGTGCGCGGCGTCATCACCGAATGCACGTTGCGGTCGCTGAGGGTCAGCACGCCGCTCACCATGTTGCGCTCCTCGTCGCCGAAGGCCTCGATCGGCGCCTGCTCGGCCATGCCGGGCTCGAACTCGGGGCCCGCCACCACGGGGCGGTGGCCCAGCAGCATCATGACCGCCTCGGCGGTGCGCTCGCGCATCGGCCGGCGCGACTCGGCGCGGCGCAGGTTGCGGCGCGCGAGCTGGTTCAGCGACTCGACGATGACCGAGAAGGCGATGGCCGCGTACAGGTAGCCCTTGGGCACGGCGAAGCTGAAGCCCTCGGCCAGCAGCGAGAAGCCGATCATCAGCAGGAAGCCCAGGCAGAGGATGACCACGGTCTGGTGGGCGTTGACGAACTGGGTGAGCGGCTTGGACGCCACCAGCATGATGGCCATCGCGACGATGACGGCGATCATCATGACGGCCAGGTGATCGACCATGCCGACGGCCGTGATGACCGAGTCGATCGAGAACACGGCGTCCAGGATCACGATCTGCGTGACGACCACCCAGAAGCCGGCGTGCAGGCGCGAGCCCGAGGCGCGCGCCGTGTGCCCCTCGACGCGGTCATGCAGCTCGAAGGTGCCCTTGGTCAGCAGGAACAGGCCCCCGCCGATCAGGATCAGGTCGCGGCCCGAGAACGCGAACCCGCCGAACGACAGGATGGGGTCGGTGAGCTTGACCAGCCAGGACATGAGCGTGAGCAGCAGCAGGCGCATGGCCAGCGCGAGGCTCAGGCCCAGCACCCGCGCGCGGTCGCGCAGCTTGGGCGGCAGCTTGTCGACCAGGATGGCGATGAAGACGAGGTTGTCGATCCCGAGGACGATCTCGAGAACGATCAGGGTGAACAGGCCGACCCATGCGGAGGGCTCCAGCAGCCATTCCATCAGCGGGTCCTCAGGCGCCCAGGTAGCCGATCATCTGGGGGAACAGCTTGGGAGTGGCCGTGAGCATGTTGCCGCTGGCCATCCAGCCCTGCTCGCCCTCGAAGTCCGACAGCAGGCCGCCGGCCTCGAGCACCAGCAGGCTGCCGGCGGCCATGTCCCAGGGTTTGAGCCGCACGCCGCAGAAGCCGTCCAGCCGCCCGCAGGCGACGTAGGCCAGGTCCAGCACCACCGAGCCGGTGCGGCGCGCCGCCGCGCAATCGCCCAGCATCGAGGAAAAGGGGGAACTCGCCGGCAAGGCCGTGGACTGGGGGACGTGCGAGGCCAGCAGGGCGTCGTGGTAGCGCGTGCAGCCCGAGACCCGCACGCGGCGGTCGTTCAGGAAGGCGCCGCTGCCGCGGCTGGCGGTGAACATCTCGTTGCGCGAGGGATCGTAGACCACCGCATGGACGGCCTGCCCGCGATGCATCAGCGCGATCGAGACGGCATAGTTCGGAAAGCCGTGGATGAAATTCGTGGTGCCGTCCAGCGGATCGATGACCCACTGGAATTCCGGCGCCCCGTCGCCGGAGGCGCCGTGCTCGCCGGTCTCCTCGCCCAGGACGGCGTGATCGGGGTAGGCCGTGCGTAAAATGTCGATGATGGCCTCCTCTGCGGCACGGTCGACTTCCGTGACATAATCCTTGGGCCCCTTGCGCGCCACGTTCAGGCGTTCGAGATCCAGGCTCGCGCGATTGATGATTGTGCCTGCGCGGCGGGCCGCCTTGATGGCGGTATTGAGCATCGGATGCATAGGATTCCAGAGAGAAACTGCCTTGCCAAGGATACGAGCCGCAGGGGCCATCCGCAATGAAAGCGCCAGCCATGGCATGGAAAGTCTTCTATTTTAAATGACTCCGCAAGATTCCTCTGAAAACGCCGATCCGGAGGTGTGCGGCCCATTCGGGCGCGTGCGCTTCATCATGGTCCGGCCCAGCCATCCCGGCAACGTCGGTTCGGCCGCGCGCGCCATCAAGACCATGGGTTTCGGCGAGCTGCACCTGGTCGATCCCGAGCTGCCCGAGGTCCTCTCGCACCCCGAGGCGATCGCCCTGGCCAGCGGCGCGGGCGACGTCCTCGCGCGCGCCCGCATCCATCCCGGCCTCGCCGAGGCGCTGGGCCCGGCCACCCTGTCCTTCGCCCTGACGGCACGCGCACGCGCCCTGGGCCCGCCGCCCTGCGACATCCGCGAGGCGGCCGGCCAGTCGGCGCGGCACCTCGCGGCGGAGGGCGCCGCCCAGGTGGCGATCGTGCTGGGCACCGAGCGCTCGGGCCTGTCCAACGAGGACATCACCCTGTGCCAGAGCGTCTGCCACATCCCGGCCAACCCCGAGTACAGCTCGCTCAACGTCTCGCAGGCCCTGCAGCTCGCCGCCTGGGAGCTGCGCTACGCGCTGCTGCCGCTGACCGGCGAGGCCCGCCTGCCCGACACGCATGCGCGGCACGATCCGGGCGCCGACCCGGCCAGCAGCGCGCGCGTCCAGGCCATGCTCGGGCACCTCGAGCAGGCCCTGGTCGAGGTGGGCTTTCTCGATCCCCTGCACCCCAAGAAGCTCCTGCCCCGCATGCGCCAGCTCCTGACCCGCGCCCGCCTCAGCGCCGACGAGGTCGACATGCTGCGCGGCATGTGCACCGCCATGATCAAGACCGCGCGCGCCGCCCGCGGCGCGGCGGGGCATCCCAGGACGGAATGACCATGTTCACACAGCTTCGCGAAGACATCGACTGCATCCACCAGCGGGACCCGGCGGCGCGCAGCCGCATCGAGATCCTCACCTGTTACCCGGGGCTGCACGCCATCCTGGTGCACCGGGTGGCCCACGGCCTGTGGCGCCGCGGCTGGCTGTGGGCGGGACGGTTCGTCTCCCACCTGGGCCGCCTGCTGACCGGCATCGAGATCCATCCCGGCGCGCGCATCGGCAGGCGGGTCTTCATCGACCACGGCTTCGGCGTCGTCATCGGCGAGACCGCCGTCGTGGGCGACGACTGCACGATCTACCAGGGCGTGACCCTGGGCGGCACCCGCCTGTACAAGGGCGAAAAGCGCCATCCCACCCTCGAGGAGGGCGTGGTCGTCGGCGCCGGGGCGCAGATCCTGGGCGGTTTCACCGTCGGGGCGCACGCCCGCATCGGCTCGAACGCGGTGGTGATCAAGCCCGTCCCGGCCGGCGCGACGGCCGTCGGCAATCCCGCCCGCATCATCCTGAAGGATGAGGCCCGCCCCGCCGGGGAGCCGGCCCCCGGGGACGTGCCGGACGATATCCCCGTCCGGGCCGCGGACGGCGCTCCCCTGCCCTGCCAGACGGACTGGACGGCCAAGTCGCTGCGGGACCTGCTGCGGCGCGGGCGGGGGGATTCCGTTGCCGGAGGCCCTGATTCTGTTGCCGGGGGCGCGGATCCGGCCGCCGGGCGCCCGGCGGGGGCCGCATCCGGATCCGGGTTCGCCGCCTACGCGGTGGGCCGGGGCGACGACGATCCGCTGATCCAGGTCCTGCACGAGCTCATCGACCACGCCGCCAACCAGGAAAAACGCATCACCCGCCTGTGCAAGGCCATGGAGGAGCTGGGCCAGCGCGTCGAGAACGGCCAGAAGCCGCTGGACGCCGAGCGCCTGAACCGGATGGTGGAGTAGGTTCCGGCGAGGTGACTCGCTGGAATCGGTTCCCTGGGATCGGATCGGGCGAGATGGCCTGATCGAGGCGGTTCCTCAATCACCGGCGGCAGGTACGGCGGGCGTGGCGCCCGGCACCGCGCGCACCTCGCGCAGGGGGATCGGGGTCTTCAGGCCCGCGCGCTGCAAGGCCTGCACCGCCTCACGGTAGAGATCGAAGCGCACGTCCCAATACTTGTCGGCGGCCGTCCACACCCGGATGTTCACCATCACCGCGCTGTCGCGATATTCCGTGGCCATCACCCGCGGCGCCGGATCGCGCAGCACGTCGTCGCGATCCTCCACGAGGGCCCGCAGCGCGGCGATCGCCTGGTCCAGGTCATCGCCATAGCGTACCCCGACGGCGATGTCCAGGCGGCGCGAGGCATTGCGGCTGTAATTGATCACCGCGCTCCCCCAGACCGAGCTATTGGGCAGCAGGATGTGCACGCCGTCGAACTGGATGAGCCGCGTCATGAACAGGCCCACCTCGTCCACCGTGCCCTCGCCCTGGCCCGTGATCGATACATACTCGCCGGCCCGCACGGGCCGCAGGATCAGCAGCATGATGCCCGCCGCGATGTTCTGCAGCGTGCCCTGCAAGGCCAGGCCCACCGCCAGGCCCGCGGCGCCCAGCATGGCGATGAGGCTCGCCGTCTGCACCCCCAGGCGCGCCAGCACCGCCAGCAGCACCACCGTGCGGATCGTCCAAACGGTGGTGCTGCGCAGGATCGGCACCACCGTGGGATCGATGCGCGAAGAACGCGAGGCCAGGCGACGCACCGCCCGCGCCGCAAAAGAGGACAGCGACCAGCCCACCACCAGGATCACCAAGGTGATCAGCCCCTCGATCGCCATATGATGCAGGTCGGGCATTGCTTCGATGAATTTGTTCAGCTCGTCCATGATTCAGTCCTCGAAGTAGCGGGCGGGGCGGAGCGGTCGCGGCAAGCGCTACCACCCCTGGAGCCGCGGCAGCCGTGGCCGGCCGCGGTCGCAACATCCACGCCGCTGCCGCGCCGGCCATGCATACGCGGGCGTATTTTAGCGGCCCGGGAGGAAAGGCGGATGCGGGGCGGGCGCGGCCGACGATTGGCACGGACGGATGCGGGCGGGCGCGGCCCCTTGGCGCGGGCCACGCCGGCGGGCGTGTTCTCCACGCAATATGTGGACAAGCCCAGGGACAAGTACCGAAACATCCCGAAATCGGCTTTCACATCAGCCACTTGGAAAGCCGGGTCAAAAATCGCACAGCCGCCGTCGTCCAGGCTCGGCCCCGCTTATCCACGCAATATGTGGACAACTGCATGGACAATTCGTGGCCTACTCGACAAACCGCTGGCGCGACAAGCACTTGGAATCGGGGGTCGCGAATTGGCCAGCTTGAGGACGTGCCGCCACTCGAGCCTAGCGGCAAGGCCCCGCTTTTCTTTCAGGGAACGCCGGCGCTGGATACCGGGGCCATTCAGTCTTTTGGCCCCCGAGCCCGGGACTCTCCTGCGAGGCTCAACACCCCAAGCCCGGCGTCGCTAGAACCGCCACCTGAAAAACACCGAACCTTGGTGGGCCGTGGCGCCCCGCCCGAACTGGCCGCCGTAGCTCAGGCCGAAGGCCGCCCGGTGTCCATGGGTCACCTGCGCGTCCAGTTCGACGAGCGCGGCGTCCCGGGCGATCGGTGCGCCCGAGACGGCGAAGGCGACCTCCCTGGCCTGTGCGAACGACAGGCGGCTGGCGGGACGCAGGTCTCCTTCGGCGTGGCGCCAGCCCAGCCCGGCGCTCAGGGCCACGTCCTTGCCGGATACGGACCATGCCGTCCGGCCGCGCAGGCCCAGGGCGAGCATCGTCACGCGGTCGGTATCGCCATCGGAATGCAGGGCGGCGGCACCGCCGGATTCGGTGAATCCGCCGCTGCGCTGATGCATCCAGGCCAGCCCCACATAGGGCTCCAGCACACTCGCCGTGCCCATGGGCACGGCATGGCTGAGCTCGGTGAAGATCTGGACGGCATGCACCGCATGATCGGCGCGCAGGGCCTGGAGCCCGCCCGCCGAGAGTTCGCGCAAGCTGTCGACGGCATGGCGGGTGTAGGCCGCAGCCGCCAGCCAGTCGACGCGGCCGGCGGTGCCGAGATCCCAGGCGCGGCCGCCGTACACGGCCCCGGTGGTGCTCTCGACGTTCGCGCGCGATGCGCGCTCGTCCACGCGAACACGTCCATCGGCATGCCCGAGGGCCACGCCCACGCGCAAGCTGTTGGCAATGGCGACGTCGCCGCCCAGGAACAGGCCCGCAGCATCGGACGCGACGCGCGCCGCATTGCCGTCCCCATCGATCGTGTCCCGGCCGCCCACCACCTCGATCCACAGGGGCGGGCCCGAGGCCGCGGACGTCGCGCCCGGCGGCATTGCGCCCGCCGCCCCCGCAATCGGCGCGCCCATCGGCGAGGCGAGCCCGCGGCTGTCGCGCAGGCGCCGGCTCACGGCGCGCCGGAGCGCGCCGCCGGCCTCGAGCAAGGCCGAGCGCGTGCTGGCGTGCGCCTCGCCCGAGAGCTGGTCCATGCCGGCGGCCAGCGACTCGGCGGATCCATTCAGGATGGGGGTGTACAAGTCCGCCAGGCCGGCCGGCGGCGCCGCCGAGGCGGCGTCCAGCGCGCGCCCCACGGCCCGCTGGTTGGATGTGGACAGGTATCGATCGAAGGCGACCCTGCTGCGTTCGATCGCCACTTGCAGGGTGCCGGGCAGCGCATAATCCAGCGCCGGCGCGAGGAACACCAGGCCCTGTGCGGTCCGCGCCTGATCATATCGGCCCACGATGCCGCCGTCCGCGCTCAGGATGGAGTAGCGGCTGCCCACCAGGAATGGCTGGCCGGACCGGATCTCGACGATGCCGCCCTCGAGCGTGGCCGTCCCGCTCACCTGGATCCGGTCGTTGCCGCCGGCATCCGCCTCCACGGCATACACCGATCCGGGACGCGACACATAGTCGCCATCGACCCGCAAGGTGCCCACCGAATTGCCCGGCGCCACTGTCCCGGCGTTGTCCAGGCCGCCCACGCGCCCCGATCCGCCCAGCGCGCCCGCCGCCGCCACCCGCACAGTCGACGCCAGCGAGCCGTCGACCACGAGCTTGCCCTCCTGGACCTCGGTCGGGCCGGTGTAGGTATTGGCTCCCACGAGCGTCAATTGGCCGGCGCCGCGTTTGACCAGGCTGCCGGCGCCATCGATGTCGTTGTGGAATGTGGCAAAGTATCCTTGCGTATCGACGTCGAAGACGTCCACGAACCGCGCCGGCCCGCGCACCGCCTTGCCCGCGTTCACCAGCCCCCAGCCGTAGACCGCGGGATCGCCCAGCGGCGTGGCGGTGGTGAGGAGGGTCTGCTGCAGATTGTGCGCGGTGAAGAACGGATAGGCCTGCTTCACCAGCGCCGCCACGCCCGCCACCTGCGGCGCCGCCATCGAGGTGCCCGAATCGCGCACGTACCCGCCCGTGTTGCGGACGGAATAGATGCCATCGCGATCCGTGTCATCGCCCCCGCCCGGCGCCGCCAGGCACCAGCCGCTCGCCACGCCGCAGCGGTTGGAATAGTCGGTGATCCGGTTGTCCGGCCCCACGGCCACCACGGTCAGCCACTGGCTCTCGAACTCGGAAAACAGAAAAGGCATGCCGCCGAGCAGGTCCGGATTCGGCTGCGAGGAATTGCCGGCGGCAAAGACCATGAGCGGACCCGAGGCGGCCAGGCTGCGCAGGCCCTCCATCGCCGTGGGCAGGGTGGCGAGCGCCTTGGCCTGATCGTAATCGGCGACATTGCACGGCGGAGGCGAACTCGGCGAGCACTTGTCGACGCCCAGGCTGTTGTTGACGATGGGCGGGTTCAGCGTGGCCATGAGCGCCCAGCTCGGGCCCATGGAGACATCGGCGTCCGCCGTGGGCGGCATCCTGAGGCCGAATATCCGCGCATCGAAGGCCACGCCATGCATGCCCACCCCGTCGCGGTTCGCGGCGACGATGCCGCTGACGTGCGAGCCGTGGCCGAATCCGTCGTAGCTCGTCGTGCCGTCCATGAACCGCTTGACGAAGAAATCGTAGCCGCCGCCGAAGCGGCCCTGGAACTCGGGATGCGCCGCCGCCAGGCCGCTGTCGACCACTCCGACGGTGACCCCGCTGCCGGTGTAACCCCAGGCATAGGCCTCGGCGGCATTGATCTGCCGCAGGCCCCCTTGCGCGAAATATTCGGGGGTCTCGAAATCGGACGGATCGCCGGCCTGCGCCGCCAGGCTCACGGCCAGCAGCGCAAGGGCGAGCAGGGCCTTGCAAGCGAATGGAGCCACGCGGCCAGCCCCGGACGCGAGGACGGGCCTGGCCGTGAGTGCGAGGCCGGGCACGAAAGCGGGCGCATGGGCGGCGCTTCGAGGGCGCCGGAGGGAAAAACCGCGGGACGACGGCGCCATGGGGCGTTCACCGGAAGCGTTCGGTCATGTTCGGACGCAATCGTAACGTAACCGGCGTGCTCCCGGATAGGCGCTCCAATGCGCCCCCCGGATGGGCGACCTAATGCGCCCCCCTCCCCCCCCCCCCCGGATGGGCGGCCTAATGCGTCCCCGGATAGGCGACCCCGCCGTCGGACCGGATGATGGCGCCCGGCGTCAGGCGCGCGGGCTCCACGCGGCCCGGCCCCATGATGTGCAGGACCGTCATGCCCCGGGCCAGCAGATGATCGGCGACGATGCGCCGGTGGCACCGCCACCAGACCGCCTCCGAGCACATGATGGCGCTGCGCAGGACGCGCCCGCGCGCGAGCAGGTGGTCCAGCCCCTCGCGAAAGGATTCCGACAGCGCGTAATCGGCATAGTTGTGAAAGCTGTCGTTTTCCCAGAAGCCGTTGACCTCGGGCGCAACGGTCTTCGATTTGCCGCGCAGCCCGCCCAGGGCCGCCACGTGTTCGTACGCCACGTGGAAGGCCGCCAGCGCATCGGGCAGGACGTCCTGGTTGAACTGCGGATTGGCCCGCGAGCGGGGCACGGTCCGGATGTCGACCAGCAGTTCGATCCGGGCCTCGCCCAGCAATTCCGCGAAGGCCTCGAGGCTGCGATTGGAATGGCCGATGGTATGGAACGGCGGGGCTGCCGCCTCCCGCCCGGCGTCGGCCTTGTTTCCGGCTCCGTTCATGATGGGGACATGATACTACCGGCATTCGCGGCGGTGCCATGATGTATCAATATTAGTCGTCGTATGACACGATCATATATCGTAGGGATACCACTACCAATATATTCTTGATCCTAGAATTTTATTAGTTATATGATGACGTATAAATTGCTCGGATGATGAAGGCGGACAGGGGAACACGAGCGCACGGGACTTTGATCAACGAATGGAGACTTGCCATGAAATTGTTTTCTCGCATGAGCCTGGGCGCCGCCGTGTGCGCGGCCGCGGCCGCGTTCAGTGGCCCGGCGGCCGCACAGGAAGCCCAGGAAATCACGATCACCAAGCAGCCCAGCATCCTCTACCTGCCGGCGCTGGTGATGGAAAAGCAGGGCCTGATAGAAAAGGCTGCGGCCCAGAACGGCATCGCGGATCTCAAGATCAATTGGCGGTCCTTCAGCGGCGGCGGCGCCGCGACCGATGCCCTGCTCTCGGGCAACGTCCAGATCGTCAACAGCGGCCTGGGGAACCTGTTGCTGCTGTGGGACCGCACCAAGGGCAAGGTCAAGGGCATCGCGACGAACTCGGCGCTGCCGGAGGACCTGGTGACGCGCGACCCCAAGATCCATTCATTGAAGGACTTTGGCCCACGGGACAAGATCGCGGTGCCGACCGTCCGGGTGTCCACCCAGGCGCTGCTGCTGCAGATGGCCGCGGAAAAGCTTTTCGGGCCGGATCAATGGTCCAAGCTGGATGCCAATACGGTGCAGATGGGGCACCCGGACGCCGCCGCCATGCTGGCCAACCCCGAAGGGGAGGTCAGCTCGCACTTCGGCGCGCCGCCCTACTCGTATCGTGAACTCAAGACCGTCCCCAACGCGCACATCGTGATCCGCTCGACGGACATCGTCGAAGGCGGGCTGTCGCAGTCCACCCTGTTCACCACGACCAAGTTCGCCGAGGCCAATCCCAAGATCATCCAGGCGGTGCTGAGCGCATCGCAGCAGGCCATCGACTACGTCAAGGCCCACACGAGGGAATCCGTCGAAATCTACCGCGAGCTCAGCGGCGACAAGACCAGCGCCGACGAGCTGATGGAGCTCCTGTCCCAGCCGGGCATGATGGACTACACCACGCAGCCGCTGGGCTCCATGAAGTTCGCCGAACACATGCACAAGGTCGGCATTCTCAAGACCATGCCCGCGCAGTGGACGGAATATTTCCTGCCCGAATCCGCGTCGCTGAACGGCAACTGAGGATCACGCGCCATGCCACACCTGCTCGAGGTCGATTCCGTCACCCTGCGCTACAAGACGCCGGAAAGCATCGTCACCGCCACTTCCAAGGTCAGCTTCGAGGTCGACAGCGGCGATCGCTTCGTGCTGCTGGGCCCATCCGGCTGCGGCAAGTCGACGATCCTGAAGGCCGTCGGAGGCTACCTGCTGCCCGACGAAGGCGAAATCCGCATCAAGGGAAAACCGGTCAAGCGCCCCGGTGCCGACCGGATGATGGTCTTCCAGGAATTCGATCAGTTGCTGCCCTGGAAGACCGTGCTGGAAAACGTCATGTTCCCCTTGGTCGTGGCGCGCAGGATGCATCGGGACGAGGCGCGCGACAAGGCGATGGCGTTCGTCAAGAAGGTCCAACTGGAGAAATTCGCCCACAGCTACACGCACACCCTGTCGGGCGGCATGAAGCAGCGCGTGGCCATCGCCCGCGGCATGTGCATGGAACCGGACATCCTGCTGATGGACGAGCCCTTCGCGGCCCTCGATGCGCTGACCCGCCAGCAGATGCAGGACGAACTGCTGCAGCTCTGGGAGGACACCCGTTTCACCGTCATGTTCGTCACGCATTCGATCGCCGAGGCCATCCGCATCGGCAACCGTATCCTGCTGCTGTCCCCGCACCCCGGCGAAGTCAAGGCCGAAGTCGGCAACGTCGAGGCCGTGTCCAGGGGGGACGGCTCGGCCGCCGCCCTGGAGCGCGAGATCCACGACATGCTGTTCGCCGAAACGATGGCGGAGCACTCATGATGGGCCGGGCCACCATCACCGTGAAACGGCGGGAACAGGCGGGCGAGCGCAACGCGGTCGTGCTCGAGCGCCAGTTGTCCGTCTGGCGCCGCCTCTGGAACCAGACCTTCCTGCGCAAGCTGGCGATCATCGTCCTGCTGGCCATCGCCTGGCAGACCTATGGCACCCTGGTCGACAACAGCCTCCTGTTCCCCTCCCTGTCGGATACCGTCGCCTCCTTCGTGGACAGCATCCAGAGCGGCGTGCTGCTGGACCGGGCATGGACCTCGCTGCGCATCCTGGTGATCGGCTACGTGACCGGCATCGCGATCGCGGCGGCATTGACGATCCTGGCGATCAGCACGCGCATCGGGACGGATTTCCTGGAAGTCATGACCGCGATGTTCAACCCCCTGCCCGCCATCGCCCTCTTGCCGCTCGCCCTGCTGTGGTTCGGCCTGGGCACGACCAGCATCGTCTTCGTCCTGCTGCACTCGGTCGTCTGGGTCGTCGCCCTGAACACCCAGGGCGGCTTTCTGTCCGTGTCCCAGACCTTGCGGATGGTGGGCCGCAACTACGAACTGACCGGCCTGCGCTACGTCGCCCTGATCCTGATCCCGGCGGCCTTCCCTTCCATCCTGACGGGCCTGAAAATCGCCTGGGCCTTCGCCTGGCGCACCCTGATCGCCGCGGAACTGGTGTTCGGCGTCGCCTCGGGGAAAGGCGGCCTGGGCTGGTATATCTTCGAGAACCGCAACCTGCTGGACATCCCGGCGGTCTTCGCCGGCCTGCTGACCGTGATCGTGATCGGCCTGATCGTCGAGAACTTCGTCTTTCGCTCGATCGAAAAGCGGACGGTCCGGCGGTGGGGCATGCAGAGCTAGCGTGAAAGTCGTCGTCTGCGAGAGATGGACGACAATATTTCGTCTCCTACCCTCGAAACTCTCTGGCGGGAGGCCATCATGACCAAGATACGCACTCCGCGTGAACCGGCTGCAGCGCCTGAAAAAGCAGCGTCGGCGGGTCGTGTCTTCAAATTCTCCCTCAAGGGAGTTCCGGTCGTGGATGCAGCCATGGAAGCCCGGCTTAAAGCTGCCGCCCAAAAACCACGCAAAGGCCGGCGCTATCCGGTAATGATTGAAGCGCCAGACGCCTGACTTGCTTCCCAGCATTGGAACCCGCCTGCAATGGCGGGTTTTGTGTTTCTAAGGTGAACGTCCGACGAACACACATTGACGGCCGCCGTCAGACGGCCGCAGCCTTTCAGGCCCGCCCGGGCTGCCAGCAATGCGGCAGCAGTTCTGCAATCCCACTGTTCGGATGCGTGGGCAAGCGCGAGCACGTCCTTCAGATAAGCATACGGATCATGGCCGTTCAATTTGGCCGACTGCAACAGACTCATGACCGCAGCCGCCCGTTCGTCAACACGCAAGGAGCCCGCGAACAACCAATTGTTGCGGCCCACGGCGATGGGCGCCGCCCCCATGCACAGCGGCTGGCGTTCCAGTCGGTACGCACCTGTCCGTCGATATCTAGCTTCTCGGTCACTCGGACCGCCGTGCCATCAAACTTCAGGCTTCTACGCCACCGCAAGGTCTGATTGCCCCAATCTTCCGGGAAACCAATCTCGGCCAAGTCCATTTCTGGATAATCGGTAAACAACGCTTTCAACTGATCTGACCATGCCTGCGGCAGACCAGTTTGGCGCAATAGATAATTGATGACCGCCGCCACTGCATAGAACGATTTTCAGCCGCATCAACATTGAAGCGCCGGCTGATTGCCTTGCGATCATCGAGATTCTTCAGCAACTCACGACCTGTCCAAACCGATAGCCGGCCGGAAAGGTCTCGGAGATTGCGCGCCCGCTCGCGCTTGGCGTCATCCATCACCAATCCTTGCCGCCCCAGTTTCTGGAGAAGCTGCTCTGGCGACGATGCCGGCTTGTTGAATGGAATGCGATTTATTGCCATGGCGTGATATGGACGCAAAAAAACCGCCTTTTGCACGTCTGCGTGTAGCAGAACCCTACCCGAAGATAGGACGTGTGGCGGAACTGCCTTGCCATACACAAGCCGAAAGGCCGACAAAAGCTGTGATCAAGCCGTTCGCGACAATGCCTCCGATGAAGACACAGTCCTGAGCGCTGTCGCGCCCGGCGATGATGATGCGGCTGCCGTCCACGGCGAGGGCATGATTGCCCTCGACCGCCGCAATTGAACCATACGTAAAATAATTTAACGTTAAATATTTTATTGCTGTCAAATAATTATACGCAGCGAAGTCTGAATCCCCGTCATGGCCTCCCGATGATACCGACAAACAGCCATGAGCATCCCCAGATAGCGAGGTCTCCACGTATCTGGACACGGGTTTACTCCCATCATTAGAGGAAAACCCTAGGAAATTCCCTCTGAGCAGATAACTGGCACAAATATTGCGTAATTGAGGTGTGGGGATCGATGTTCGGTGACATCGCCCCCATCGGGGGCGGCACTACGACTTCCCTGACCACCTCTACCCACGACAGCCTGGAGCCACACAGAAATATTCAATTGTCTAGCGGCTCGCTGATTGGTTTCTGGAGATCCTCGCCTGGATGGTAATACTCGACAGCATGCACACCGGACTTGCTGGCATGTACATATACAAAAAGGAGACACAAAAAATGAATCGGAAATACGGGTCTTACGTAGTCGGAGCGCTTCTCACATCCTTGGTTGCCACGGGGTACGCGTCGAACGGTGACCGACAGAACGCGTCCGTCAATGACAACAATGGCGTGAAAAATATCGAGCAAAGCCGTTTTATCCAAAGCATCAAGGAGCGCGGATACGTTCGGGTGGGCATATCCGAGGCTGCCCCCCAACAACACCTTGATGCCAAGACCGGCAACTGGGTCGGCGTTTTTCCGGAATTTCTGGCGTCCTGGGCAGAGTCGATCGGAGTAACCGTGAAGTACACCAACACCACCTTTGCTTCGATGGTGGTCGGCGTTCAATCCGGCATCTACGATCTTGCCCCGGATCTCACTGCCACAGACGAGCGCCGGAAAGCGGTGAACTTCACCGAGCCTGTTCTTGAAGAATTCGGAATGTACTACGTCAAGAAGAATCCGGACCTCGACTCCAGCACGTACTACCAGCAATTAAATCAGTCGGACAAGACCATCTGCAGTGTTGTTGGCAGTCCATACCAGTTGGTGATCGATGCCGGGAAGCTGGCCCTGAAGGCCCAAATCCTGAAATTACCCGATTATCAATCGTGCAACGCAGCACTTCTTGCGGGCCGGGTAAATGCAGTCCTATACGCCTCCAGTACAGCCGTACCCTTTATTCAGGCAAACCCCGGTTATGCGCTTCTGGCTTCCCCAGAGCCGCTTGCCGTGAAGCCCGTCACTTTTGCCGTCAGCCAAAAATGGACTGATGAGGATCTTGCGCCGCTCAACGAGGCAATCCGCCAGTGGAAAAACAGCCCCGGTGGGATGGAAGCCGCGCACCAGCGCTGGGATGTCGTATCGCCGGAGCCGTACATGATCAAACCCGTTCCCTCCTGGGCGAGCAAGGTTCTCGGCGAAATGAAGCTTGCGATGCCCAAGGAGTAAATCTCAGCGACGCGGAAAAAAACCAGGCGCGACCGCGCGATATCACCCACCAGAGGCGGACTCACATTGATGAACAGTACGCACCACAAACAAACTGATGCAGCCCTTGCCCCGACCGGGGACCGACATTCCGGCCGGGGTGGCACCAGCTTGATAGCCGAATTCAGTTTACGGCCAACAGCCGAAGCTCGGCGTGAGCGCATGGTGTCCCTATCGACATGGGCCGCGATCGCCGCACTCGTTCTGTACATGCTGATCGTTGGCCGCCACTCGAGTTCGTACACCTGGGACTTCGGTGTCATTTACACCGTATTGCCAGTCATCGGCTCGGCGATCTGGATGACCGTCGGCCTCACGGTCATTTCCCTGGCTTTGTCGCTGATATCCGGTGTCATCGTCGCGCTCGCGCTGCTCTCGCCTTCCGGCCCCCTGAAGGGCGTGGCAAATGTTTTTGTCGAGGTCATGCGAAACACCCCTTTATTGGTTCAGCTCGTCTGGATTTTCTACGCCCTGCCGATTCTGCTGGGCATCCAGTTTTCCGGCTTCACTGCCAGCATCATTACTCTCACTGCGAATACTACGGCCTATATGGCCGATGCATTCCGCGCCGGTATTCAGTCGGTTCCGAAGGCACAGATTGAAGCCGCGGGGGTGCTGGGCTTGAAACGATCGGCCATTTTGCGATACGTGATCCTGCCCCACACCATCAGGAACGTATTGCCCGTCCTTGTATTCCTCAGCGTGCTGCTGTTCAAGAATACTTCACTGGTCGCATGGATCGGCGTAAACGACATCATGGGCATCAGCAACTCGCTGGCACTCAGCACATTCCGGCCCCTCGAGATCCTGACCACTGCAGGCGTGATCTACTTCGTAATCGCCCTTCCGGCCACCATGCTGACGCGCTGGCTCGAAAGGCGAATGGCACAGAAAGGACAGCTATGATTTCCGAAATACCCGCGGACCTGAATGGCAGCCACGTCGAGAGGGAACACCTGCTGTATGCCGAATCAATTTCAAAATGGTATGGCGATAATCAGGTACTGAAGAACATCCGTCTTACCGTAGGCAAGTCCGAAGTGGTCGTGATCATCGGTCCCAGCGGTTCGGGGAAGAGCACCCTTTGCAGAACCCTCTGCGGAATCGAGCAGCCGGACGAAGGAACCATCTGGATAGAAGGACAGCCGTGGGTGCACCGCGAGAAGCGCGGAAAGCCGTTTATGGTTCACCCGAACCACCGCGAAATCGGCCTGGGCTTTGGAATGGTCTTCCAGGACTACACGCTGTTTCCGCAGATGACGGCACTCGAGAATGTCACCCTCGGTCCTCGCAAAGTACTCGGGCTGAGCACCAATGACGCCCGCGAACGCGGCAGCGCGGAATTGCACCGTGTGGGCTTGCTCGATCGGGCCAGTGCCTATCCCCACGAACTATCGGGAGGTCAGAAGCAGCGGGTGGCGATCGCTCGCGAACTGGCCATGGGCAGGAAGATCCTGTTCCTGGACGAGCCCACATCGGCGCTCGATCCTGAATTGGTGGGCGAAGTCCAGGATGTCATCGCGTCGCTCGCCAGCAGCGGCCTGACCATGGTGCTGGTCAGTCATCAAATGGGATTTGCCAGGCAGGCCGCGGACCGGGTGGTGTTCATGGCCGATGGAGACATCGCCGAAATTGCCACGGCCGAGACGTTCTTTACGGCCCCCTCTACTGAAAGGGCGCAGCGATTCGTCGAAAAAATAACGTGAAATGCAGTCTTTATGGTCTGCATTTCAATAACAGCCTGACACGATGGATTTTATCCGGTGTGAATCATGCCTCGGATCAATTGCTTGGCTTGGCGGAGTTATTCAGATGAATATGTTGCACCCGGAGTTCGAAACCCTGGATCCAAACGAGATCCGCAGAGTTCAGGAGAACCTGTGGAATCGTCAGTGGCGCTATATTTGCTCGCACTCGAAGTTCTATCAAGAGAAGCTCGGTGCTATTGCACAGCGTGGTTTCCTGCCGCTGGATCAATTGATCGAACTGCCCTTCACAGATAAAGAGGAGCTTCGCCAGAGCCAGGAGCGACAATATCCATTCGGAGATTATCTCGCATGCCCGTCCAGGGACGTTGTAAGGCTACAGACCACTTCCGGCACGACGGGGCGCGCCTTGGTATTGGCCAACACGGCAAATGACCTATCCTGGATAGCGCGAATCGGCGGACGAGCCTTCTATTCATCAGGATTGCGTCCGGAAGATCGTGTCATCCACTGCTTGAATTACTGCATGTGGTCGGGAGGTGTGACTGATCACATGAGCCTCGAGGCCACCGGCGCATGTGTCGTCCCGTTTGGCGTAGGGCAGGCAGGCAAGCTGCTGGACCTGATCCGCGAACTCAAGATCACAGCCATTTCCTGCACGCCTTCATACCCCGCGCTACTCGAGGAACGGCTCCAGGAAGCACATGTCGATCCCCGAGATCTGGGTCTGCGCCTGGGCTTGTTCGGCGGCGAGGCCGGCCTCGACAACCCGCAATTTCGCGAGAGGCTGGAACAGACCTGGGGGTTCAGTGTGAGAAATGCCAACTATGGCATGTCCGAGGTCATGAGCACCTTTGCCAGCCAATCCGAGGACACCAACGATCTTTATTTTCATGCCGCGGATGCGATATTCCCGGAACTCATCGACGCGCGTGGCAATAGCATCCCGATTTCCGAAGGGGGTTCGGGGGAGCTCGTATGCACGCACCTGCGCAAAGAAAGTCAACCGCTCATCCGATATCGGACCCGGGACCTCATCACCATTACGGGGGTTGAACGTGCAAAGTGCGGCCGCACTGGATGGCGATTCCGGGTCATCGGCCGCAGCGATGACATGTTCAATGTGCGTGGAATCAACATATTCCCATCCTCACTGCAGAGCATCGTGATGAGCTTCCCCGAATTATTCTCGGGTCAGTTCCGCATCGTACAACGAGGCAAGGGGCCCTGGGATCACATCGAATTGCGGATAGAAGCTTCCCATTCTCTGGACCTCGATCAGTACAGCAACGCTCAAAAAACCTTGGAATTGGCCATTAAAAATCGCATCGGTGCCACCGCTCGCATCGAATTGCTGCACTGCGGATCCTTGCCAAGGACTGCGGAAAAAACCTCACTTATCGAAAAGGCCTGAAATGTCATACGTAAATTACGAACAACAGGGATCCATCGGGGTGATCACTCTGAATCGCCCCGAAAGACTCAATGCCATCGGCACGGAATTGCTTTCTGATCTGGACAATGCCTTGTGCACTGCAATCGGCAACGAGGACGTCAGCGTGCTGGTACTCACCGGAGCCGGCCGAGCCTTCTGCGCCGGAGACGATCGCAAGGAATTGGATCTGAGCACACTCGGCGAGCAACAGGCCAGGGATCATATCCGCAGTATCCAGAAAATCACTCACCACCTGATGGGGTGCGACAAGCCAGTGATCGGCGCCATGCACGGCTACGCCGTAGGCGGCGGATTCGAGTGGATGCTGAACTGCGACATGGTGATCGCAAGCGATAAGCTGACAGCGTTCTTTCCCGAGATGCGCCTCGGGTTCTTCTTTACAGGAGGCGTCACCTATCTGCTGCCACAGGCCGTGGGCCATCAAAGGGCGATGGAATTGCTCCTGCTCGGCGAAAAGCAGAATGCACGCAGCCTGCTGTCCCTGGGCTTGGTCAACCGCGTCGTGCCTCAGGACGAGATGCTGCCGGCAGCGATGCAACTTGCGCAGCAGGTTGCCGAACTGTCCAGGTCATCCGTCGCGCGGCTAAAAACCGTCATGAATCAAGCTCTTGGCCAGGGCCTCTGGAATGCCGTCGACCAGGAGGAAGAAGCCACGACCGAGGCATTTCTGAGGCCGGACGCCAGGGCCAGAGCCACCCGATTCTGAACCAGAGAGGCTGGCCGCTGCGAAAAGCGAGGTGATCGAAGGTAGAATTTCCCCAAGCATAAAATTCGCATGAACCGACCGCGATGTTCAGGCAGGCGGGCTACGGCCGCCCCTGGTTCGCACAATGTGGCTGGGCCTTGTCATGAACCCGTCTACCGAGAGGCAACTGATATCCGCACCCACACATTGGATGTCAGCGGTCATGAGTGCTGTCGATCAATACCTTGAAGCAAGCTTGGGTGGGCTATTTCGGATAGCGCTATTCGACGAGCACAGTCGCGTCCTGCACACCTTGTCTGGTAGCCGGGCGGACGGTATCGAGCTCGATCCCATCCCGCCATTCTGTGCGCCGCAATCCCTTACCCTCGCGGAAACCACCGGCGAACTGCTACGCAACCAGAGTTCGGGACCCTGGATCTCTACGCCCCAAAACTCGCCAGAGGCCGGCCAATGCGCCTGGATGAGACTGGCTTTCAGCGACTCTACGGAGATTCGCTGGCTCGCATTTGCCACCACGAGTCAATGTCCTGACAGACAGATCCTCGCAATATGCGAGCTGATCGGCAGGCTTCTCATCAGGGAACGCGATGTAATACACGCCGCGACCCGTTCCCACGAAACAATCCGGCAGCAGGAAGCAATCATCAATCACATCTCCGATGGTCTGCTTGTCCTCGATCGCGATGGCGTGCTGAAGCACTGCAACGATACGGCGGCCAAGCTGCTCAATTTTTCTCCTCAAGCATGTATCGGCAGACCGCTGAGAGAGACACTGGATTTCGAACTCGCCATCAATGACGTATTCGAAAAAAAGGAAGGTTACCTGGATAGAGAGCTGCAAATCAACTCCCCAAGTTTGCGGGTGCATTTAGTAGATACCGCAATTCCCGTTCTGAACGAAGACGGTGAAATCGTGTCTGTCGTCAATACATTTCGCCGTATCGAACGGGTCAAAGAGCTCTCCTATCGCATCGCCATGGATAGGGCCCATTATCGATTCAGCGATATCGTCGGCATGTCCGATGCGATCAGCAACTGCATTTCCGAGGCGAGAAAGGCGGCACAGTCTGGGGCCAATGTGGTTCTATTCGGCGAAAGCGGGACAGGAAAGGAAATTTTCGCCCAAGCGATCCATGCGGACAGCAGCCGCTCCACACGCCCATTCGTCGCCGTCAACTGTGCATCGCTGCCACGCGACCTGGTGGAAAGCGAACTGTTTGGCTACATGCCGGGCAGCTTCACCGGCGCAGACAAGGCAGGGCGGCCAGGGAAGTTCGAAATGGCTTCTGGCGGCACCCTGTTCCTGGACGAAATAGCAGAAATGCCCTTGGATGTGCAGGCCAAGCTTCTACGGGTTCTTCAGGAAAAGAGAGTCCAGCGCATAGGTGCGGCGCATACGATTCCCGTCGACTTGCGCGTCATCGCCGCCTCGCATCAGCGGCTCGCCACCCAAGTAGCCGATGGCCGACTGCGCGAAGACCTCTACTATCGATTGAATGTCATCGAAGTAAACATACCGGCGCTGCGTGATCGCGCGGATGATATCCCGATACTGGTGAAAACCTTCCTGAAAAAGCATGAGTGCACCCGCGATCTGGAGATAAAAATACTATCGGAATACGCCATGCAGCAATTGATGCAGTACGGGTGGCCGGGAAATGTGCGTGAATTGCAGAACATCATAGAAAGAATCGTCCACCTATACGAAGGAAAGATCGTCGACCGGATACCAGACCGCTGGTTCAATATATGTGTACCAGGCAATAAAGAATCCCCTGCGCCGACCGATCCGCAGCCTATCCAGACATTGATACAAGCTGAAAAACAGGCGATTCACCACGCACTGAAAGCATACAAATCGAATATCACTCAGGCGGCGCAGGCACTGGCCATTACACGGCCTACGCTTTACGCAAAAATGAAACGCTACGGCATCTCGCCCGACGCTTACCGATGACGCCCATCTTCCCGTCCAAGCTCACGGATACGTCATGAGAACAAGTAACGATGCCCGCACGCCGCGCTTGGGGAGACCGCCGTGAAGCCGGGCACCGCGTTCTGCTTGCTTCGAGGCCGAAGTCGGCATCCCGCCACTATAATGATGAAAAACGGGCTTCCACCAAGACGCAGCCCGCTTCATTCCCCCCTCTCCGCACATCGAGCACGGTTCGCAAACCCACCCATACCGAGCGATACCGGATGCCGCCATGTTGCGGGAACGCTCTGGACACCTGCCTGATTTTCGATGACGACCTCCGACCTCTCCGGCCACACCCCGATGATGCAGCAATATCTGGCACTGAAAGCGCAGGCCGGATCGCATCTGCTGTTCTACCGCATGGGCGATTTCTATGAGATGTTCTACGAGGACGCCGAGCGCGGGGCGCGGCTGCTGAATCTGACGCTGACCAAGCGGGGGGTCTCGAACGGCGCGCCGATTCCGATGGCCGGTGTGCCTTTCCATGCGATGGAGGGCTATCTGGCGCGGCTGGTGGCGATGGGCGAATCGATCGCGATCTGCGAGCAGGTCGGCGATCCCGCCGCGAGCAAGGGGCCGGTCGAGCGCCGGATCGTGCGGGTGGTGACGCCGGGCACGCTGACCGATGACGCGCTGCTGCCCGCCAAGTCCGACCGGATCATCGCCGCGCTGGTGGCGGGGCAGGGGCGCCGGCGCGATGCCATCGGGCTGGCGTGGATGAATCTGGCGAACGGCGAGTTCAAGGCCTGCGAATGCGCGCCGGCCATGCTCGAGACCGAGCTGGGGCGCATCGCGCCGGCGGAGCTGCTGTGCGCGGAGCGCGCCGAGGCGCCCGCCGAGGCCGCCGGCATGGCGATCAGCCGCGCGCCGGACTGGCATTTCGAGAGCGACGGGGCGCGCGAGACGCTGTTGACGCATTTCGGCGTGGACACGCTGGGCGGCTTCGGCCTCGATCCCCTGCCGCTCGCGACCTGCGCGGCGGGCGCGCTGCTGCGCTACGTGGGCGCCACGCAGTCCCAGGCGCTCAGCCACGTGCAGACGCTCGCGGTGGACGCGGGCGGCGACTACGTGGTGCTGGACCCGGCGACCCGCCGCAATCTCGAGCTCACCGAGTCGCTGGGCGACGGCGAGGGTCCGACGCTGTTCTCCACGCTGGACCACTGCCGCACGCCGATGGGCAGCCGCCAGTTGCGCCGCTGGCTGCAGGCGCCGCTGCGCGAGAATCCCGAGGCGCAGGTCCGCCAGGACGCCATCACCCGCCTGCTGGCGGCGCGCGGCGGGGACGCCGCGGCCGCCCTGCGCGAGCTGTCGCGGGCCCTGGACCAGTTGCCCGACCTCGAGCGCATGGCGACGCGCCTCGCCCTGCGTTCGATCCGGCCGCGCGAGCTGGCGAGCCTGCGCGAGGCCCTGGGCCACCTGCCCGTGGTCGCGGCCCTGGTCGAGGATCGTTTCGACGCCGGCGGCATGCTGCTGGACGACGTGGGCGGCATCGCCGTCGACGAGGCGCTGCGCGGCCTGCTCGCGCGCGCCGTCGCCGCCGAGCCCGCCCTGATGATCCGCGAGGGCGGCGTGATCGCCGAGGGCTACGACGAGGAGCTGGACACGCTGCGCCGGCTCGCCAGCGACAATGGCGAGTTCCTCCTGGAGATCGAGGCGCGCGAGCGCGAGCGCACCGGCATCGCCAATCTGCGGGTCGAGTACAACCGCGTCCATGGTTTCTACATCGAGGTCACGCGGGGCCAGGCGGACAAGGTCCCCGCGGACTACCGGCGTCGCCAGACGCTCAAGAACGCCGAGCGCTACATCACCCCCGAGCTCAAGGCCTGGGAGGACAAGGTCCTGTCGGCGCGCGAGCGCGGCCTGGCCCGCGAAAAAGTCCTGTTCGACGAGGTCCTCGAGCAGGCCGCGAGGCACGCGGCGGCCCTGGCGCGCAGCGCCGCCGCGCTCGCGCGGATCGACGCGCTCGCCAGCCTCGCGCGCCACGCCCTGGACAATGGCTGGGCGGCGCCCACCCTGTGCGAGGAAACCCGGATCGTGATCGAGGCGGGCCGGCACCCGGTGGTCGAGCGCAGCATCGAGGCCTTCACGCCCAACGACTGCACGATGGACGCGGAGCGGCGGATGCTGCTGATCACCGGCCCGAACATGGGCGGCAAGTCGACCTACATGCGCCAGGTGGCCCTGATCGCGCTGCTGGCGCGCATGGGCAGCTATGTGCCCGCGCGCAGCGCCGCCATCGGTCCCATCGACCGGATCTTCACCCGCATCGGCGCGGCCGACGACCTGGCGGGCGGGCGCTCGACCTTCATGATGGAGATGATGGAGGCCGGCGCCATCCTGGCCGCGGGCACGCCCCGCAGCCTGGTGCTGATGGACGAGATCGGGCGCGGCACCTCCACCTACGACGGCCTGGCGCTCGCCTGGGCCATCGCCCACCGCCTGCTGACGCACAACCGCGCCCTGGTGCTGTTCGCCACGCATTATTTCGAGATGACGCGCCTGCCGGAAAAGGCCCACGGTGCGGTCAACGTGCACCTGGCGGCGGCCGAATCGGCCGACGGGGTGGTGTTCCTGCACGAGGTCCGCAAGGGCCCGGCCAGCCAGAGCTACGGCCTGCACGTGGCCCAGCGCGCGGGCATCCCCCAGGTGGTCATCCGCCATGCGCGGCGCGAGCTGGCCGAGCTCGAGGCGCGCAACCGCGCCGAATCGCAGCTCTCGCTGTTCATCCAGGAGGTCGAGGACGAGGACGACGAGCCCGACGCCCCGCTCAAGGCGGCCCTGCAGGCCCTGGACCCCGACACGCTGACCCCGCGCGAGGCGCTCGACCTGCTCTACCAGCTCCGCCGCGATTTTCTCTGAGGCCGCCATGGCGAACGACATCATCGACATCGACCAGCCCCTGGCCCTGCTGGGCGGCCTGACGCCGCAGGCGTTCATGCGGGACTACTGGCAGCGCCAGCCCCTGCTGATCCGCCAGGCGATTCCCGGCTTTGCGCCGCCGCTGTCGATCGCCGACATCAAGACCCTGGCCCGGCGCGAGGAGGCCGAATCCCGCCTGATCGCGCACGGCGAACGGGGATGGTCCATGCGGCGCGGCCCCTTCACCCGCCTGCCGCCGGCCTCGCGCCCGAACTGGACGCTCCTGGTGCAGGGCGTGGACCTGCACGACGACGCCATCGCCGGGCTGATGCGCCGCTTTCGTTTCATCTCCGACGCGCGCCTGGACGATGCGATGATCAGCATCGCCACCGACGGCGGCGGCGTGGGGCCGCACTACGACAGCTACGACGTGTTCCTGCTGCAGGCGCACGGCCGGCGGCGATGGCGCATCAGCCAGCAGGCCGACCGCAAGCTCGTGCCCGGCCTGCCGCTGAAGATCCTCGATGATTTCCGGCCCGAGCAGGACTTCGTCCTCGAGCCCGGCGACATGCTGTACCTGCCGCCCCTCGCCTGCCACGATGGCGTCGCCGTCGGCGAGTGCATGACGATCTCCATCGGCTTTCGCGTCCCCAGCCGCGCGGCCCTGGCGCGCGGCCTGCTCGAGGCGGCGGCCGACCAGGTCTCGGCGCAGTTCCTCGACGATCCCGGCCTGTACGGCCAGCCCTGCCTGCCGGGCGCCGATCTCTCGGGCCTGTACGAGGACGCCGGCACGCCGGCCACCCGGCACCCCGCCGCGCTGCCCGAGGCGCTGATCGCCAGCACGCTCGGCACGCTGCGCCAGGTCCGGCTGGACGAGGCGGTGGCGGCCCGCTTCCTCGGCCAGTGGCTGACCAGCCTGCCCGACAGCGCGCTGTTCGACCCGGCCGACGAGCCCGTCTCGCTCGTGGAATCGGTGCCGGCGAGTGGGCGGCTGGAACTGGACCGCTGCACACGGCTCATGTACGGTGGCGGGCAACTGTTCATCAACGGCGAGGTCGCGCCGGCGGCCCCGCGGGCCGCGCTCGAGGCGCTGGCCGACCGGCGCTCGCTGGAGGCCGAGGCGGTGCGCGCGCTGCCCCCGGAGGTCCTGGCCATGCTGGACGAGTGGCTGGAGGAAGGCTGGGCCCACTGGCGGGATTGAACCGGACTGGACGAGGCCGAGCCAGGCCGAACTGGACCGAACTTGGCTGAACGAAGCCGAACGGGACCGAACAGGATCGGGCGGAACCGGACAGGACCGGGCTCCGCAACGGGACGATGAGGGTGCCGGGCACTGACAAGGCGCCCCACCGGCGCTACCGGGGCGCCCGCGGGAAATCCTTGCCGAAGGCCAGCTCCAGCGTCTGCACCCGCCCCATCAGCCGGCAGTCGTAGCCGACGAGGTCCTTGACGTAGGACTGGTACGCGTCGCCGTTCATCAGGTCGAGCAGGCGCTGGAGGGATTGCGTGCCGACCAGGTCCTTGTTGATCCCAAAGAAATACCGCTCTTTGGCCAGTGGGACGAAGGACAGGCCGCAGCGCCAGGCCGCGGTCTCGACGCCGATGCCGACGTCGGCCATGCCGCTGGCGATGTGGGCGGCGATGGCCATGTGCGTGAATTCACCGGTATCGAAGCCCCGTACGTCGTTCGGATCGATGTCCAGTTCCTCGAGCATCAGGTGCACCAGGAAACGGGTGCTCGAGCCGAGCTGGCGATTGACGAAGCGCACGTCGGGCCGCACCAGGTCGGCGATCGAGCGGATATCCTTTGGATTGCCAGGCTGGACGAACAGGCCGGTGTTGCGCTCGGCCAGGTGCAGCAGCAGCATGCGCTCGGGATCGAGCCAGCGCGCATAGCGCTGCAGGATCGGCTTTTCGTAGGTGGCGACCGGCACCTGGAAGCCGGCGAGGTCGCATTCCCGGCGGTCCAGCGAGGCCAGCGCCTCGATCCCCGTGCGGTAGCGCAGTTCGAGCGGCATCATGTCCCGGCCGTTGGCCAGGCGCATCAGGCCCTCGACGGCGAAACCGTGGCTCGCGTGCAGGCGCAGCACCGACAGCTCCTCGGAGTAGAGGCGCTGGATCTCGTCGCGGAGCTCGGAGGCGATGCTCTCGAAGGTGGGCGCGAGGCGCGCGTCGATGCGGCGATTGGCCCACAGCAGGTGCTCGGCGAAACTCGTCAGGCGCGAGCCGCGCCGCCTCGAGGTCTCGATCAGGGGCTTTTGGAATTCCTCCTCGGCCTTGCGCAGGATGCCCCAGGCATGGCGGTAGGAGATGCCGCGCGCCCGGCAGGCGCCCGCGATGTGGCCGCATTCGTCCACGGCGGCCAGCAGCCGCAAGACATCGCCCATGGCGAGGACCTCGCCGTCCTGCTTTTCCAGGAGCCACTCGGACCTGAGCCGGGGCTTGAATCGATAGACCGCCATGCCTGCTCCCAAAACCCCATGATGGCCGCGGAGCGCCACCAATAGGAAATCAATTGCATATGAATGGATTGCCGTACTGCCGATATATGTATTTTTTATCTTATTGAATCCAAACCCTTTTCGATAGTAGAGTTATCCATCAGCAAGCATTATTTCATGTAACCCAAAACATATTAAAGCGCAGCGGCTCTCGTCCATGCGCCAGGAGACGACCAGATGGATGCTCCCCGGAACACGGCAGCGGCCCAGCCGCGGGACCTTTCCGAGCTCGTGCGCGAGATCCTGTCGCGGCACGCGGGGCGGGAGGGATCGCTGCTGCCCATCCTGCACGACGTCCAGGACGCGATCGGCCACATCCCCGACGCCGCGGTCGTCCAGATCGCCGAGGGGATCCAGCGCTCGCGCGCCGAGGTGCACGGGGTGGTCGGCTTCTACGGCCATTTCCGCCGCGAGGCCCCGGCGCCCGTGCGCCTCGAGGTCTGTCGCGCCGAGTCCTGTCAGGCCTGCGGCGGGCAGGCCCTGTACGACCATGCCCGCGCCCGTGTCGCCGCGGGCGAGGCGGGCGCGGTGTCGCTCGACCCGGTCTACTGCCTGGGCCTGTGCGCGCAGTCGCCCGCCGTCATGATCAACGGCCGGCCCCACGCCCGCATGACGCCCGAGAAACTCGACGCCCTGCTCGCGCAGTCCCCGGAGGCCTGAGATGAGGACCCTGTACGTTCCCCTGGACACCTCGGCCATCGCCATGGGGGCCGATGCGCTGGCCGACGCCTTCCGCGCCGAGGCCGCCCGCCGCGGGATCGAGCTGCGCATCGTGCGCAACGGCTCGCGCGGCATGCACTGGCTCGAGCCCCTGGTCGAGGTCGCGACGCCCGCCGGGCGGGTGGCCTATGGGCCGGTGGCGCTGGCCGACGTGCCCTCGGTGCTGGATGCCGCCTGTACGGGCGGCGGCGATCACCCCCTGTGCCAGGGCCCGACCGAGGACATCCCCTTCCTGCGCCGGCAGGAACGCCTGACCTTCGCCCGCGTGGGCGTGATCGATCCCCTCGACATCGCCGACTACGAGGCCCACGGCGGCTTCGCGGGGCTGTGCAAGGCGCTGGCTATGGCCCCCGCCGACATCGTGTCCGAGGTCACCGCGTCCGGCCTGCGGGGCCGCGGCGGCGCCGCCTTTCCCACCGGGATCAAGTGGCGCACCGTGCTGGACACCCCCGCGCCGCGCAAGTTCATCGTCTGCAACGCCGACGAGGGCGATTCGGGCACGTTCTCCGATCGCATGCTGATGGAGGGCGATCCGCTGACGCTGATCGAGGGCATGACGATCGCGGGGATCGCGGTGGGCGCCACCCGCGGCTACCTCTACGTCCGCTCCGAGTATCCCCAGGCCGAGGCCGTGCTGGCCCGGGCGCTGGCGGCGGCCCGCGAGGCCGGCTGGCTCGGCGACGACATCCGCGGCTCGGGGCTGTCCTTCGACGTCGAGCTGCGGCGCGGCGCGGGCGCCTACATCTGCGGCGAGGAAACCGCCCTGCTGGAAAGCCTGGAGGGACGCCGCGGCATGGTGCGCGCCAAGCCGCCCCTGCCCGCCATCCGGGGCCTGTTCGGATGCCCCACCGTCATCAACAACGTCGTTTCCCTCGCCACGGTGCCCCTCATCCTCGCGCGCGGCGCCCGCCACTACCGCGATTTCGGCATGGGCAAGTCCCGCGGCACCCTGGCCTTCCAGCTCGCCGGCAACATCCGCCATGGCGGCCTGGTGGAAAAGGCCTTCGGCACCACCTTGCGCGAGCTGCTCTACGACTACGGCGGCGGCAGCGCATCGGGCCGACCGCTGCGCGCGGTGCAGGTGGGCGGGCCGCTGGGCGCCTACCTGCCCGAATCCCGCTGGGACACGCCGCTGGACTACGAGGCGTTCACGGAAATCTCCGCCATGCTCGGGCACGGCGGGATCGTGGCGTTCGACGACACCGTCGACATGGCCGCCATGGCCGAATACGCGATGGAGTTCTGTGCCGTCGAGTCCTGCGGCAAGTGCACGCCCTGTCGCATCGGCTCCGTGCGGGGCGTCGAGGTCATCCGCAAGATCCGCGGCAACGAGGCGCGCGAGGACCAGGCGGCGCTGCTGCGCGACCTGTGCGACACCATGCTCGCCGGATCGCTGTGCGCCCTGGGCGGCATGACCCCCTACCCGGTGCTGTCGGCCCTCGAGCATTTTCCCGAGGACTTCGGCCTCGCCCGCGCATCCGTCCCGCAAACCGCCTAGGAGGCACCCGCCATGCTGGAAACCGTCGTCAAACGCGACCACGACCTGGGAACGCCGCCGTCCCCGTCCACCGAGACCGTGCGGCTCACCATCGACGGCACCGCCGTGGCCGTGCCGGCGGGCACCTCGGTGATGCGCGCCGCGGCGCTCTCGGGCATCAACATCCCCAAGCTGTGCGCATCCGACAACCTCGAGGCCTTCGGCTCCTGTCGCCTGTGCCTGGTCCAGATCGAGGGCCGGCGCGGCTATCCGGCCTCCTGCACCACGCCGGTGGAGGACGGCATGGTGGTCTGGACGGAAAACGCCAGGCTCCACGCGCTGCGCCGCAACGTCATGGAGCTCTACATCTCGGACCATCCGCTGGACTGCCTGACCTGTCCGGCCAATGGCGATTGCGAGCTGCAGGACATGGCCGGCGTGGTGGGCCTGCGCAACGTCCGCTACGGCTTCGAGGGCGCCAACCACCTCGACGACCGTCCCGACGCCTCCAATCCCTATTTCACCTATGATCCCTCGAAATGCATCGTCTGCAGCCGCTGCGTGCGGGCCTGCGACGAGGTCCAGGGCACCTTCGCCCTGACGATCGAGGGCCGGGGCTTCGACTCGCGCATCGTCGCGGGCCAGGACGACGGCTTCCTGGACAGCGACTGCGTATCCTGCGGCGCCTGCGTCCAGGCCTGTCCCACCTCCTCGCTGATCGAGAACACCATCATCGAGCAAGGCCAGGCCGAGCACGCCGTGATCACCACCTGCGCCTACTGCGGCGTGGGCTGCGGCTTCAAGGCCGAAATGAAGGGCGAGCAGGTCGTGCGCATGACGCCCTGGAAGGACGGCAAGGCCAACCGCGGGCACTCCTGCGTCAAGGGCCGCTTCGCATGGGGCTACGCCACCCACGCCGACCGCCTGACCAAGCCCATGATCCGCGAACGGATCACCGACCCCTGGCGCGAGGTCTCCTGGGACGAGGCGATCGGCCATGCCGCCTCCGAGCTGCGGCGCATCCAGGCGAAATACGGCGTGGACTCGGTCGGCGGCATCACCTCCTCGCGCTGCACCAACGAGGAAACCTACCTGGTGCAAAAGCTCGTGCGCGCCGCCATGGGCAACAACAACGTCGACACCTGCGGGCGCGTGTGCCACTCGCCCACCGGCTACGGCCTCAAGACCACGATCGGCGAATCCGCCGGCACCCAGACCTTCGACTCGGTGATGCACGTGGACGTGGCCGTGGTCCTGGGCGCCAACCCCAGCGCGGCCCATCCGGTCTTCGCCTCGCGGCTGAAGCGCCGCCTGCGCGAGGGCGCGCGCCTGATCGTGATCGATCCGCGCCGCATCGAGCTGGTGGACGCGCCCCACGTCAAGGCCGATTTCCACCTGCCCGTGCGGCCCGGCACCAACGTCGCCGTGCTCAACGCCATGGCCCACGTCATCGTCACCGAAGGCCTGGTCGACCACGCCTTCGTCCAGGCCCGCTGCGAGCCCGAGGCCTTCGAGCAGTGGATGCGCTTCGTCAGCCTCCCGGAAAACGCGCCCGAGGCCACCGCGGCCATCACCGGCGTGCCGGCCGCCGACCTGCGCGGCGCGGCCCGCCTGTACGCCACGGGCGGCAACGCCGCCATCTACTACGGCCTGGGCGTCACCGAGCACAGCCAGGGCTCCACCGCCATCATGGCGATCGCCAACCTCGCGATGGCGACGGGCAACATCGGCCGCGAGGGCGTGGGCATCAACCCGCTGCGCGGCCAGAACAACGTCCAGGGCTCCTGCGACATGGGCTCGTTCCCGCACGAATTCCCCGGCTACCGCCACGTCTCGGACGACGCGGTGCGGGGCCTGTTCGAGCGGGCCTGGGGCGTGCCCCTGCAATCCGAGCCGGGCCTGCGCCTGCCGAACATGTTCGACGCCGCCCACAGCGGCTCTTTCAAGGGCCTGTACTGCCAGGGCGAGGACATCGCCCAGTCCGACCCCAACACCCGGCACGTCGTCGAGGCCCTCCAGGCCATGGAATGCGTCATCGTCCAGGACATGTTCCTCAACGAGACGGCCAAGTACGCCCACGTGTTCCTGCCCGGCTCGTCCTTCCTGGAAAAGGACGGCACCTTCACCAATGCCGAGCGGCGCATCTCGCGCGTGCGGCAGGTCATGAAGCCCAAGGCGGGCCTGGCCGACTGGGAGGTCACCTGCGCCCTGTCCCGGGCGATGGGCTATCCGATGGACTACGCCCATCCCGGCGAGATCCTGGACGAGATCGCGCGTCTGACGCCGACCTTCTCGGGGGTGTCCTTCGGCCGCATCGCCGCGCTGGGCGGCAGCATCCAGTGGCCGTGCAACGAGCAGGCGCCCGAGGGCACGCCCATCATGCACGTCGGCGAATTCGTGCGCGGCAAGGGACGCTTCATGATCACCCGCTACGTGCCCACCGAGGAGCGCTCCACCCGCAAATACCCGCTGCTCATGACCACCGGCCGCATCCTCTCGCAATACAACGCCGGGGTGCAGACCCGGCGCACCGCCAACAACGCCTGGCACAGCGAGGACGTGCTCGAGATCCATCCGCACGACGCCGAGGACCGCGGGATCGTCGAGGGCGACCGGGTCGCCATCCAGAGCCGCGCGGGCGAGACCGTGCTGCGGGCCACGGTCACCGACCGCATCCAGCCCGGCGTGGTCTACACGACCTTCCACTTCCCGGAATGCGGCTCGAACGTCCTGACGACGGACAACACCGACTGGGCGACCGACTGCCCCGAGTACAAGGTCACGGCCGTCCAGGTCCGGAAGGTCACCGCCCCGTCCACGTGGCAGCGCGACTGGCAGACCTTCGGGCGCGAGCAGGACCGGCTCCTGCGGGATCGCGCGGCGGCGCCCGCCCTGGACCGATGAGCCTCGAGGCGCCCATGCATCCGGCCGACTGCGAACCGCTGTCCGAATATCCCGAAAGCGCGGCCGGCCACTCGGTCCGGCCGGTGCTGCGGGCCGACGCGGCCGGCGCCCGCGCCGCGCAGGACGCGATCGCCTGCGAGCAGGCGGTCGCGCTCGAATACAACGGCATCGCCCACGCCGCGCTGCTCGCCTCGCCGCTGCACGTCGAGGAGCTCGCACTGGGGTTTTCCTTCACCGAGGGCATCATCGAATCCGCCGACGAGCTGCGGGACATCGCCGTCCGCGCCACGCCGGAGGGCCTGGTGGCGGAAATGCGGATCGCGGCGGCGCGCCTGCACGCCCTCAAGCTGCGCCGGCGCACTCTCGCGGGCCGCAGCGGCTGCGGCCTGTGCGGCGTGGAAAGCCTGGCCCAGGTCCGCCGCGACCTGCCGCCCCTGGCCGCCCCCGAGCGGCCCTGGCCGCCCGGCGCCATCGAGCGGGCGCTGGGCGAGCTGGGCCGGCGCCAGCCCCTGCACAACCTCACCGGCGCGACCCACGCCGCGGCCTGGGCCGACGCCCAGGGCCGGCTGGCCTGGCTGTACGAGGACGTCGGCCGCCACAATGCGCTCGACAAACTCATCGGCCGGCTGCTGCGCGAGCCGGTGGACCGCGGCGAGGGATTCGTCGTGACCTCCAGCCGGGCGAGCTTCGAGATGGTGCAAAAGACCCATGCGGCCGGCATCCGCGCGCTGGTCGCGGTCTCGGCGCCCACCTCGCTGGCGATCCGGCTCGCGAGCGAGGCGGGGATGATGCTGGCCGGCTTCGCCCGCGAAGGTAGATACACCATATATACTCACCCGGAATACCTCGACCTGGACGGGAAGGTTCCATGACCAATATCGAACACCTGATCCGCCTGGCCAACCGCATCGGCCATTTCTTCGAGGCCATGCCCGACCGCGCCGCCGGCATCGACGGCATCGCCGACCACATCCACCGGTTCTGGGAGCCCCGCATGCGCCGCGCCCTGCTGGATCACCTCGACGCCCATCCGCAGGGGCGCCCGGGCGAGACCGCGCTGAGCGACATCTGCCGCGAGGCCCTGGCCCTGCACCGCGCGCGCCTGTACCCGCCAGCCCGGCCGGCCTGAGGCGGGCCCCCGGCCGCAAGGCCGGGTATTTGCTTATGCCGCATAAAGACATAAGCATCCTGTCGTTCACCACGGCGCAAGCCCTCCATAGAATGAGGGGCTCGATGAACCGACGAGGCCCGCCATGCTCGCGCCGACCTATCTGCCCGAAGCCAAACATTCCCTGATCGCCGACCTGGCCGAGGGCCTGGAGCCCCAGGCGCTGAGCTGGCTGTCCGGCTATTTCGCCGGCGTGGCCCAGGGCCGGCAATCCGCCCGCCCGCCGGCGCCGCTGGCGGTCGCCGCCGCGCCGGCCAGCGCCAGGCGGCTGACCATCCTCTACGGCAGCCAGACCGGCAATGCCAAGCGCATCGCCGAGGGCCTGCTGCAGCGCGTCCAGTCGCAGGGCCTGGAGGCCCGGCTGGTGCGCGCCGACCAGTACCCCACGCGCGAGCTCAAGGAGGAGCAACTGCTCTACATCGTCATGAGCACCCAGGGGGACGGCGATCCGCCCGACGACTCCATCGCCCTGGTGGAATTCCTGCTCGGCCGGCGCGCGCCCCGGCTGCCCCACCTGAAATACGCCGTGCTCGGCCTGGGCGACTCCAGCTACCCCTCGTTTTGCGGGATCTCGCAGAAAATCGACGAACGCCTGGCCGAGCTGGGCGCCGAGCGCCTGCAGGAGGCCGGGGCCGCCGACCTGGACATCGAGACCGTCGCCTCGCCCTGGCAGGACGCGGCCCTGGAGCACGCCCGCCGGCAATTGCGGCAGGCCGCCGCCGAGGCGCCGGCGGGCGCCACCGTGACGCCCCTGCGGACCCAGCCCGGCAGGGTCTCGCGCGACAAGCCCTTCCAGGCCGAACTGCTGCTGAACCAGCCCATCGTCGGGCGGGGCAGCGACCGCGACATCCGCCACCTCGAGCTTTCCCTGGAGGGCAGCGGGCTGCGCTACGAGCCCGGCGACGCCCTGGGCGTCTGGCCCGTGCAGGACGAGGCCCTGGTGGCCCGCGTATTGCGGACCCTGGGCCTGGCGCCGGGCGCGCCGGTCGAATGCCAGGGCGCCACCCGTCCCCTGGAGGAATGGCTGCGCAGCCATCGCGAGCTGACGGTGCTGACGCGGCCGTTCCTGCTGGCCCTGGCCGAGCGCGCCGGCGGCGCAGAGCTCCAGGCCCTGCTGCGCCCCGAATCGCGCGAGCGCCTGGCCGCCTACATGGCCGGCCACCAGTTGATCGACGCCTTGCGCGCCTGGCCCGCCCCCTGGACCCCGCAGGAGCTGGTGGCCGCGCTGCGGCCGCTGGCGCCGCGCATGTACTCCATCGCCTCCTGCGCCGCCGTCGCCGGGGACGAGGTCCATTTGACGCTGGCCAACGTGGCCTTCGAGCAGGAGGGCGAGGACCGCTGGGGCGTCGCCTCGCGCTTCCTCAGCCAGTTGGCCGAGGGCGCCAGGGCGCCGGTGTTCGTCGAGGAGAACACGCGCTTTCGCCTGCCCGCCGATCCGGGCCGCGACATCATCATGATCGGCGCGGGCACCGGGGTGGCGCCGTACCGCGCCTTCGTCCAGGCGCGCGCCGAGGCCGGCGCGGCGGGCCGCAACTGGCTGTTCTTCGGCAATCCGCGCTTCGCCAGCGATTTCCTCTACCAGATCGAATGGCAGCAGGCCCTGAAGTCGGGCGCCCTGCACCGGATCGACCTGGCGTTCTCGCGGGACCAGGCCGAAAAGATCTACGTCCAGCACCGCCTGGCCGAGCGCGGCGCCGAGGTCTACGACTGGATCCAGGGCGGCGCCCATGTCTACGTGTGCGGCGACGCCGCGCGCATGGCCCGCGACGTCCAGGCCACCCTGCTCGAGATCGCCCGCGACCAGGGCGGCCTGGACGAGGAAGGCGCCCGGCAATGGCTCGACGAGCTGGCCGCGCAGGGCCGCTACGCGCGCGACGTCTACTGACCCCCAAAGCATCCGGAATTCCATGAGCATTTCACCGCTGTCCCCCCTGGAACACATCAAGGCCGCGAGCAATTTCCTGCGCGGCACCATCGCCCGCGAGCTGGAAAACCCGGTGACCGGCGCCATTCCCGAAGCCGACACCAAGCTGCTGAAATTCCATGGCAGCTACATGCAGGACGACCGCGACATCCGCGACGAGCGGCGCAAGCAGAAACTCGAGCCGGCCTACGCCTTCATGGTGCGCGCGCGCCTGCCGGGCGGCGTGATCAGCCCGGACCAGTGGCTGGCGCTGGACGAGCTGGCGCGGAAATACGCCACGCGCGGCCTGCGCATCACCACGCGCCAGACCTTCCAGTGGCACGGCATCCTGAAGCGCAACCTGCGCGCCTTCATGCAGGGCATCCATGATGCCCGCGCCACCACGATCGCCGCCTGCGGCGACGTCAACCGCCAGGTCATCAGCTCGGTCAACCCGCACCTGTCCAGCCAGCACGCGCTGACGCAGGCCTGGGTACAGCGCCTGTCCGACCGCTTCCTGCCGCGCACCAGCGCCTATGCCGAGATCTGGCTGGGCGGCGAGCAGGTCGGCGAGGCGGTCGACGAGGAGCCCATCTACGGCAACGATTCCACCTACCTGCCGCGCAAGTTCAAGATCGGCGTCGCCATTCCGCCGACCAACGACTGCGACGTGTTCGCCAACGACCTGGGGCTGATCGCCATCATCGAGGACGGCCGCTTGCAGGGCTTCGACGTGGCCGTGGGCGGCGGCATGGGCGCCACGGCGGGCGACCCGAGCACCTACCCGCGCCTGGGCACGCTGATCGGCTTCACCCGGCCGGAGAACGTGGTCGCCGTGGCCGAGGCCGTGGTCACCCTGCAGCGCGACCATGGCGACCGCAAGGAACGCCAGCACGCGCGCCTGAAATACACCGTCGACCGCCTGGGCGTGGACTGGTTCCGCGAACAGGTCGGCCTGCGCAGCGGCGCGCCCCTGGAGCCCCTGCGCCCCTACCGCTTCGAGCGCAACGGCGACCGCTACGGCTGGTCGCGCGGCGAGGACGGCCGCTGGCACCTGGGGCTGTACGTCGCCTCCGGCCGCCTGTGGGACCGCGACGGCCTGCGCCTGCAGACCGGCATGCGCGAGGTCGCCAAGGTGCTCAAAGGTGAATTCCGCCTGACCTGCAACCAGAATCTCGTCATCGCCAACGTGGACGAGGCCGACCGCCCCGCCATCGACGCGCTGGTCGAGGAATACGGGCTGGATGGCTACAAAGAGCAGAGCGGCATCCGCCGCCACCACATCGCCTGCGTCGCGCTGCCCACCTGCGGCCTGGCCATGGCCGAGAGCGAGCGCTATGCGCCCGTGCTGCTGCCCAAGCTGGAAGCCCTGCTGGATGCGCACGGCCTGCGCGACGCGCCGATCCTACTGCGCCTGTCGGGCTGCCCGAACGGCTGTTCGCGCCCCTACCTGGGCGAGATCGCCCTGGTGGGCCGCGCCCCGGGGCGCTACGACCTGCGCCTGGGCGCCGACTTCGTCGGTGAGCGCCTGAACGTGGTCTACCGCGAAAACATCACCGAGGCGGAGATCCTGTCCAGCCTGGACGCCCTGTTCGGCCAGTACGCCCGCGAGCGCGCCGCGGACGAAGGCTTCGGCGACTTCCTGGTGCGCGCCGGCGTCATCCAGGCGGATCCGCGCGGCCCGCAGGCCGCGGTCCCCGACCGCAAGGCGAGCGCCGCATGAACCACTTCCCGCTGTTCGCCGACCTCGAGGGCCGCCGCGCCGTCGTCGTGGGAGCGGGCCTGGTGGCCGAGCGCAAGATCGCCCTGCTGCGCGCGGCTGGCGCCCGGGTGACCGTCAGCGCCCGCGCGGCCCATCCCCGGGTGCTGGCGCGCGCCCGCGCGGGTGAGATCGAGCTGCGCCTGGGGGAATTCGACCCCGCCCTGCTCGACGAGGCCTGGCTGGCGATCGCGGCCACCAGCGACCGTGCGCAGAACCAGCGGGTGGCCGACGCCGCCGCGGCGCGCCGCCTGTTCTGCAACGTCGTGGACGATCCGGAACTGTCCAGCGTCCAGGTGCCGGCCATCGTGGACCGCTCCCCCATCACCATCGCCATTTCCTCGGGCGGCTCCGCGCCGGTGATCGCGCGGCGGCTGCGCGAGCGCATCGAATCGATGTTCGACCATTCCCTGGGCGCCCTGGGCGAACTCGCCCGGCGCAAGCGGCCGGCCATCCGCGCGGCCCGGCCGGACCATCGGGCGCGGCGGGACTTCTACGACTGGCTGCTGGACGGCCCCGTGCCGGACGCCCTGCGGCGCGGCCGGCCGGCCGAGGCCGAACGGCTGCTGGACGAGGCGCTGGCGCGGCCCGCGCCGGGGCCGCGGGGCAAGGTGCTGCTGGTCGGCGCGGGCCCCGGGGACCCCGGACTGCTCACCCTGCGGGGCCTGCGCGCCCTGAACGAGGCCGACGTCATCCTGCACGATCGGCTGGTCGGCGCCGAGGTCCTGTCCCTGGCGCGGCGCGACGCCCTGCTGATCGACGTGGGCAAGGCGCCCGGCGGCCGGCACGAGGCCACCCAGGCCCGGATCCACGCGCTGATGGTGTCGCACGCGCGCCGCGGGCGCCGGGTCGTGCGCCTGAAGGGCGGCGATCCCATGGTCTTTGGGCGCGGCGGCGAGGAACTGCAGCACCTGAGGCGGCACGGCATCGATTACGAGGTGGTGCCGGGCATCACGGCGGCGCTGGCCTGCGGCGCCTACGCCGGCATCCCGCTCACGCACCGCGACCACGCGCAATCCGTGACCCTCGCCACGGCGCACCGCGCGGACGAGGCGGGGGCCGCCGCGGGCCCGGATCCCGGCCACACGCGGGTGTACTACATGGGCATGGAACGCCTGCCGCGCCTGCGCGCGCAACTGCTGGCCGACGGCCTCGCGCCGGGGACGCCGTGCGCGCTGGTGGAAAACGGCTCGCGGCCCGGCCAGCGGGCGCTCCACGCGACCCTGGACCGCATCGAGGACCAGGCGCGGCGACACGCCATCCGCTCGCCGGCCCTGGTCGTCGTCGGCGAGGTCGCCGCGCTGGGGCCCGGGCTGGCGTGGTTCGGGGAGACCCTCGACGCCACGGGGGCGGAGGCGCCGGCCGCGGGCCGGGCGGCGGCCTGAGGCGCCCGCGAGCCCCGGGGCCGGCCTATAAGTAGGGGCTCGCGAGCCAGATGATGCGGTTGCGCAGCCGCTTGACGAAGGGGATGGCCGCCAGGGATTCGCGCGTGACCGCCTCGGCGTCGGCGATCTCGCGGTCGATGCGCGCCTCGATCTGGCGCGCCAGGCCCGGATCGTAGACCTCCATGTCGAGCTCGAAGTTCAGCCGCAGGCTGCGGGGGTCCAGGTTGGAGGATCCGACGTAGGACCAGCCGCCGTCGATGGTCAGGAGCTTGGAGTGGTTGAAGTTCGAGCGGCTGCGCCAGATGCGGCATCCGCCGGCGAGCACCTGGTCGAGCTGGGCGGTCATGGCGTAGTTCACCAGGCGCAGATTGTTGCGGCCCGGGATGACGATGTCGACCTGGATGCCGCGCCGCGCCGCGGTGTTGAGCGCCCCCATCAGGATCTGGTCGGGCAGGAAATACGGGGACTGGATGCGCACGTGGCGCTGGGCGACGGCCAGGGCGCCCAGCAGGACGCTGTGGGTGGCGGCGAGAAAGCGGTCGGGGCTCGAGCGCACGCAGCGGGCCGGCACGTGCGGCGCCGGCGCCGCGGGGCTGCTCACGCACCATTCCTCGATGGGCAGCCGCTCGCGCGTGGTGAATTCCCAGTCGTTCGCAAACACGGCGAACAGTTGCGTCGCCACCGGGCCCTCGATGCGAAAGTGCGTGTCATGCGACACGTGGCTGCCCGCCAGCGACGACATGAAGCCCTCGCGGATGTTCATGCCGCCGGTGAAACCCAGGTGACCGTCCACGAACAGGATCTTGCGGTGGCTGCGCAGGTTGGCATAGGGCATGCGCAGGCCCAGGGGGTTGGTCATGAACAGCTCGGCGCGGATGCCGCTGCGCAAGAGCAGGCGGATGATCGGCGGGTGGGAGTATTTCGAGCCGATGGCGTCGATCAGCACCCGGATCCGGACGCCCCGCCGGCGGGCGTCCTCCAGCGCCTGCACGAAACGCAGGCCGATGCGGTCGTGGTCGAAGATGTAGGTCTGCAAGGCGATGCAGTGCCGCGCGCCCTCGATCGCCTCGAGCATGGCCGGGTAGGCCTCGTCGCCCCCGTCCAGCAGCGTGATCCGGTTGCCGTCGTGCAGGGGAAAGCGGCTGACGCGGTCGCAGAGCACGCGCAGCGACGCGAATTGCGGGCCGGCGAGCGCGCCCACGTCGGCGAAGGGCGCGCGCGTGTGGTTGACGTAGTCCTTGATGCTGCGGCTGCGCTGCGCCGAGAGCTGGTCGTGACGGATGCGGTTGATCCCCGCCACGAGGTAGAGGAAGGGGCCCACGAGGGGCGACATCAGGATCACCCCCACCCAGGCGATGGCGGCGCGCACGTCGGACTTGTTCATGGCGGCGTGGATCGCCGCCGCGGCGCCGATGCCCAGGGACGCCAGCGCGGTCATGTGGGGCCAGTAGGCGGCGAGGAAGTCGGCCAGCACGTCCATGGCGGCGCTCAGAGGGCGTCTTGCGGCGGGCCGGCCGGCGCGGGCCGCTCGATCAGGGTGTCGAACCAGTCGGCGTTGGGCTCGCCCTGGCAGGCGAAGGCCTGGGCGGTCGAGTGGGCCCGCCACACGCCGCCGCCGATGCCGGGGACCGGGCGGACCCGATACCAGAACCAGCGGCCGTCCGCATCCTGCGCGGCCCAGTTCCAGCCCTCGGGGGCGGCGGACCAGTCGGGGACGGGTGGCGTGGCGTGCATGGCGATCCTCGGGAATGTCGCGCGGGGCCCATGGCGGGATCCGCGGGATTTCCCGCAGTTTACCTGGCTCTCGCGAGGTTTTGCCGGATCTTGTCGTAGCCGAGGTTGAACAGGAAGCCGTAGGGCAGGTAGAACAGCACGAAGCCGATGTCCAGGGCCAGCGCGTGCCAGACCGAGACCTCGAGCCACCACGCGACGAAGGGGATGGCGATGAGGATCAGGCCGAATTCGAAACCAAAGGTGTGCGCGACGCGCATCCGGTAGCCGCGCTCGAACCCCAGCCGCGCCTGGAGGCGGTCGAAGATCCAGTTGTAGAGCATGTTCCAGAGCACCGCCATGAGGGCGATCACGGCGGTCAGCACGCCCATGTCGAACATGGACTCGCCGGTGATCCAGGCCGCGAGCGGGGCCGAGATGCCGATGGCGAGGATCTCGAACAACAGGGCGTGAAAGAGGCGTTCCGAGGGACTGCGTCGGTAGGCGTGCATGGGGCGGGCCGCAAGGCGGTGCCGTCACCGCGGTCTGGCTGTCAAGCGAGGTCGTCCACGCTTGCGAGGCCGGGCCGGCCTCGGTGCCGAACAAGACTTGGGGTGACCGATGGGGCTCGAACCCACGACAACCGGAATCACAATCCGGGACTCTACCAACTGAGCTACGGTCACCGCCGGATCGGAAAAACGAGGACGATGCCTCGTAAAACCGAAAGAATGGGGATTCTAGCATGAACCCGGGCGGTTTTGCATGGCATCGGGGGGCCTGTCGGGGGCCCTTGATCCGCAGCTTGTTTTCCGTCATGTTATGGTTGATTCCGGCGCCGCGCGGGCGACGCCGGGATCTCCGCCCGGAACCTGGCGCCGTGTCCCGCTCGCGGGGGCGGCGCCGGACACACAGGAATGCGCTCATGGCACAAATATTCGTCGTACACCCCGAGAACCCGCAATCCCGGCTGCTGCGGCAGGCGGGCGAGCTCCTTGCCGAGGGCGGCCTGGTGGCCGTGCCGACAGATTCCAGCTATGCCGTGGTGGCCAGGCTGGACGACAAGGCGGCGGCCGACGGGCTGCGCCGGCTGCGCGGCCTCGACGATCGCCACCACCTCACGCTGCTGTGCCGCGACCTGGCCGAGATCAGCCATTTCGCGCGCGTCGACAATACCCAGTACCGCCTGCTGAAAATGGCGACCCCGGGGCCGTGGACCTTCATCCTCGAGGCCACGCGCGAGGTGCCGCGGCGGGTGTCCCACCCCTCGCGCAAGACCATCGGCATCCGCATCCCCGACCATCGCGTCGCCCTGGCGCTGATCGAGGCGGCGGGCTCGCCGCTGATGTCCACGACCCTGATCCCCCGCGACGAGGACCTGCCCCTGAACGACGCCCAAGAGATCTTCGCCCGCTACGAGCACGATCTCGCCGCGGTGGTCGACGGCGGGCCCTGCCCTTTCGAGGCGACCACGGTCATCGACCTGACCGGGCCCGTCCCCGAGGTGGTGCGCCGCGGGCGCGGCGACCCGGCGACCCTGGGCCTGGCTTGACATTCATGAATTCAGGGCTGGCGGAGCGGATTCCGGCGGCTGTCTCGCATGGAGCATCATGGAATCCCTGATCCAGACGATCACCGTCTACGCCTTGCCGGTCCTGTTCGGCATCACCCTGCACGAGGCGGCGCACGGCTACGTGGCGCGCATGTTCGGCGATCCGACGGCCTGGCAGGCCGGGCGGATCAGCCTCAACCCCCTGAGGCACATCGACCCGATGGGCACGGTGGTGGTCCCCATCGTGCTGCTGTTCGCCTCCAAGCTCATGGGCGGCGGCGGCCTGCTGTTCGGCTGGGCCAAGCCGGTGCCCGTGGACTGGGGCCGCCTGCGCCGCCCCAAGCGCGACATGCTCTGGGTGGCCCTGGCCGGCCCCGCCTCCAACCTGCTCATGGCCATCCTCTGGGCCGTCTCGCTGCGCCTGCTGGCCGAGACCGGGATGGCCACCGGCGAGGGGGATTTCTGGGTCCGCATGGCGATCGCGGGCGTGCAGGTCAACCTGATCCTGATGGCGCTGAACCTGGTCCCGCTGCCGCCCCTGGACGGGGGGCGCATCGTCTTCAGCCTGCTGCCCCCGCGGGCGGCCTGGCGGTACTCCCGGATCGAGCCCTACGGCCTGCTGATCCTGGTCGTGCTGATGTTCACCGGCGTGCTGTGGATCATCCTCCAGCCGCTGCTCGCCTTCGGGCAACTGGTCGTCAACGCGTTCCTGTGAGCCCGGGCTATTCATCCGGTACACTGGCAGCTTTATAATCGGGGCCTCGTATCCCCAGACGCTCTCAGGAGGCAGCGCTCATCATGGCCAGCTCGGATTCATCCTCCCCCGTTTTCCAGGGCAGCATGGTCGCTCTCGTGACGCCCATGCACCCCGATGGGCGACTGGACCTCGAGGCCTTCCGGAAACTCATCGACTGGCACGTCGAGCAAGGCACCGACGCCCTGGTGGTGGTCGGGACCTCGGGCGAGTCGCCCACCGTGACGGTCGACGAGCAAGCCGAGCTCATCGCGCTCGCGGTGCGCCATGCCGCCGGCCGGATCCCCGTGATCGCCGGCACCGGGGGCAACTCCACCGCCGAGGCGATCGAGCTCTCGCGCCACGCCAAGGCGGCGGGGGCGGCGGCCGGCCTGTCCGTGGTGCCCTACTACAACAAGCCCACCCAGGAAGGCCTCTACCAGCATTTCCGCAGCGTGGCCGAGGCGGTCGACCTGCCGTGCATCCTGTACAACGTCCCCGGCCGCACCGTGGCCGACATGTCCAACGACACCATCCTGAGGCTGGCGCAGGTGCCCGGCATCATCGGCGTCAAGGACGCGACCGGCAACATCGCCCGGGGCGCCCAGCTCATCGCGGCGGCACCCGCGCATTTCCACGTGATCAGCGGCGACGATCCCACCGCCGCCGCCCTCATCCTGCTGGGCGGGCGCGGCAACATCTCGGTGACTGCCAACGTCGCCCCGCGCCTCATGCACGAGCTGTGCGCCGCCGCGCTGCGCGGCGACGTGCCCGAGACGCGCCGCCTCAACACGCGGCTGAGCGAGCTCAACCGCGTGCTGTTCCTCGAAGCCAACCCCATCCCCGTCAAGTGGGCGGTGGCCGAAATGGGCCTGATCCCGCTCGGCTACCGGCTGCCCCTGACGCCCCTGGACCCCCAGTACCGCGCCATCGTGCGCCAGGCTCTGATTGATGCAGGTTCCCTCTGAATGAAGATCACACGCACGCGGACCCCCTGGGTCCGGACGGCTCTCGGGCTGAGCCTGCTGATGCTGGCCGGCTGCTCCACGCTGGGACAGCTCACCGGCGACTCCGAATCGATCGAGTACAAGAGCACGGTCTCGGGCGACCCGCTCACCATCCCCCCCGACCTCACCAAGGCCAACCAGAGCCCCCACTACCAGGCGCCCGAAGGCACGGCGCGCCTGAGCGACTACACCGCCAGCCGCCAGGCGCAGGCCAACGCCGCGCCGGGCAGCCAGGTCCTGCCGCAGCAGGCCGGCATCGAGGTCATGCGGGACGGCACGCTGCGCTGGCTGGTCGTCGACCAGCCCGCCGAAAAGCTGTTCCCCAAGGTGATCGAGTTCTGGGGCGACCAGGGCTTCACCATCCAGTCACAGGATCCGCGCGCGGGGCTCATACAGACCGACTGGGCGGAAAACCGCGCCAAGATCCCCGAGGGCTGGCTGCGCAGCGCCCTGGGCAACATCATCGACCAGGTGTTCGACAGCGGCGAGCGTGACCGCTTCACGACCCGCATGGAGCGCGTCAGCGGCAGGACCGAGATCTACATCAGCCACCAGCACATGGAGGAAACGCCCACCAGCGACGGGACGGGCTTCAAGTGGGTGTTCGCCAAGGAGGATCCGGGCCTCAACGCCGCCATGCTGGCGCGCCTGATGGTCTACCTCGGCACGAGCGAGCAGCAGGCGCAGGCCAAGCTGAGCGCCGCCGAAAAGAGCCCCGGCGCGGTGGCGGCGGCGCAGCTCGGGGCCGGCGAGGCCTCCCTGCGCCTGAACGAGCCCTTCGACCGGGCGTGGCGGCGCGTGGGCGTGGCCATCGACTCGGCGCGCTTCACGGTCGAGGACCGCAACCGCGAGCAGGGCGACTACTACATCCGCTACCTGGACACGGATACGGGCGAAAAGATCGAGCAGCAAAACATGTTCGGCCGGCTGTTCGGCTCGCGCAACACCGCCGAGCCGCTCAAGCTCCGCATCCACGTCGCCCAGGAGGGCTCGGCCGCCGTGGTTTCCGTGCTCGATGCGGCGGGCCAGCCCAAGACCGACGCCACCGCCCAGCGCATCATCTCGGTGCTGTCCAAGCACCTGAACGAGACCCGCTGAGGGGCTGCCGGGGGCCGGAGGGGCGGGCCGCGCGGCCCGCCCCTGCCGCGGGCGTATGATGGACGCTGTCCCATCCCCTCAGGAGCCTCTTCATGAATCCCCCACGGCGCGATCCCGCGAACCATCCCGGCTGGCATCAGGAAACCACGGTGCTGCACGGCGACGGGGCGCTCGCGACGGATGCCGCGGTCGTCGCGCCCATCCACTACAGCGCCACCTTCCGCGCCGAGACCGCCGAGCAGTTCGCCGAGATCTCCACCACGCCCCGCCCCGCGAACTTCTACACGCGCCACGGCAATCCCGTGCACAAGCGCGTCGAGGCCATCCTCGCCGAACTCGAGGGCACCGAGACCGCGCTGCTGACCGGCTCGGGCATGGGCGCCATCTGCACCACCGTCCTCGCGCTGCTCAAGGCCGGTGACCACGTCGTGGCCCAGAAACGCCACTACATGAGCACCTCCAAGCTGTTTTCCGAGATCCTGCCGCGCTACGGCGTGGAGGCGAGCTTCTTCGACCAGACCGACCTGGACGAGCTGCGCGCCGTGCTGCGCCCGGACACCCGGCTGATCATGCTCGAGACGCCGGTGAACCCGTCCCTGTCGATCACCGACCTGGCGGCGGTCGCCGCCCTGGCGCGCGAGCGCGGCATCCTGACGATCGCCGACAACACCTTCGCCTCGCCGCTGAACCAGCGGCCGCACGACCTGGGGATCGACATCGTGGTGCACAGCGCGACGAAGTACCTGGGCGGCCACCACGACCTGATGGCGGGGGCGATCTGCTGCGGCGAGACCCTGGCCGAGCGCATCTGGACCATGCACGTGACGCTGGGCGCGGTGCTCTCGCCCATGGACGCCTGGCTGCTGCTGCGCGGGCTGCGCACCCTGCCGCTGCGCATGGAGCGCATCAACGCCAACGCGCTGGCCCTGGCGCAATGGCTGGAGGCGCGGCCCGAGGTCGAAAAGGTGTACTACCCGGGCCTGGCCAGCCATCCCCAGCACGCGCTCGCGGCGCGCCAGATGAAGGGCTACGGGGCCGTGGTGGCGTATTCCCTGCGCGGGGGCTTCGACGCCACCCAGCGCTTCGTCTCGGCGCTGCGGCTGGCGACGCAGGCCGTCAGCCTCGGCGGGGTCGAGACCCTCGCCGTGCACACCGCCTCGATGTGGGCCAGCTCGATGACCGAGGCCGACATGCGGGCGGCCGGCATCGAGCCGAACTTCGTGCGCATGTCGGTGGGCGTGGAGCACGTCGAGGACCTGAAGGCGGACCTCGCGCAGGCGCTGGAGCGGGCCTCGGGGGCGACCTGAACCCCTGACATCCGCACCGGCTATCGCATCATGAACGGCGAGCGCATCCTGATCGTCGAGGACGAGCCGACGATCGCGGAGAACCTCTATGACTATCTGGAGCACCAGGGGTTCGCCCCGGACGCGGCCTATGACGGTCACGGCGCCATGGCCATGCTGCGCACGGCGGGCTTCGAGGCAATGGTGCTGGATCTGGGCCTGCCGGGCATGGGCGGCATGGACCTGCTGCGCGCCATGCAGCACGACAGGCGCCTGTGGTGCCCGGTGCTGGTCTTGACGGCCAGGGATCGCATGGCGGACAAGCTTCTCGCCTTCGAGCATGGCGCCGACGACTACCTGATCAAGCCCTTTGCGCTGGCGGAGGTCGCGGCGCGCCTGCGGGTGCTGCTGCGCCGCGGGCGCGGGCCGCGACCGCAAGCCACGGCATTCGGCGACCTCGCATATGATCCGGGCAGACATGCGGCCACGATCCATGGACGGCCCCTGCCGCTGCCGCGCAAGTCGGTGCTGCTACTCGAACTGCTGCTGGAGGCCTCAGGCCGTCCGGTGCCCCAGGCGCGTCTGAGGGACGCGCTGTGGCCACAGGGGCCGCCTTCCACCCGGGCCTTGAGCGATCAAGTGCACCTGCTGCGCCGCCACCTGCGCGAGGCCGGCGGCCCCAGGATCATCGCCATCCCCGGGCACGGGTGGCGGCTGGCAGACGCCGCGGTGGACACCCCGGATGGGGCGCACCAGGATCACCCATCCGGGGGATAAAGGCCATGCGCTCGATCTCTCTTGCCAGCCGCGTGACCTGGGCTCTGACCGGATCGGTCGCATTGTTCCTGCTCGTCATCTGCCTGCTCGCCTACGAAGCATTTGCCCGCATGGAGGACAACCTGGTCGACGACGTCCTGGCCGGACAGGTGCAGGCCCTGCGCCACGACCTGTCGATCGGCGAAGGCGCCGCCGCCTTGGCGTCGCGGACGGGCGGCGACGAACGGATCCAGGCGTGGGTGCTGCCGGCCGACGTGCCACCGCCGGAAGGCGATCTGTTTGCCCAGGGCGCCGGTGCGCGCGAGGTCCATCGCCAGGGTCGAACCTGGCATACCTGGGTCGAAACCGTTGCCCAGGGCCGGCTATATGTCCGCTACGACGCCACAGCGCACGAAGACCGCGTGCGGGCGTTCGGCGGCATACTGGCGGGCGGGGCGGCGGCGGCCATCGGGTGCGCGTGGCTGCTGGCACGCCTGCTGGCGCGGCGTGCCGTGGCACCCATCCGCATCGTCTCCGAGCGCCTGTCCTCCTGGAGCCGCGGCGGCGCGGACGCGCCCACCGCACGCGGCGACGAAGCCGCCCAGTTGCTCGACGCATTCAACCGCATCCAGGACCACGTCGACCGCTCGATGGCGCTCGAGCGGCAGTTCGCCGCAAACCTCAGCCATGAGCTGCGCACGCCATTGGCCGCCTTGCGCTCGGATGTCGAGATGGCCTTGCTGGAAGCGTCACCGGACTCGTCGCTGCGCGCAAGACTGCAGCGCATGCTGGCCCAGGTCGACGCGGCTGCCGACAGCCTGTCGGGCGCCGTCGCAATGAACAGCGCCGATCCCAGCCGGATCGAGGACGTGGACCTGGCCGGCGCCCTGACCGAAGCGTGGTTCGCCATGCAGCCCGCGGCCCAGGCGCGGGGGCTCACGCTGCTGAACCGGATCCCGCCTGGGCGCTCCTGCCGGCTCGATCCCTACGCCCTGCTCATCGTGCTGCGGAACCTGCTGCGCAACGCGATCGAGCACGCCGCGCCGGCCACGCTGACCATCAGCCTCGAGGAGCCGGCGATCCTGCGGCTCCGCGATGACGGCCCGGGCATTCCGGCCGATCGGCTCGCCAGGCTGCAGGAGTGGCGCGAGGGCCGGGCGGACTTGAAGTCCGACGGCCGGATCGGGCCGGCCGGCCTGGGGCTGGCGATCGCGCAAAGAGTCTGCGACCTGCAAGGCTGGGAGCTGACCATCGCCTCCTCGCATGGTGGTCCGTCCAGTTGGACGGAATTCCGCTTGAGCCTCCCCCCCGGCAACCCTCACGGCCCGAATTTTGTTTCAGCTTCCGGTCAGCAGGATTCGTAGGTTTTTCGAAGGCCGTGGCGCTAAGGTTCCCAGGGTAGCCAACGGAGGCCCCATGCCGAACCCTGTGTTTTTCTTCAAGCCCGCGAAGATGCGGGCGGACGCCCCACGCCTCGATCTCGTCTGGGCGCGCCTGGCGCAGGCCCAGGCCCGGCGCCGCCATGCGCTCACCATCCTGGGCGCGGCGGCCGTCCTGGCATCGCCATGGGTGGCATCGGCATGGCCGCAAACCGGCTGGGTCAACCAGGGCCTGGAATGGCTGGGATTGGGGCTGATGCTCCTGGCGCTGCTCGGCCGCAGCGCCTGCATGCTGTATCTTGGCGGCCGCAAGGGGGCCGAATTGATTGCAGACGGCCCCTACTCTGTCAGCCGCAATCCGCTGTATGTCTTCTCGATCCTGGCGGTGCTGGGAATCGGCCTGCAGACGGGCAGCCTCACGGTGGGACTGGCTCTGGCCCTGGCGGCATTCGCGATATTCCGCTGGATCGTGGCCGAGGAGGAATGCCTGCTGCGCACGGCCTTCGGCGCCGACTACGAGGCCTATTGCGCCCGCGTCCCGCGCTTTGGCCCGCGCCCCGGCCTCTGGCGCTCGCCGCGGCGAATCACCGTGGACCTGCCCGGAGTCTGGAAAACCGTGCGTGATGCGCTGCCCTATTTCCTGTCGATTCCTCTGTTCGAGGCGATCGAGGCGGCCCAGGACGCCGGCTGGGTGCACGTCCGGCTGTTGCTCTTTTGAAACCATGGCCCGCCCTGCAGGATTCGAACCTGCGGCCTACGGCTTAGAAGGCCGTTGCTCTATCCAACTGAGCTAAGGGCGGGACGCATCGCGGCATTGTCACACCGGGAAACCGGCATTTTAGCGCGCAAGTGCTAAAGTTCCGTCCAGTACCGTCATCGAGGCCCAGCATGCCGCCCATGCCCATGATCCACGTCCTGTTCCGCACCCTGACCCGGCGCCTGCCGGCCCTCTGGCTGGCCGTCGCCCTCCTCCCGCCGGCGCATGCCGGCATCGTGTACCGCCTGACGCAGCCCAGCGTCCACGCCGGCGAGGCGATCGAGCTGCAAGGCGTGATCTTCAACGATACGGGCAGCGCCCTGACGGTCACGCCGCCGCGCACGCTCGAGGCCGGCCTGCAGGATGCCTCCGGCCGCTCGCGCAGCCTGAGCTTCACCCTGGCCAGCCCGCCCGACACGATCGTGCTGCCGGCCAACACATTCGCGCAGATCGCCTGGACCGCCACGGCCCCCGAGGCCGTCCGCGGCCTGCAGCGCCTGCGCATCGAGGACCAGCCCGCCTCCGCGCTGGCGCTGGACGTGGTGGACGGCAAGGGCGGCGGGGCCCCGCTGCTGGCGGGCGCGGCCGCCCCCGCGGCCGCGGCGGGGACGGCGACGGCCGCGCCCCCCGCCGTCCCGCCGGGCGAGCCGACGCCCTTCGACAGGTTCCGCAATGCGATCTCGCCCTACGAGCCCATCTATTTCATCGTCGGCAACCGCGACGGCGCGGATGCGCGCTTTCAGCTCAGCTTCAAGTACCGGCTGCTCAGCCCCGACGATCCCGCCCGCGCGAGCTTCATGGACCACTGGTATTTCGGCTACACGCAGACCTCGCTCTGGGACCTGCATTCGGACTCCATCCCCTTCGTCGACACCACCTACAATCCCAGCCTGTTCTGGAGCCGGGACGTGCTGTGGGAATCCCCGTCGCGCGACTGGTGGGTGGGCCTGAACGCGGGCTATGATCATCTGTCCAACGGCAAGAACGACGAGGATTCCCGCTCGCTCAACGACCTGTACGTGCAGCCCTCGCTCAACTACCGCTTCGAGGGCGGCAGCGCGCTGACCTTCATGCCCCGGTTCAAGTACTACGTCACGACGGACGCCGACATGCGCTATCCCGACTACCTGGGCCGCATCGACTGGAAGCTGCGCTGGGCCCAGGACGACGGCCTGTCGCTCACCGGCCTCTACCGCCAGGGCTCCGAAGGCCGCAACGCCACGCAGATCGAGGCCGCCTGGCCGCTGCGCCGCACCTTCCTCCACATGAACGGCTACCTGTACGCGCAATACTTCCGCGGATACGGCGAGACCCTGCTCGGCTACCAGCAGAAATCCGATCCGGTGGTCCGCTTCGGCATCGCCCTCGTGCCCTGAGCCATGAGCGCCCAGATCCTGCGCTTCATCCTCGCCGCGCTGGTGCTGCTGACGCTCAGCCGGGCGCTGCTGATCGCCTGGCTGTGGCCGCGCGTGCGCGCCGCCGGCGGCCCTCGCAAGATCCTTGCCGGGGGCCTGCGGATCGACCTCAACCAGATCGCCATGTGGGCCGGCATCCCCGCCCTGCTCGCCCCCTGGGTGGGCGACCAGCCCCTGGCCATCGCCCTCACCGGCCATTGGCTGCTGGCGGCCTGGACGCTGATGGTGCTGCTGGAGGTCTCGACCCCGCAATTCATCCTCGAGTACGACAGCCGGCCCAACCGCCTCTACATCGAGTATCTGAAGTACCCCAAGGAGGTCTTCGGCATGCTCTGGAAGGGCTACAAGCTCGTCCTGCTGGCCGCGGCCCTCGTGCTCGCGCTGGCGATCGGCCTGGGATGGACCTGGTTCGGCCGGACCGCGCCCGACACACTGCCCGGATTCTGGTGGCGCGCCGCCCTCACCCTGGCGATCGCGGCGGCCATCGTGCTGGCGATCCGCGGCACGCTGGGGCATCGCCCCATCAACCCGGCCTCGGTCGCCTGGTGCGGCGACAGCCTGCTCAACACCCTGCCCCTGAACTCGCTCTACAGCGTCCTGTTCGCCCTCTACGCCATCAAGAACGAGCGCTCGGCCGCCGACGTCTACGGGGACATGCCGGAGGAGGACATGCACGCCCTGGTCTGCGAGCAGGCGGGCTTCCAGCCCTCGGGCACCGACATCCCCTCGCTGCATTTCCAGCAGGCGAGCCACGACCCGCCGCGTCCGCGGAACCTGGTGCTGATCGTCGAGGAAAGCCTGGGCGCGCAGTACGTCGGCAATCTCGGCGGCGCGGACCTGACCCCCTGCCTCGACGCGCTGGCCGCGCAAGGCTGGAACTTCACGCGCGCGTACGCCACCGGCACGCGGTCCGTGCGCGGCCTCGAGGCGGTGACGGCGGGCTTTCCGCCCACCGTCTCGGACGCCGCCCTGCGCCTGGCGAACGCCCAGAGCCGCTTCTTCACGCTGGCGCAGTTGCTCAAGCGGCACGGCTACCGCTCGCGCTTCATCTACGGCGGCGAGGCGCACTTCGACAATATGAAAAGCTTCTTCCTGGGCAATGGCTTCGACGACCTGTTCGACCTGCCCACCTTCGAGTCGCCGGCCTTCGTCGGGACCTGGGGCGCGAGCGACGAGGACATGTTCGACAAGCTGCATGCGCTGCTCGAGTCCGGCGGCGGGCAGCCGACGCTGACGCTGGCGTTCTCGGTCAGCAACCATACGCCCTGGGAATACCCCGCCGGGCGGTTCCCCGTCCAGGGCGATCCGGCCACCGTCGAGAACACCGTGCGCTACGCCGACTGGGCGATCGGACGGTTCTTCGAGCAGGCGCGCCGCTCGCACTACTGGGACGACACCGTGTTCCTGATCGTCGCCGATCACGATTCCCGCGTCGGCGGGGCCCAGCTCGTGCCCCTGCGGCATTTCCACATTCCCGCCCTGATCCTCGGCGGCGGCGTCCCGACCCGGCGCGACGAGCGCATCATCAGCCAGATCGACCTGCCGCCCACCCTGCTGTCGCTGATCGGGGTGAGCGACAGCCATCCCATGATCGGCCACGACCTCACCCGCGGGGGCGGCGGGCGCGCCATGATGCAGTTCGAGGAAAACTACGGCTACCTCAGCGGCGACACCCTGGTGGTGCTCGAGCCGCAACAGTCCGCCCGCGCCTACCGCTATTCCGCGCCCGACGGCTACGAGCCGCTGCCGGGCGATCCAGGGCTCGCGCGCATCGCCCTGGCCCACGCCCTGTGGCCCGCCTGGGTCTACCGCAACCAGGCCTACACCCTGCCCGAGCTCAGGCTGAAGACGCTTGCCGCGCAAGGGGCCATGCTAGAATCAGCCCCTTGAGTCGGGGCGTGGCGCAGCCTGGTAGCGCATCTGCTTTGGGAGCAGAGGGTCGCACGTTCGAATCGTGTCGCCCCGACCAACGAATTCGCCTTCGACCGGCAAGTTGACGCGCGTCAACATCCTGGACGACCACCATGGAAGAATTTCCATGACGGGATCGCCCAAGGAGAAAGACCATGCAACTGAGTCGTGACGAACTCAAGGACGCATATGCAAAGATGCGTACGATTCGCGAGTTCGAGGAACGGGTACACAAGGAATTCGCGACCGGGAAGATCCCCGGCTTCGTCCACCTCTACGCAGGCGAAGAAACCTCGGCCGTGGGCGTCTGCATGCACCTCGGCGACGTCGACCACATCACCAGCACCCACCGCGGGCACGGCCATTGCATCGGCAAGGGCTGCGACATCGACGGCATGATGAAGGAAATCTTCGGCCGCCAGGGCGGCCTGTGCAAGGGCAAGGGGGGCTCGATGCACATCGCCGACGTCGGCAAGGGCATGCTGGGCGCCAACGGCATCGTCGGCGGCGGGCCACCGCTGGCCTGCGGCGCCGCGCTGGCGGCGAAACAGCGCGGCACCGGCGGGATCGCGGTGGCGTTCTTCGGCGACGGCGCCTTCAACCAGGGCACCACCCTGGAATCGCTCAATTTCGCATCCGTCTACCAGCTCCCCGTGTTCTTCGTGCTCGAAGACAACGGCTACGCCGAGAGCACCTCCAGCGACTGGTCGATCGGCGGCCACGATCCGGTGCTGCGCGCCCGCGGGTTCGGCATTCCCGGAAAGCACGTGGACGGCCACGATTTCTTCGCGGTCCACCGCGCGGCCAAGGAGGCGATCGAACGCATCCGGGCCGGCGAAGGGCCTCAATTCCTGCACATCGAGCTCACGCGCTACTACGGCCATTTCGAGGGCGACGCGATGACCTACCGCCCGCCCGGCGAGGTGGCGCAGGCCAGGAGCCTCTACGACTGCCTGGCGTTCTTCAGGGCGCGGGTGACGAGCGGCGGCCTGCTGGACGCCGCGATCCTCGATGAAATCGACGACGAGACGGTGGAGCTCATCGACAAGGCCGTGGCCGACTCCAAGGCCGCGCCGCCGCCCACGGCGGCGGAACTCACGACCGATGTCTACGACAGCTATTGAGGGAGACCCACGATGAGCAAGAAATCGTTTCGCCAGGCCCTCAATGAGGCCATGCGCCAGGAAATGGAGCGCGACCCGAGCGTCATCCTGCTCGGCGAGGACATCGCCGGCGGCATGGGCGCCGGGGGCGAGCAGGATGCCTGGGGCGACGTGCTCGGCGCCAGCAAGGGCCTGCTCGCGAAGTTCGGCCGGGAACGGATCTACGACACGCCGATCAGCGAAAGCGCCTTCATCGGCGCGGCGGCGGGAGCGGCGATCAACGGCTTGCGCCCGGTGGCGCAACTGATGTTCGTCGACTTCTTCGGCGTGTGCGGTGACCAGATCTTCAACCAGATCGCCAAGTTCCGCTACATGTTCGGCGGCAAGGCGACGACGCCGGTCGTCATCCGCACCCTGTTCGGCGCCGGCACGCGCGCCGCGAGCCAGCACAGCCAGTGCCTCTATCCGGTCTTTGCGCATTTCCCCGGCCTGAAGGTGGTGATCCCGTCCTCGCCCTACGAGGCGAAAGGCCTGATGATCCAGTCGATCCAGGACGACGACCCCGTCATTTTCTTCGAGCACAAGGCGATGTACGACGACACCGAGGAAGTGCCGGACGAGCCCTACACCATCCCGCTGGGAAAGGCGAAGGTCATCCGCGAGGGCGCCGACGTGACCATCGTGGCCATCGGCCGGATGGTGCAGCTTGCCATCAAGGCGGCCGAGTCGCTGGAAAAGGACGGCATCCACTGCACCGTCATCGATCCACGGACGGTCTCGCCGCTGGACATGGACACCATCCTGGCGAGCGTGCGGCAGACCGGTCGGCTGGTCGTCGTCGACGAAGCCAGCCCCCGCTGCAACATCGCGACCGACGTCGCGGCGCAAGTGGCCCAGCAGGCGTTCGAAGCACTCAAGGCGCCGATCCGGATGGTCTCGCCGCCGCATGCGCCGGTGCCCTTCGCCCCGGAACTGGAAGACCTCTACATCCCGAGCCGGGCGAGGATACAGGCGGCCGCGGCGGAAGTGGCGAGGTACACGGCATGAGCAAGGACATCCACCCCCTGATCATGCCCAAGCTCGGATTGACGATGAAAGAGGGCAGCGTCGCCGCATGGCGGGTCGCCGTGGGCGAGCGGGTCAAGCAAGGCGAGCCGGTCGCCGACATCGAAACGGAAAAGATCACCGCGGAATACGAGGCTCCCTGCGCCGGCGTCTTGCGCCGGCGGACCGCCGACCCGGGGGTCGTGCTTCCCGTGGGGGCATTGATCGGCGTCGTCGCGGCGCCGGACCTGCCCGAGGCCGCGATCGATGCCTTCATCCAGGCGTTCGAGCCGGATACGCCAAGCTGAACCGGGGGACCGCCATGCCGCTGCAGGCCGCATTCATCTTCCTGGCGCAAGGCGCCGACGGCGCCCTCCACAGGGCGAGGATCAGCACCCCCCAGGTGGACCTGATCGTGGTGGGGGTCGCCGACTACGCCGCCGCCGAACACGCCGCGCGCGCGCTCGTCGCGGAGGGCGTCGCGGCAATCGAGCTGTGCGGCGGATTCGGCGTCGCGGGGACCGCCCGCATCGTGCAGGCCGTCGGCGGCAAGGCCGCGGTCGGCGCCGTGCGTTTCGACGGCCATCCGGGCCTGGACTGGAAAAGCGGCGACGAGGTCTTCGGCGCCTGAACGGAGAACACGCCATGTCGCAGGACGCCTTCAAGTTTCCCCGCGTAGAGACGTACGACTACTCGCTGTTCGGCCCGGTCGAGATCCGGCCGCTGAGCAAGGTGCGCAAGGTCATCAGCCGCCGCTTGTCGGCCGCATGGGCCAATGTCCCGCAGGTCGCCCAGTTCGATGAGGTGGAACTGACGGAGCTCGAGGCCCTGCGCCGCGAACTCAAGCCCAAGGCGGCCGCGGAAGGCGCCAAATTGACGATCCTGGCGTTCATCGTCAAGGCCTGCGTCCGCGCGCTGCGGGAATTCCCGGAATTCAATGCCTCGCTGGACGAGACGGGCGAAAACCTGGTCCTCAAGAAATACTGCAACATCGCGTTCGCGGCGGATACCCCGGCGGGCCTGCTGGCGCCCGTCATCAAGGAGGCCGACAGGAAAAGCATATTCGAGATCGCCGCCGCGATCGGCGAGCTGGCGCGCAAGGCGCGCGAGGGTAAGCTCAGCCTCGCCGATTGCGAGGGGGGATGCTTTTCGGTGTCCAACCTGGGCGAGCTTGGCGGCACGGGCTTCACGCCGACGATCAACGCCCCCGAGGTCGCCATGCTCGGCGTGGCGAGCGCCCGCCAGAAGGCCGTCGTGGCCGACGGCCGGGTCACCGCCCGCCTGATGCTGCCCCTGACGCTCTCCTACGACCACCGCGTGATCGACGGCGCGGTCGGCGGGCGCTTCATGCAATCGCTGCGGCAGTCGCTGCTTGCGCCGCGCAGCCTTGCCGAGTGAGGCCGCGGCGAACAATTTCCTGCTTGCGCCGCAACGCACGCAGGCCTCCGGGTCGAAGCCAACGTCACGAGATCGGAAGAAAACCCATGCTAGCACGCGATCTTATGGCGCCTCGCCCCCCATGCGTCGATACCGGAACCCCGATTTCCAGGATCATCCACCTGATGCTCGATGGAAACATCAGCGCGGTGATGGTCACGGCGCAGGACGGCTCGCTGGTCGGCGTGGTCAGCGAGGGCGATCTCATCAGGCGCAAAGCCGGCGCGTACAAGAAAAGGCTGGATCGCCGGCGCGACCCCCTGGCCGAAGGCGAACCATTGAACCTCGAATTCCTGCGCGGCCTGCAGATCGGCAAGGCGACGGCGGCCACCATCATGACGAGCCCCGTGCTCACGCTGGACGAGCAGGCCGACCTCGCCGAAATCGCGGAGGTGCTGCTCAAGCACAGCATCAAACGGGTCCCCATCACCCGGGACGGCAAGCTGGTCGGCATCATCAGCCGGCGCGACATCCTGCGCGCGCTCGCGGACCAGGACAACGGCTTCGCCTGAGCCGGCAAGGCCCGATCGCCGCGGCGGCCCGGGTTTTCTTGAGTCCGGGCGCGGCATATGCTAATTTCGTACGAGCTCTTTGCCTGCCGAGGCCCAGGCTCGCCTGGGACAATGCCGTGAAGCATGCGCCAGCCGCACCTCCCCTGCTCGACATCATTCAAGCCGCCCCCGAACCCATCATCACGATCGACGCGACGCGGCGCATCGTGATGTTCAATCCGGCAGCGGAAAGGGTGTTCCTCCACGAGGCGAGGCAAGTCATCGGCGCGAGCCTGGATATCCTCATTCCCCCTCGCTTCCGCAGGACCCATGCCGAGCACATCGCGCGATTCGAGGAGACCGGCATTTCAAAGCGCAAGATGGGGGCGGGCGCCCCGCTCTGGGGCCTGAAGGCGAACGGCGAGGAATTCCCCATGGAGGCCTCGATCTGCCGGGTCCTCACGAGCTCGGGCACCTATCTCACCGTTTTCCTGCGCGACATCACCGAGCGCCAGCAAGTCGACCAGGCGCTGCGGGCTTCGCGCGATGAGCTCACCCGATTGTCCAATGCGCTGCTCCATGAACGCGAGCAGGAAAAGAGGCATGTCGCGCGCGAGCTGCATGACGATCTCGGGCAAAGCCTCACGGCTCTCACGATGGAGCTCACCCAGCTCGAGGCGTGCCTTGCCCCGTCGCCCGCGGATGCAGCCGCCCACATCAGGGCGATGCGCAGTCTGATCAAGGACTCTTTCACCTCCCTGCGCCGCATCGCGTCCGACCTGCGGCCCATCATGCTCGACGACCTCGGCCTGCCCGCCGCCCTCGAATGGCTGGCCTCGGATTTCACTTCCCGCTATGGCGTCGAGGCCAAGATCCACGTCGACATGGGCGGCAAGCATCTCTCGACATTGATGAAGACCACGCTGTTCCGCGTGGTCCAGGAGGCCTTCACGAACATTGCCAAGCATGCGCGCGCGACCAGTGTCCTGCTCGACCTGCGCTGTACCGGGACGCACTGCGAGCTGTCGGTGCAGGACAATGGCGTGGGCACGACGCCCGAACACCTCGCCAGCGCGCTGCCAAAGAGCCTGGGCCTGCTGGGGATACGCGAGCGCGTGCGCCTGCTGCATGGCACGGTGGCGATCCATACGAACACCGGCAAGGGGCTGAAGCTGGAAGTGCAGGTTCCCCTGCAACTGGCGGATCCTTCGTGAGGACACGCCGATGATCACGCTATTGCTCGCCGACGACCACACCCTGCTGAGGGAAGGCCTGAAACGGCTGCTCCACCAGACCGGCGACATCGCGGTCGAAGGCGAAGCGGGCAACGGCCAGGAGGTCCTGGCCCTTCTGGCCCGGCGCCAATGGGATGTGCTCGTGCTGGACATGTCGATGCCGGGGCCGGGGCGCGATGGCATAGAGCTGATACGCCAGATTCGCGCCGAGCACCCCAAGATCCCGATTCTCGTCCTGACGATGCACGGCGAGCAGCAGTACGTCGTCCAGGCGATCAAGGCGGGCGCCGCCGGTTACCTGACGAAAGACAGCGCCGCGGAGGAACTGGTCCAGGCGGTGCGGAAAGTGGCCATGGGCGGGCGATTCCTCAGCCGGGCGCTGGGGGAGGACATCGCCTTCGAAAGGCACGGGAATCATGAGGAACTGCCCCATCTATCCTTGTCCGACCGCGAGTTTTCCGTGTTCAGGCTGCTCGCGGCCGGCATGAGCAACTCCGAGATCGCCCGGCGCCTGTTCATAAGCGTCAAGACCGTCAGCACGTACAAGACACGGCTGTTCTTCAAGATGCACCTGCGCAGCCAGACCGACCTGGTGCGCTACGCGATCAAGCACCACCTGGCCGACGAGCCCGAGGCGCCGGAGCCACGCGCCACAGATTCCAGGACGGGCGGCAAATCGCGGCTCGAATAGCCATCGTAGGAATATTCCTACGCCTGTAGTCCCTTTCCGCCAAGAATCATCGAAGTCCACCGATAGCGCGCATCGCCGGCGCTGATGATAATGACTCCATCGCCTCCATTCGGCGGCGGACCTCCACATCACGCGAGGCACGCGATGAACATCACCCCTGAAACATGCAGGCTCGCCGCCACGGGAGCCTGCCTGGCCGCCGACCTGTGCCGGGCCCGGAGCGGCGCAAGCCCCGCGCCGTTCCCCCCATGCGCGATCCCGCGCCGCACCCTGCGCCGCGGAAATTCCCTCTATCGCACGGGCGACACGCTCGTCAACCTGTACCAACTGTACGCCGGCTCGGTGAAACTGCGCATCAGCAATCCTTCCGGTGCCGAGCAGATCGTCTCATTCCCCATGGCGGGCGCGCTGCTGGGCCTCGATGGCATAGAAACGGGGACGTACACCTGCGACGCCATCGCACTGGAAGACTCGGTGATGTGCGTCATCCCTTTCTCTGAGTTGACGGCCCGCTCTTGCAACGACGCCAAGATGGCGCGGCGATTGAATCGGGCGATCGCCCAGGAGACGAACTACTACATGCGCCTGCTGATGGTCCTGTCGTGCATGAACAGCGAGGAACGCCTGGCCAGCTTCCTCATGGAAATCTCGGAAAAGATGGCCGCCAGCGGCTATTCCCCTCGCCAGTTCATCCTGAAGATGACCCGCGAGGACATCGCCCATCATCTGGGGATGAAAATCGAAACGGTCAGCCGCATCTTCACCCGCCTGCAGATAGCGCACGTCCTGGACGTCCGCAGGCGGCATCTCAGCATCCGCGATCCGGATGCCCTGAGGAGGATCGGAACCTGCCAGGCGTGAGCATCCGCCCCGGGACCCCCGATGAGCAATGTCGAACACTACTGGTCACGGCCCATCGAGGAGGTCCTGGCGGGACTCCAGGCCGATCCGGGCGGGCTCGAGGGCGCGCAGGTCCCGGCGCGCCTGCGCCGGTTCGGCCTGAACACGATGAGCGAGGCCGCTGTCATTCCTCCATGGAGCAGCCTGCTGCTGCGCAAATTCGCCAGTCCGCTCGTCGCCATCCTGATCATTTCCGCGCTGATTTCGCTCGTACTCCAGGCCTGGCTCGATGCCTGGATCGTCCTCGGCATCGTGCTGCTCAGCGGGGTCCTCGGCTTCATCCAGGAATACCGGGCCATGGGCGCGGTCGACGCCCTGCGCCGGCGCGTCACGATCGCGGCGCAAGTGCTGCGCGACGGCCGCCTGCAAGCCATCCCCGCGCAGCAGATCGTGCCGGGCGACATCGTCGAGCTCTCGGCGGGCGCGCTGGTCCCGGCCGACGGCCGGATCCTCGAGGCGAACAGCCTGCACATCGTCCAGGCCATGCTGACCGGCGAGACGCTGCCCGTCGAAAAGCAGGCTGCCCCATGCCCTGGCGATGCCGGCCTGGCGGAGCGTTCGAACTGCGCTTTCCTGGGCACGTCCGTGCGCAGCGGATGGGGACGCATGCTGGTGGTCGACACCGGCCGGGCGACCGTCTACGGCGGAATCGCGCACCGGCTGCGCCTGCGCCCGCCGGACACCGAGTTCGAGCGCGGCTTGCATCGATTCGGCTCGATGCTGGTCGGCCTCATGATGATCGTGGTGCTGACGGTGCTGGCCATCAATATCGTCCTGCATCGCCCGACCATCGATACCCTGCTGTTTGCGGCGGCGCTGGCGGTCGGCCTGTCGCCGGAGCTCCTGCCGGCCATCCTCACCATCACGCTGGCGCACGGCGCCAAGGAAATGGCCCGGCACGGCGTGATCGTCAAGCGCCTCAGCGCCATCGAAAACCTCGGCAGCATGGACGTGCTGTGCACCGACAAGACGGGCACGCTCACCCGCGGCGTGCTCGAACTGGACGCCGCGCTCGATCCGGAAGGCCATCCATCGGCCGACGTGCTGAGGTACGCATGGATCAATGCGAAATTGCAGGCGGGCATCCCCAACCCGCTGGACGACGCGCTGATCGCGCGCGGCGAGCGCGAGGGCCTGGCGTCCACCCTGCCCTCCAAGGCGGGCGAAATACCCTACGACTTCCTGCGGCGCCGCCTGAGCGTGATCATGCGCGAAGACGAAACCGCCGGCGCCACCCTCCTGACCAAGGGGGCCGTCGAGAATGTCTTCGAAGCATGCTCCAAGGTCAAGGTCCAAGGCGGCGAACGGCCTTTCGACGACGAGATGCGCGCGCTGCTCATGCAGCGCTTCGTCCACTGGAGCGAAGCAGGCTATCGCGTGCTCGCGGTGGCGAGGAAACCGGTCCAGGGCTCCGGCCCTTACCTGCGCGAGCATGAGCGGGACATGACGCTCGCGGGCTTCCTGCTGTTCTTCGATCCGCCGGAGCCCACGGTGGCCCAGACGCTGGCGGCGTTGCACGGCCTGGGCGTCCAGGTCAAGATCATCACCGGGGACAACCGCTACGTCGCCCGCCACGTGGCCGAAGCCGTCGGCCTGTCCGTCGCGGACACGATCACCGGTGCCGAGCTGCAGGAGACCCGGGACGAAGCCCTCTGGCAGCGCGCATCCTCGATCACGCTGTTCTCGGAAATAGACCCGAACCAGAAGGAACGCATCATCATCGCGCTGCGCCGCGCCGGCCACGTGGTCGGCTACCTGGGGGACGGCATCAACGATGCGCCGGCCCTGCATGCGGCCGACGTGGGGATCTCGGTCGACGGCGCCGTCGACGTCGCCAAGGAGGCGGCCGATTTCGTATTGCTGGAGCACGACCTGGACGTGCTGCGCCTGGGCATCAACGAGGGGCGCCGCACCTTCGCCAATACACTCAAGTACATCTACATCACCACGAGCGCCAACTTCGGCAACATGATCAGCATGGCCATGGCGTCCTTTTTCCTGCCATTCCTGCCGCTGCTCGCCAAGCAGGTCCTGCTCAATAATTTCCTGTCGGACATCCCGGCAATGGGGATAGCCGGCGACAAGGTCGATGAGGAATGGATGGAGAGGCCGCGCCGCTGGGACCTGCGCACCATCCGCCGATCCATGCTGGTGTTCGGCCTCACCAGCACGTTCTTCGATCTGCTCACATTCGCCGTCCTGCTCTATCTCGCGGGCGAGATGGTGGAAATATTCCGCACCGGCTGGTTCGTCGAATCGCTGCTGACCGAACTCGCGGTCCTGTTCGTCATCCGCACATCCAGGCCCTTCCACCGCAGCCGGCCGGGAGCGTTCCTGTGCTGGAGCGTGCCGGTGGTGATGCTGGTCGCGCTCCTGCTGCCCTACATGGAATGGGCGGGATTGTTCGGCTTCGTGGCGCTGCCGTGGCCGATATTGGGAGCGGTGGTGGCGATCACCGTCCTCTACGCCCTGGCCTCCGAGGCGGCGAAGCGCTGGTTCTATCGGCGCAGCATGGCGGATTTCCACGATACTGGATGAGGCGGATGCCGGCGGCCGCGGACGGGGCGGGCGCCGGAAGCCGCGGCCCGGGCTCGCTGGCCGGCGAGGCGGATGCCGAAGGCCGGGCCCAGGCTCGCGCAAGGGGCGGCATGTGCAGGCTTCGCCGTGTCATTACAATGGGGGGCCGCGGGCTGGAATCCCGCCGCACCGGCATTCACGCCGCACCGGCCACTTACGCCGCACCGACCATTCAAGAAGGATCCGCGCATGTCATCGACCGTCCTGGAAGACCTCGGCAAACTGGTACTACGCCTGAACCTGGGCATCCTGCTCCTGCTGCACGGCCTCTCCAAGCTGGAGACCGGCGTCGCCCGCATCGGCAGCTCCCTGGCCGGACACGGCCTGCCCTCATTCATCGCCTACGGCGCCTACTTCGGGGAAATCCTCGCGCCGGTCCTGCTGATCCTGGGCGTGTACGCCCGCCTGGGCGGCCTGCTCGTCGTGGTCAACATGCTGTTCGCCATCGGCCTGGCCCACATGGGCCATTTGTTCACCCTCGGCCAGTCGGGCGGCTGGAGCCTCGAGCTGCAGGGCTTCTTCCTGTTCAACGGCCTGGCGGTGATGCTGCTGGGCGCCGGCAGCCACAGCCTGGGCGGGCGCAACGGCCGCTGGAACTGAGGTCAACCGAGGCCGCCGGGGCGGGGAGCCCCGGCATGCCGATGCCCGGCATCATGCGCGCGGCAGGATCAGCACCAGGCGCGCGCCGCCGAGATCCGAGCCATCCTCGAAGCGCGCCTCGCCGCCGTACAGGCCGGCGAGGTCCCTGACGATGGACAGGCCCAGGCCCGTTCCCGGCGCGTGCTCGTCGGCCCGGCGCCCGCGCTGGAACACCGCCTCGGCCTTGCCCGCCTCGAGGCCCGGCCCGTCGTCGTCGACCACCAGGCGCAGGCGGTCCGGGCCCAGCGGCTCGGCGCGCACGCGCACGCGCCGCCGCGCCCATTTGCCCGCGTTGTCGAGCACATTGCCGAGCATTTCCTGGAAATCCTGCTCCTCGCCGCGGAAGGCCAGGCCCTCGGGAACCGCCTCGAGCTCGAAGGTCACGCCGCGCTGCGCATGGACGCGGTGCATGACCCGGACCAGCCCCAGCAGCAGCGGCAGCACCGGGCTGCGCATGCCGGTCCTGCGCACGGCGGCGGCCGCGCGCGCCTGCGCCAGGTGATAGTCGACCTGGCGCCTGGCCGCGGCCACCTGCTCGGCCACCAGCACGGGCAGGCGCGGGTCGCCGGCCTCGGCCGCGTTGGCGATCACCGCCAGCGGGGTCTTGAGGGCGTGGGCGAGATTGCCGGCCTGGGTGCGCGCGCGCTCGACGACCTCGGCATTGCTGCGCAGCACCCGGTTGAAGTCCTCGACCAGCGGCTGGATCTCGGACGGGAACTCGCCCTCGACGCGCTGCGCCCTCCCCTCGCGCACGGCGGCCAGGGCCGAACGCAGGCCCACGAGGGGGTGCAGGCCGACCCAGACCTGCATCAGCACCGCCAGCACCAGTCCGAACGCCAGCACCCCGAGGGCCACGGCCAGCATGGCGTTGAAGCGGCCAATGGGCTCGGCGAGCTGGGCTCGGTCCGCGGCCACCCGCAAGATCAGCACGGGCCACGGACCCTCGGCGGGTTCGATCCGGCGGGCGAGGACCAGGAGCTCCTGGCCCCGCGGGCCGCGCGCCGCGTAGTGCCGGTCGCCCTCCGCCGGGCCGGTGTCCAGGGAACCGGCGTCCGGGAAGCCGGCGGCCGCGGTGCTGGCGGCCGCGGTGCTGGCGGCTGCGGGACTGGGGGCCGCGGTGCTGGCGGCTGCGGTGCTGGCGGCCGCGGGACTGGGGGCCGCAGGACCGGCATCCGCGGGACCCGGCAGGTCGGTGTCCCAGAGCGACCGCGAGCGCAGCGGACGTGGCGCGTCCGCGCTGGTGCCGGCGCCGGGCGGCGGCGCGGCCTGCCAGTACAGGCCCGAGAAGGGCTGGCTGAAGCGCGGGTCGGCGGGCGGGGCCGACAGCGACAGGCCGCCGTGGGGATCGACCTGTATGGTGGCCGTGAGCTGGTCCAGGTGGATGGACAGCTCGGAGCGCAATTGCGCCTCGATGTGCTGGCGAAACAGCGCCTGGATGCCCCAGCCCGCGGCCAGCACCGAGACGATCACCCAGGCGAGCGTGCCCGCCAGCAGGCGCATCCGCAGGGAGGAATGCCTGGCCTCGGCGCGCGTCTTCATGCGTGGCCGTCCATGCGGACCGCTCATGCGGGGCCGGGACCGAGCCGGTAGCCCAGGCCCCGGACGGTCTGGATCATGCCCTCGGGGATCTTGCGCCTGAGCCGGGCGATGAAGACCTCGATGGTGTTCGAGTCGCGGTCGAAGTCCTGGGCGTAGATGTGCTCGACGAGCTGGCCGCGCGACACCAGTTGGCCCTGCCGCATCATGAGGTAGGCCAGGACCTTGTACTCGTGGCTGGTCAGCCCGAGGGGCTCGCCGTCGAGCAGGACGCGCGCCTGGGCCATGTCGAGGGTCAGGCGGCCGCAATGGATCTCGGCGCTGGCGTGGCCGCCCGTCCGCCGGATCAGGGCGCGCGCGCGGGCCAGCAATTCCTCCATGTGGAAGGGCTTGGCGAGGTAGTCGTCCGCGCCGGCGTCGATGCCGGCCACCTTTTCGTGCCAGGCGTCGCGCGCGGTCAGGACGAGGACGGGCACCGCGCGGCCGGCCGAGCGCCAGCGGCGCAGGACGGACAGGCCGTCCATCCCCGGCAGGCCCAGGTCCAGGATGGCCAGGTCGTAGCCGCCGGTCATGCCGAGGTGGCAGGCATCGATCCCGTCGGCCACCGGATCGACCACGTAGGATGCCTGCTCGAGGGCGTCGCGCAATTGCGCGCGCAGCATGGGTTCGTCCTCGACGAGCAGGATCCTCATGAGCGGCCCTCCCGCTCCGGATGCCGCTCGCGGCGCTTGACGCTCAGGATCCGGCCATCGCGCGCGTCGACCTTGAGCTTCACCAGGCGCCCCTCGCTCTGGAGGATCCGCAGCTCGTAGATCCAGCGCGAGGGACAGTCGGCGGGCCTGGCGGCGTGCACGCAGTCCTCGTCGTCCTCGAACTCCACCCGCAGCACCTGGCCCGGATAGTCGCGGGCGACCAGGGCGAGGACCTCCTGCAGGGGCAGGACCTCGCCCGCCGCCTGCAGGGCGCCGGCGAGGTCCTGGTCGTGGCCGTGGGCCAGGGCGGGGATGGGCGCGGCGGCGGCCAGGGCCAGGGCCAGGCACGGCGCCAGCCGCCGCATCCCGCCGGATCGTCGAAGAACGCGCATGCGAGCTTCCAGCAAAAGTCGTCGTCCCGACACCTTAGTCCGGCGCGGATGAATGTTCAATGAACACGGACGGATGGCGTTCATCAGGCGTTCATGGGCCCGCCGCCACAATGGGCCAGGCCATCATCCATCGTCACAAAGGAAATCCCATGCCTGAATCCGTCTCCGCGCGCTACGGCCGCCCACTCATCGCCCTGCACTGGCTCACCGTCCTCCTGGTCGTGGCCGCCTATGCCCTGATGGAATTCAAAGGGATATTCCCCAAGGGCAGCGCCGAGCGCGACCTCATGAAAAACGTCCATTATTCGGTGGGCGTGACCCTGCTCGCCCTCACCTTCGCACGGCTGGCCCTGCGGCGGGCGGCCGCGATACCGGCCATCGTGCCCGAGCCTCCGCGCTGGCAGCAGGCGGCGAGCCACGCCGCGCACTTCCTCCTCTACGCCATGCTGATCGTGCTGCCGATCACCGGATGGCTGGCGATGAATGGCAAGGGCGTCTCGATCAGCGCCTGGGGGCTGCCGCTGCCGACCCTCATCGGCACCGACAAGGCGCTGGCCGCCAGCCTGAAGGGCCTCCACGAGAACATCGCGCTCGTGGGCTATGGCCTGGTCGGCCTGCATGCGGCGGCGGCGCTCTACCACCACTACCTGGCGGGCGACAACACGCTGCGCCGCATGCTGCCGGGCAAGGCCGCCTGAGCCGCCCTCAGATGCCCTTGCGCGCGATCGCCATGGCCTCGCGCAGGACGGCCAGGTCGCCGATGTGGTTGGCCAGCAGCAGGATCAGGCGCGCATTGACCTGCGCGCTCTGCTCCTCGCTGAGGTCGCGGTGCAGTTCGATCAGTTCCTCGTAGAAATCGTCGCCGGGGGTATAGGCCCGGATGTAGCGCTTGCCTTGTTCGCCCAGGTTGGGCCGCAGGTTCAAGGACATGGTGGGGGCTCCTAGAGTTTGCAGGTCGCGCGCGCGAGGGCGGCGCGGATGGCGGCGGGATCGACCTTGCGCCAGCGGGCGGCCACGTGCTGGTCGGGGCGCAGCAGGTAGGTCGTGCCGGGATGGGCGTCGTAGCGCTCGGCAAAGCGCCCGGTGTAGTCCTCGAACACGCGCAGGCCATCGGGCGAGCGGCCGCCCCGCGGGGTCACCAGGATGACCTCGACCGGGACGTCGCCGGACATGAGGGACTGCAAGGCCGCGGCCTGCGGCACCTTGGTGGGATCCTCGACGTAGACCAGCAACTGGAAGCGGTTGCCCAGCCGGTCGAGCAGCCAGAAATTATCCACCTGCGCGCGCATCGGGCTGTCGTCGCAGGGCGTGCCGGGCGCCATGTCGCCCAGGAAAGACGCCGTGTCGGGGGTGTTCAGGCGCGAATTCTCGAGACAGCTCGGCACCGACAGCCGGCCCGAGTTCACCAGGGCGCGCGCGAAGGGATAGTCGCGCGCCAGCGTCAGCACCGCATTGCGGAACACCAGCGACATGCGGCTCTTGGGGGTGATGAAATCGGTCGAGCGCGTGGAGTTCAGGATGTTCTCGTCGGCGGCGTACACACGCTCGTCGGAGTAGGTGTCCAGCAGGGCCTCGGGCGCCTTGCCCTCGATCACGAGCTTGAGCTTCCAGACCAGGTTGTCGGTGTCCTGGATGCCCGAATTGGCCCCCCGGGCGCCGAAGGGCGAGACCTGGTGCGCCGCATCGCCCACGAACAGCGCGCGGCCGTGGCGGAACCTGCTCATCCGGCGGCACTGGAAGGTATAGACGCTCACCCATTCCAGATCGAACTCGCGGTTGTCGCCCAGCATCGCGCGGATGCGGGGAATGACGTTCTCGGGACGTTTTTCCTCCTCGGGATCGGCATCCCAGCCGAGCTGGAAATCGATGCGCCACACATTGTCGGCCTGGTGGTGCAGCAGCACCGACTGTCCGGGATGGAAAGGCGGGTCGAACCAGAACCAGCGCTCGGCGGGGAAATCGGCCTTCATCACCACGTCCGCGATCAGGAAGCGGTCCATGAAGATCTTGCCCTCGACCTCGAGCTCCATCATGCGGCGGATGCTGCTGCGCGCCCCGTCGGCCACCACCATCCAGTCGGCGTCCAGGGTATAGATGCCGTCCGGGGTCTCGACCTGGAGGGTCACGCCGTCGGCCTCCTGGCTGACCGAGATCACCTTGTTGCGAAAGCGCAGGTCCAGGTCGGGCAGGGCCTGCGCATGCCGCACCAGGTATTCCTCGAGGTAGTACTGCTGCAGGTTGATCATCCCGGGGCGCTTGTGGTCGGGCTGCGGCAGGAGGTTGAAGTTGTAGACCTCCTCGTCGCGAAAGAAAGTGCGGCCCACGTTCCAGCTCACCCCCTTTTCCACGCACTCGTCGCCGACGCCCAGGCGATCCAGGATCTCGAGCGCCCGCTTGGCGTAGCAGACGCCGCGCGAGCCGATCGACACCGTATCGTCGTCGTCGAGCAGGACCGTCGGCACGCCCTGCTGGGCGAGGTCGATGGCCGCGGCCAGGCCCACGGGGCCGGCGCCGACGACGACCACGGGATGCCTCACGGTCACGCCGCCCCGCAGCTCGGGCGGCGTCGTGTATTCATACTTGGGATATTGATAGGTACTGAGCATGGGGGGGTCTCCTGTGTTTCCTCTGGTTCCGGACGCGGCTCAGGCCTGCAGGCCGTGCCACATCTCCTTGTCGCGCTCGGCCGTCCAGATCCTGGGGTGCTTGATGCCCTGGGCCTCGTCCATGGCCCGCACCACGTCGAACGGCAGGCAGTGCTCGTAGATGAACACGTCGGCGAACTTCGGATCCATCGCCGCGCGGATGTGCGCCATCGCCTCCTTGAGGTTCATGCCGCGGGCGGCCGCCTCGCGCGCCGAGCCGTAGAGCGTGGTCACGAAATCGCGGGTGTAGGCCAGGCCCGCCGCCACCTTCTCGGGCGTATCGAGCGCCGGGCCACGGCCCGGGACCAGCTTTTCCGCGCCCAGCGCGGCCAGGGCGTCCAGCGTCGCCGGCCATTCCTCGAGCTGGGCATCGCCCGTGTAGCAGGCGGCGCCGTATTCGACGAGATCCCCCGAGAACAGCACGCGCTCGGACGGGATCCAGACCACGGTGTCGCCGCGCGTGTGCCCCGGGCCCGGATGCATGATCCTCACCTCGAGGCCCTCGCCCATCCACAGCGTGATCTCGTCGCGGAACACCAGGGTGGGCCAGGTCAGCCCGGGGATCGAATCAAAGGCCTGGAACAGCCGGGGAAAGCGCTCGTACTCGGACTGCATGTCCTGGGCGCCGCGCTCGACGATCATCTCGTAGGTGGCCTGGCTGGCGATGATCTCCTGCATGCCCTCGGCGCGGTAGGCCGAGGCGCCCAGCACGCGCACGGCATGGTAGTGCGACAGCACCACGTACTTGATGGGCTTGTCGGTGACCTTGCGGATCTCGGCGATCAGGCGGGCCGCCATGACGGGCGTGGCGAGCGTGTCGCAGATCAGCACGGCCTCGTCGCCGATGATCACGCCGGTGTTCGGATCGCCCTCGGCGGTGTAGGACCAGCAATGCTCCGACAGGCGGGCGAAGGTGGTCTTTTTTTCCTCCAGGTCGGCGACGGAGGCGAATTGCTTGCTCATGGTGAATTCCTCTTGATGACAACGATTTCCGATGGGTCCGGCGCGCGGCGCCGCGGCGCGCTCACATCCCCAGATAGGCCGCCCGGACCTGTTCGTTCTGGCTCATGTCGCGGCCCGTGCCCGAGAGCACGATGCGGCCGGTCTCGAGCACATAGGCGCGGTCGGCGATCCCCAGGGCGGCAAAGGCGTTCTGCTCGACCAGCAGGATGGTGATGCCCTCGGCCTTGAGGGTCTTGATCACGTTGAAGACCTCCTCGACCAGCAGGGGCGCGAGCCCCATGGAGGGCTCGTCGAGCAGCAGCAGGCGCGGCCGGCCCATCAGCGCGCGGCTGATGGCCAGCATCTGCTGCTGCCCGCCCGACAGGGTGCCGGCGGGCAGGCGGCGCTTTTCCTTGAGGATGGGGAACATGGCGTAGACGCGCTCGAGGTCCTGCTCGGCCTGGGCGCGCGGGCGCGTGTAGGCGCCCAGGCGCAGGTTGTCCTCGATGGCGAGCGGCCCGAAGACCTGCCGGCCCTCGGGGCTGTGGCAGATGCCGCGGCGCACCCGCAGGTCCGAGCGCAGCCGCGAGATGTCCTGGCCGTTGAAGCGGATGCTGCCCGCGCTCATGGGCTGCACGCCCGAGAGCGTGCGCAGGAAAGTGGTCTTGCCCGCGCCGTTGGCGCCGATCAGGGCCACGAGCTCGCCCTTGCGGACCTCGAGGTCGATGCCCTTGAGCGCCTGGATGCGGCCGTAGCAGGACTCCAGGCCCGTGACCTGCAGCAGCGCGTCGCCCGCCGAGGACAGGTGCCGCAGGCCGCCCGCGCTGCTGCCCCCCAGGCCGATGGACTCGGGGGCGAGCGTCACGATGCGGTGATAGAGCTCGCGGTACTCGGCGCGCGCCTGTTCGCCGAACAGGGGATCGGCATTGTCGCCGAACGCCGCGTCGATGCCGACCCAGTCCTCGGGCTGGAGGATCTCGCGGGCCATGGGGAAGGCGTCCTTTTCCTCCGAGCGGATGTGCTGCTTGAGCCCGCGGGCATAGTCGCGCAGGCCGTCGATGAAGGCCTGGTTGCGCACCAGCGCCTGCGTGCCGCCGGCGAGCTGCGCGCGCAGGGCCCGCAGATTGGCGGGGCCGTTGCGGTGCTCGGCCTGGAGGCGGTCGAGGATGTCCGCCGCATCGGCGCTGCGCCGCCGCATCGCCAGGAACAGGTATTCGTCCTCCTTGGCGTGGTGGCAGCCGTCCATGAATTCATGGATGTAGTCGAACAGGGCCGAAAAGAACCCCGCGTCGACGGTGTTCCCGCTGGCAAGCTCGTCGGCCACCAGGTCGATAGTGATCGCGATGCGCCAGAGGTTGCGGTGCTCTTCCTGAATGATGTCGAGTGCGTGCATATCGGTTCCTGCTCAGGCGTGGCCGCCCAGGTACGCGGCGATGACCTCGGGGTTCTGGCGCACCTCGGGGCCGGTGCCCTCGGCCAGCCGCTTGCCGTAGTCCAGCACCAGGATGCGGTCGGACAGGTTCATCACCATCTTCATGTCGTGCTCGACCAGGACGACGGTGATGCCGGAGGCCGCGATCTTGCGCACCAGCTCGTCCACGTCCTGGGTCTCCTTGGGATTGAGCCCGGCGGCCGGCTCGTCCAGGAAGATCATGCGCGGCTGCATCGCCAGGGCGCGCGCGATCTCGAGGCGCTTGAGCGCGCCATAGGGCATGCTGTCGGCGCGCGCGCCCACGTAGTCGCCCAGGCCGACGAAGGCCATCAGCTCGGCCGCCTCGGCCCGCAGGGCGCAGTCGCGCCTGCGCAGCGCCGGCAGGCGCAGCATCGCCTTGAACATGCTGCGGTCCAGGCGCAGGTGCGCGCCGACCATGACGTTCTCGATGGCGCTCATGTTCATCCAGACCTGGAGGTTCTGGAAGGTGCGCGCCACGCCGCGGCGCGCCAGCTCGTCGGGCGAGCAGCCCTGGATGTCCTTGCCGTCCAGGCGGATGGTCCCGGAAGTCGGCCGGTAGATGCCGGTGATCAGGTTGAACAGCGTGGTCTTGCCCGCGCCGTTGGGCCCGATCACGGAATACACGATCCCCTGGTCGACCGAGAAGCTGACGTTCTGGACGGCGCGCACGTTGCCGAAATGGATGGACAGGTCGGAGACCTCGAGCAAGGCCATGGCTAGCTCCCCCTCGTGAAACGGGCCGCCAGCGTGGGCACCAGGCCCTTGGGCAGGAAGATCATGCACAGCATCAGGATGGCGCCGAACACCACGGTCTCCCAGCCCTCGAAGGTGGCCAGCATCTGCGGCAGCGCGGTGAGCAGCACCGCGCCCACCACCGAGCCGAACACGGAGGCCATGCCGCCCACGACCACCATGGTGATGAGCTCGATCGAGTGGAAGAAGTTGGCCACGTCCGGGCTGACGAAGCCGATGTAATGGGCCATGATGCTGCCCATGATGCTGGCCATGACGGCCGAGAGCACGAACACCGCGGCCTTGTAGCGCGGCACGTCCACGCCGACCACCTGCGAGGCCACCTCCGAGCCGTGCAGGCCGCGCAGCGCGCGCCCGAAGGGCGAGTCGATCAGGTTGATGGCGCCCAGGACGCTCGCCACCAGGACGGCGGCGACCACCCAGTACCACTGGATGTCGCGCATCAGCTCGAAGCCGAGGATCTCCATCGAGGGCACGGGCATGCCGTCGGGGCCTCCGGTCCACGCCGCCTCGTTGCGGATGACGATGTTGATGATGATGCCCAGGCCCAGGGTGGCCATGGCCAGGTAGTGCCCCTTGAGCTTGAGGATGGGCCGCGCCACGATCAGGGCGAGCAGGCCCGTGCAGGCGGCGCCGGCGACCATGGCCGGCAGGGGATGCCAGCCCAGGTGCGTGGGCAGCACGGCCGAGGCGTAGGCGCCCATGCCGACGAAGCCCGCGTGGCCGAGGCTGATCTGCCCGGCGTAGCCCACCAGCAGGTTCAGGCTGAGGACGATGACCGCGTTGATGCACATGCGGATCACGATGTCCAGGTAGTAGCTGTTGGGGACGATGGAGGGGATGATGGCGAGGAGGACCACGAGCAGGCCCAGGCCGATGTAGGCGTTCTTGCGCATGGTCACACCCGGTCCGTCGATTTGCCGCCGAACAGCCCGCGCGGCATGAAAAACAGGATCAGCAGGATCAGCACGAAGGGAATCGCGTCCTTGTAGGCCGAGGAGATGTAGCCCGCGCCCATGGCCTCGAGGATGCCCACCAGCAGGCCGCCGACGACCGCGCCCAGCCCGTTGCCCAGGCCGCCCACGACCGCCGCGACGAAGCCCTTCAGACCCAGCATGATGCCCACGTCGTAGGAGGTCAGCGTGATCGGCGTGATCAGGATCCCGCCCAGCGCGCCCAGCGCCGCCGCCAGGGCGAAGCTCATGAACAGCACCCAGTTGGTGTTGACGCCCGCCAGCTCGGCGGCGACGCGGTTGTAGGCCGTGGCCAGCATGGCCTTGCCGGCCATCGTGCGGCTGAAGAAATACCAGAGCACGGCCACGACCAGCGCCGTCACCCCGAACACCCACAGGCTCTGGGGCAGGAGCATGGCGCCCAGGATGAACATGGGATCGTTGTTGGAGAAGGCCGGCAGGCTGTGCGCGCCCTTGCCCAGCCACACCTGGATGACGCCGCGGATCACCAGCGAGGCGCCGATGGTGATGATGATCAGGGTGACGGTCTCGGCCTCCTTGACCGGCTCGATCGCCAGTTTCTCGAGCAGGATGCCGACCAGGGCGGGCACCAGGACGGCGAGCGCGAAGGCCACGGTCCAGTGCGCGCCGGCCTGCGTGAAGAACACCGCCAGCATGCCGCCCAGCATGATGAATTCGCCCTGGGCGAAGTTGATCACGTTGCTGGCGTTGTAGATCAGGTTGAAGCCCAGCGCGGCCAGCGCGTAGGTCGCCCCCACCGTCAGCCCCGAGAACAGGAACTGCAAGAACTCGGCCTGCATCACGCGCCTCCCCGGGGGAGGCCCGCGCCCGCCGGCCCCGTACAGCACCCCCCGCGGCATGCCGGCCCGCGGCGCCAGCGCCGCCCCGCGAAGGCGCCTTGCGCCCCCCCCGGGCGACGGCGCAGCCCCGCTCCGCACTCGCGGGCGGGGCCCGCGCTCTGGCTCATGGTCATTGTCTTGCCTCCTTGGGTGCCGGGAGCAGCGGGCCGCGCAAATAATACAAACCCAGCCCGATTACTCACATATTACGTATCAGTGTAAAAGTAGAGAATTTGAAAAGATTTCGCAAGCGATTCCGGCCGCATACGGGGCTTTATAGGGGAAAACCATCAATTTCACGATCACGATAGGTCATGAATCGATCGGATTTTCCTCTGCGGATGTGGTTCTTTTTGAATGACAAAAAAACCTGTCGAAATCGAATTTATGTATCGGATCGAAAAAAGCAGCGTGAAGGATCCCCCGGGCGGAACCCTGAAAGACCACATCAAAGGGAAATGACCGCCAGCGGATCGTCGGTGGGAAAGCGCTCGAGGCCCTCGGGCTGCAAGGGGGGATTGGACCCGTCGGCGAGCCGCATGTGCTCGTCCAGGTGGCGCTCGGAGGGCTCGAAGAGGCGGCGATACAGCTCGCGGCACAGGATGCGCGCGGTCTGCCCCGGCCAGTCCTGCGGCAGCAGCACCTCGGGCAGCTCGGGATCGCGCAGCAGCAGGCGCCGGTAGTCATGGATCAGCAGGACACGCAGCAGGAAGGCCTCCTCGGGGTCGATCTGCGCAAAGCGGTCCCGGCGCAGCTCGGCGAGCACCGGCAGGTAGTCGGAGACGAAGCCGCTGTAGGAGGCGGCCAGCTTGTCGAGATTCCAGGCGCGCGCCACCAGCTCGGCGTCCGAGGCCGAGAGCGCCGAGCGCGAGTCGGCCGCGAGCAGCGGCACCAGCCGCCCCAGCAGGTCGGACAGGCCATCGGCCACCAGCGTATCGAAGGCCGCCACCAGGTCGGTGGAGGGGTGCACGAAGCAGTCCGGGTTCAGGGCGCCGAAGCCCTGCCACAGGAGCGCCTGGCGCAGGCGCTCGCGCTCGCGCGGATCGAGGTCGCCGACCACCAGGATCAGGCGCCAGCGCCGGTCCCAGATCGGGGCATAGGACGCATAGATGTGGCGCGAGGCCTCCTCGAAGCGCAGGCGCCCCGCATGCGTGAGGACGTACTCGGCGCGCCGCCCCTGCGCCTGCGCCTGCAGCCATTCCTCCTTGGCCAGGCGAAAGACCGAGGTGCGCACCAGGCGCTCGTTCAGGTCCAGCGGCTCGAGCAGGCGGATCAGGCTGCCCAGCCAGATCCGCCCGCCGCGCGGCAGGACCGCGTCGCCGAAGACCGTGATGATCAGCGATCCCGCACGCATGCGGCGCTGTTGTCGGAAGCTCTTCAGGCGGCGTTGGATGGACTGGATCAAGTCGGTGTCTGGGGCGCGAAGGCCGCTCGAATGGTTTCAGGACGGCCTGCCGTCGGCATCCGCGTGCTGTTGCTGGACGAAGAATCCCTCTTTGTGGATGAATTCGTCACGCGCGCCCAGGGTCTTGGCCACGGCCACGCAGGCGTCCACGAATTCGGGGCTGCCGGCGACGAACAGGCTGTGCGCCGAGAGGTCGGGATACAGCTTGGGCAGGATCGCGTCGATCCGTCCGTGCAGGTAGCCTTCGGCCTGCTCGCGCGTGAGCGTAATTTTATAGTTGAAATTTCGATGTTTGGTCCGCCACCAGGACATCATGCCCACGCCATAGACGTCGGCCCGCGTCCGCGCGGAGAAAATCAGGTCCACCCGCTTTTTGTAGCCACGGCGCAGGGCCGCCTCGGCGAGATCGAGGATCGGCGACAGGCCGGTGCCGGCCGCCAGGCAGAGCACGGGGGTCTCGACCGAGGGATCGCCGATGAAGGTGCCGTAGGCGCCGTTGATCTTGAGGCTGTCGCCCACCTGGATGGTGTCGTGGACCCAGGCGCTGGTGACCCCGCCGTCGGCGCGCGAGATCTGCAGCGAGATCTCGCCGTCCGGACGCGGCGCGTTGGAGATCGAGTAGGCGCGCAGCGGGATCCCGTTGCGCTCGTCGCCCAGCGTCACGTACTGGCCGGGCCAGTAGCGGATCGGCTGGCCCACGGGGCGCAGGCGCAGCTCGATGATGCGCGAGGCCAGCTCGCGCCGGTCGATCACCACGAACAGCGCGCCCTCGCGGGGCGGAAACAGCTTGGGCCGCGCCTCGGCGTCGCCCCATTCGATCACCATCTCGTCCGAGATCGGCTTGGCCATGCACATCAGGCCGTAGCCCTGGCGGCGTTCCTCCTGGGAGAGGGCCATGTCCAGGACCATGCCCTGGTCGTACTGCCCCGACAGCACCTTGACCTTGCACTCGCCGCAGGCGCCCGCCCGGCAGTTGTTCGGCAGCGCATACCCCGCCTTTTCGAGAGCCATCAATACGGTATCGTTGCCCTTGACCTCGATGGTCTTGCCGGAGGGTTCGATGGTGACGCGTGCCATGGGAATTCCTGAAATCGCTGTGAATGGCGGCCGGCGCCCTCGCCGGCCGCCCCCGATTAGAACACCGGAATGATGTCCTGCATCTCGACGTCCGAGACCTCGTGGCCGGTGATGCCGACCTCGGGAATCGCGGGGAAGGGAATATCGTAGCGGTCGAGCACGCCCTTGAGGTTGAGCATGGCGTTCTTCCAGTTTTCGAGCTTGGCCTCGTAGGTGGGGATGCCGAAGCCGGCGTCGCGCGCGATTTCCTCGGCCTCGCGCTGGTTGGCGATGAAGTCCTCGGGCAGGTCCCAGAACTCCATCGGGGGCTCGAACAGCACCGCCGAGAGGAACAAATAGCCCGCGCGGATCTGCTTGGTGACCGTGGCCTTGTGCTCGTCGCTGATGCCGGGGTAGTCGCGCTCCATCACCGCCATGCAGATGGCCATGTGGCGCCCCTCGTCGCGGCCGATGTTCTTGAAGGCCTCTTTGAAGACCGGCTCGCGCGAATTCTCGTACATCTGCTTGAAGATCGTGGCCGCCGCGATCTCGCCCATCAGGAAGGAGCTGAACAGCACCGCCAGGTCGTACTTGGGCACGGCCTGCTTGTAGCCGTTCCAGTAGCGGGCGCCGTTGAAATACAGCCAGCGGGCGTTCTTTTGCAGGCGCTTGCCGATGTCGGTCTTGGGCTCGTAGGTGAGCGGATCGGGATGCCCGAGCAGTTTCGTGATGGACAGGCCGCACATGATCTCGTGGTTCTGCTCGTCGCTGGTGACCGAGAAGAAGCACTTGCGCACGGGGTCCTCCTCGTGGACCTCGTAGGTCTTGATCAGGGCCTCGGCGAAGACCGGGGGCGCGGAGGCGTCGAAGACCGACAGCAGCGTCCACCAGTAGGCGATGCACTCGCGTTCCTCCCAGGAATAGCTCTCGACGTCCAGCGTGTCCCAGGGCAGCTTTTCGGGTTCCCAGTACTCGCGCAGCGAGGCCTCCCAGACTTCCTGGAGCTTTTTGGTCTTGGAGTGCCAGGACAGCGGATAGACGTTGGGCTGCTGGATCTCGGGCGGAAATTCCATCTTGTCCGCATAGCGTTCTTTGCTTGACATAAGTCCTCCGTATCGGTGGATGGGGATCGTGGTGGGGCAAGGGGGGCGCCCCGCCTTGGCGGGGACGACGCCATCATGTTACGTACAAGCATGCCGTGTCAAGAGTTTTTGTATCGCTTTCGAATTGGGGTTTTCCTTTATACCTGCGATATTCCAGGGATATTCCCGGTATCCCACTCCGGGAAAAATGCGCAATATATTGTTATTGAAAGGGTTTTTTATTTCGTAGATTCCTCACACTGATGCTTTAAATAAGAAATAACCACACTGGAAAGCGATACATTTCGTTGACAACACACTAATTTATTCGTAATGTTATGGCCGTTGACCCTGGGAATGCCCGGTGAGCCGGGTCCCGCCGCCAAGGAGGCCTCATGCCGCACCCCCTGCTGGACAAGCACCGACAGACCCTAGACTCCGCCCTGCTGGCCATCCGCGAGCGCGGCTACTGGTCGCCCTATTCCGAATCGCCCAGCCCCAAGGCCTACGGGGACAATGCCCCCGAGGATGGGCGCGCCGCGTTCGAGGCGCACCTGGGCCGCCCCTTCGAGCTGGGCCAGCCGGGCCAGTCCGGCTGGCACGACGGCGAGTCCTCGCCCTACGGCGCGGACCTCGGCGTGCGCTACCCGGTGTGCGATCCGCAGGCGCTGGTGGACGCCGCGCTGCGGGCCATGCCGCAATGGCAGGCGGCCGGGCCCGAGGGCCGGGTGGGCGTCTGCCTCGAGATCCTCCACCGCCTCAACCGCCGCAGCTTCGAGATCGCGCACGCGGTCATGATGACCAGCGGCCAGGGCTGGATGATGGCCTTCCAGGCCGGCGGGCCGCACGCCCAGGACCGCGGCCTCGAGGCGGTGGCCTACGCCTGGCGCGAGATGTCCTTCATTCCCCATGAGGCCACCTGGGAAAAGCCCCAGGGCAAGCACCCCGCCCTGGTGATGCGGAAAAATTACGAGATCGTGGGGCGCGGCGTCGGCGTGGTCATCGGCTGCGCGACCTTCCCCACCTGGAACACCTACCCGGGGCTGTTCGCCGCCCTCGCCACCGGCAACCCCGTCCTGCTCAAGCCCCACGGCCAGGTCGTCCTGCCGGCGGCCATCACGGTGCGCGTCATCCGCGAGGTGCTCGCCGAAAACGGCTTCGACCCCAACCTGGTGTCGCTGTGCGTGCCCGCCAGCCGCGAGGCGGCGCAGGCGCTGTTCCGGCATCCCGAGGTCCGGTCGATCGACTACACCGGCAGCAACACTTTCGGCCACTGGCTGATCGAGCACTGCCGCCAGGCCCAGGTCTACGCGGAACTGGCGGGCGTCAACACCATCGTCATCGAATCCACCGACGCCTACCGCGCCATGCTGCGCAACCTCGCCTTCACCCTGTCGCTGTACTCGGGCCAGATGTGCACCACCTCGCAGGCCATCGTGGTGCCGGCCGGCGGCATGGACACCGACGAGGGGCACAAGACCTTCGAGCAGGTCGGCGAGGACCTGGCCGCGGCGATCGAGGCCTTCCTGTCCAAGCCCGAGGTGGCCCTCGCGGTGCTGGGCGCCATCCAGTCCGACGACACCCTGACGCGCATCGAGCAGGCCTCGGCCGGCGCGATGGGGCGCGTCATCCTCGCCTCCCGGGCGCTCGACAACCCCGAATACCCCGAGGCGCGCGTGCGCACGCCGGTGCTGGTGGCCTGCGACGCCGCGGACGCCGCGCACTATTCGCAAGAACAATTCGGCCCCATCAGCTTCGTGGTGCGCGCCGCCGATGCCGATGCCGCCATCGCCCTGGCCGAGGACATCGTGCGCCGCCACGGGGCGCTGACCGCCGCGATCTACAGCACGCGCGAGGAGGTCATCGAGGCCATGACGCAAGCCTCCTGGCGCGCCCAGGTCGCCCTCTCGATCAACCTGACGGGCGGCGTGTTCGTCAACCAATCGGCCGCGTTCTCCGATTTCCACGGTACCGGCGGCAACCCGGCGGCCAATGCCTCCTACGCCGACTCGGCCTTCGTCGCCAACCGCTTCCGCGTCGTGCAGCGGCGCCGGCACGCCTGAACGGAGCCGCCATGGACTACGCCAACATCCTCTACGAAACCGCCGGCGGGATCGCCCGCCTCACGCTGAACCGCCCCGACAAGCTCAACAGCTTCACCGAGGCCATGCACGCCGAGGTGCGCCACGCGCTCGACCGGATCCAGGGCGACGCCGGCGTGCGTGTGCTGGTGCTGAGCGGCGCCGGCCGCGGATTCTGCGCCGGGCAGGACCTCGGGGACCGCGCCATGCAGATACAGTCGGGCCGCCAGCCCGATCTCGGCCGCACCGTCGAGCGCTTCTACAAGCCCCTGATCCTGGCCCTGCAAAACCTGCGCGTCCCCACGCTCGCGGCGGTCAACGGCATCGCCGCGGGCGCCGGGGCCTCGATCGCCCTCGCCTGCGACCTGGTGGTCGCGGCCGAATCGGCGTCCTTCCTCCAGGCCTTCAGCAAGATCGGCCTGATCCCGGACACGGGCGGCACCTGGTTCCTGCCGCAGCGCGTGGGCATGGCCCGCGCCATGGGCCTGGCCCTGCTGGCCGACAAGCTGCCCGCGCGCCGGGCGGCCGAATGGGGCCTGATCTGGTCCTGCGTGGCGGACGCCGATTTCGGCGCCGAGGTCGAGCGCATCGCGGCCCAGCTCGCCCAGGGGCCGACCAAGGCGCTGGTGCGCACCCGCCAGGCCATGCACACGGCGCCCACCCACACCCTCGAGCAGCAGCTCTCGATGGAGGCGGGCTTCATGCGCGAGCTGGGCTGGAGCTCCGACTACGCCGAAGGCGTGGCCGCCTTCAGCGAAAAGCGGCCCGCCCGCTTCACCGGAGATTGAAGCCTTGGCCGCACTGGACACTCACGCGCGCGTCGCCGTCATCGGCGCGGGGACCATGGGCGCGGGCATCGCCCAGGTGGCCGCCCTGGGCGGCCACGAGGTGCTGCTGCACGACGCGCGCGAAGGCGCCGCCGCCGCGGCCGCCGAGCGCATCCGGGGCGAGCTCGCGGGCCTGGCCGCCAAGGGCCGCCTGGATCCCGCCCTGGCGCGGGCCGCCGGCGGGCGCGTGACCGCCGCCGCGCGCCTGGAGGCGCTCGCGCCCGCGGCGCTCGCGATCGAGGCGATCGTCGAGGACCTGCAAGCCAAGCAGTCGCTGTTCCGCGAGCTCGAGGCCATCCTTCCGCCCGAGAGCCTGCTGGCGACCAACACCTCGTCCATTCCCGTCACCGCGATCGGCGCGGCGCTGGCGCACCCCGGGCGCCTCGCGGGCATGCATTTCTTCAATCCGGCCCCGCGCATGAAGCTCGTCGAGATCGTCTCGGGCCTGGACACCGACGCCGCGACCGCCGCCACCCTCCACGACACGGCCGCCGCCTGGGGCAAGACGCCGGTGCATGCGCGCTCCACCCCCGGATTCATCGTCAACCGCGTGGCCCGCCCCTACTACGCCGAGGGCCTGCGCCTGCTGCTCGAGCGGGCCGGCGACCCGGCCACCCTCGACCACGTCCTGCGCGCCTGCGGGGGCTTTCGCATGGGCCCCTTCGAGCTCATGGACCTGATCGGCCACGACGTCAACTTCGCCGTGACGCGCTCGGTCTGGAACGCCTTCTACCAGGACCCGAGATTCCAGCCCTCGCTGGTCCAGCAGGAACTGGTCGACGCCGGGCGCCTGGGCCGCAAGTCCGGACAGGGCTTCCACGACTACCGGCCGCAGGCCCAGGCGCCCGCGCCGCGGCTCGAGGCCCCCTGCCCGCCGCCCGCCCGCATCGTCGTCCATGGCGACGCCCCGGCCGCGCGCGCCCTGGCCGACCGCCTGCGGGCGCGCTCCGTGCCGCACGAGCGGGCCCCCGAGGCCCCCGACCGCCGCATCGCGGAGGCCGGGCGGGCCGTCCTGCATCTCACCGACGGCCGCACGGCCACCCACCGCGCCCACGCCGAGGCCCAGGCCGGCACGGTCCTGCTGGACCTGGCGCTGGACTACGCGGAAACGCCCTGCATGGCCATCGCGGCCGCGCGGCAGTGTTCCCCGCAGGCGGCGGCCGACGCCGTGGGCGCCCTGCAGGCGGCCGGCTGCGAGGTGGCGCGCATCGGCGACGTGCCGGGCATGCTCGTGATGCGCACGGTGGCCATGCTGGCCAACGAGGCCGCCGACGCGGTCAACCAGGGCGTCTGCACGGCCGCCGCCGTGGACCAGGCGATGCGCCTGGGCGTCAATTACCCGCTGGGGCCCCTCGAATGGGCGGACCGCCTGGGAGCCCCCCTGATCGGCGCCGTGATCCGGCACATCGGCGCCGCCTACGGCGAGGACCGCTACCGGCTCTCGCCGCTGATCCAGCAAGCCATCCATTCCGCAAGGCCCCTCCATGACTGAGAAATCCGCAATCCAGACCGGCCCGGCGCAGGCCTCCACCGCAGGCGCCGCGCAAGCCGCCCAGGCCGTCGCACAGGCCGCCGCCCAGGCCATGTGGCGCCGCGACCGCACCGCGCAGGCGCTCGGCATGGCGCTGGCGGCGGTCGGCCCCGGCACCGCGACGCTGACCATGCCCGTGCGCCGCGACATGATCAACGGCCACGGCATGTGCCATGGCGGCATGATCTTCACGCTCGCCGACACGGCCTTCGCCTACGCCTGCAACAGCTACGACCTCAACACCGTCGCCTCGGCCTGCCACATCGATTTCCTCGCCCCCGCCCACGAAAACGACGAGCTCCAGGCCACCGCCGCCGAGCGCGCCCAGGCCGGGCGCAGCGGCGTCTACGACATCACCGTGCGCAACCTCACCACCCAGCGCGACATCGCGCTGTTCCGGGGCAAGTCGCATCGCATCCAGGGCAAGGTCACCGAATCGCTGGCGAACGGATCCGGCGCGGCGCCCAAGGCCTGAACGATCAAGCACACCAGGAGACACCACATGCCCGTCAAACAGCCCAAACCCGGAGAGCTCGAGCCCATCGAGCGCGCGAGCCGCGACGAGATCGCGGCGCTGCAACTGCAGCGCCTGCAATGGACGCTGCGCCACGCCTACGAGAACGTCCCCCACTACAAGCGCGCCTTCGATGCGCGCGGCGTCCATCCCGACGACCTCAAGACCCTCGCCGACATCGCCAAGTTCCCCTGTACCTCCAAGGCCGACCTGCGCGAGAACTACCCCATGGGCATGTTCGCGGTGCCGCGCGAGCGCATCGCGCGCATCCATGCCTCCTCGGGCACCACGGGCAAGCCCACGGTCGTGGGCTACACGCTCAACGACATCGACAACTGGGCCAACCTGGTGGCGCGCTCGATCCGCGCCGCGGGCGGACGGCCGGGCGACATCTGCCACGTCGCCTACGGCTACGGGCTGTTCACGGGCGGCCTGGGCGCCCACTACGGGGCCGAGCGCGCGGGCTGCACCGTCATCCCCATGTCCGGCGGGCAGACCGAAAAGCAGGTCCAGCTCATCCAGGACCTGCGCCCCGACATCATCATGGTGACCCCCTCGTACTCGCTGGTGATCGCCGAGGAGTTCGAGCGCCAGGGCGTCGCCCCCGAGGATATCTCGCTCAAGGTCGGGATCTTCGGCGCCGAGCCCTGGGGCGAGGGCATGCGCGGCGAGATCGAGCGCAAGCTCGGCCTGGACGCCGTGGACATCTACGGGCTGTCCGAGGTCATGGGCCCGGGCGTCGCCTCGGAATGCGTCGAATCCAAGGACGGCCCCGTGGTCTGGGAGGACCATTTCTACCCCGAGATCATCGATCCCCAGACCGGCCAGCCGGTCCCGGACGGCGAGGAAGGCGAACTGGTCTTCACCTCGCTCACCAAGGAGGCCCTGCCCATCATCCGCTACCGCACCCGCGACCTGACGCGCCTGCTGCCGCCCACCGCCCGCAGCTTCCGGCGCATGGGGCGCATCACGGGACGCTCGGACGACATGCTGATCATCCGCGGGGTCAACGTCTTCCCGACCCAGATCGAGGAGCAGATCCTGCGCGATCCGATGCTGGCCGGCACCTACCAGATCGTGCTCACGCGCGAAGGCCACCTCGACAACGTCGAGATCCGCTGCGAGCTGCAGCACGACGCCGACGGCATGACCCCCGAGCGCATCGCCGGGATCGCCAAGCGCCTCCAGCACCACATCAAGACCAACATCGGGATCTCGACCAAGGTCACGGTGATGCACTACGGCACCCTGCCGCGCACCCAGACCGGCAAGGCCCGGCGCGTGTTCGACGAACGCCCGAAACAGCACTGAGGCCGAGGACATGGACGCCTACATCTGCGATGCGATACGCACCCCGATCGGACGCTACGGCGGCGCGCTGTCCACCATCCGCGCCGACGACCTGGCCGCCCTGCCGCTGCGCGCCCTGCTGGCGCGCTCGCCGGGGCTGGACGCCGCGGCCATCGACGACGTCCTGTACGGCTGCGCCAACCAGGCGGGCGAGGACAACCGCAACGTCGCCCGCATGGCGGCGCTGCTCGCCGGCCTGCCCGAGACCGTGCCGGGCACCACGATCAACCGCCTCTGCGGCTCTGGGATGGACGCGGTCGGCCTGGCGGCGCGCTCGATCAAGGCGGGCGAGGCGGGCCTGATGATCGCCGGCGGGGTCGAGAGCATGTCGCGCGCGCCCTTCGTGATGGGCAAGGCCGAGCAGGCCTGGTCGCGCCAGGCCGCGATCTTCGACACCACCATCGGCTGGCGCTTCGTCAACCCGCGCATGCACGAGGCCCACGGCACGCACTCCATGCCGCAGACGGCCGACAACGTGGCCGGGGACTTCGGGATCTCGCGCGCCGACCAGGACGCCTTCGCGCTGCGCAGCCAGCAGCGCTGGGCCGCCGCCCACGCGGCGGGCCGGTTCGAGGACGAGATCCTGCCCGTCGAGGTCCCGCGCCGCAAGGCCGAGCCCCTGCTCGTCGACACCGACGAGCATCCGCGCCCCGACACCACGCTCGAGGGCCTGGCCCGCCTCAAGGGCATCAACGGGCCGTCCATGACCGTGACCGCGGGCAATGCCTCGGGCGTCAACGACGGCGCCTGCGCGCTGCTGCTCGCCTCCGCAGAGGCGGCGCGGCGCCACGGCCTGACGCCCCGGGCGCGCGTGGTGGGCATGGCGACCGCCGGCGTCGCGCCGCGCATCATGGGCATGGGCCCGGCGCCCGCGACGCGCAAGGTGCTCGCCCAGACCGGGCTCACGCTCGACCAAATGGACGTGATCGAACTGAACGAGGCGTTCGCCGCGCAGGCCCTGGCCGTGCTGCGCGACCTGGGCCTGCCCGACGATGCGCCTCACGTCAATCCCAATGGCGGCGCGATCGCCATCGGCCACCCGCTCGGGATGAGCGGCGCGCGCCTGGTGGCCACCGCCATGTACGAACTGGCCCGCCGCGGCGGACGGTACGCCTTGTGCACCATGTGCATCGGCGTCGGCCAGGGCATCGCCCTGGTCATAGAAAATCTGGTCAACCCTCAAGGAGACAAATCATGAAATTCACTATCAAGTACTGGGTGGCTGGCGCGGCTTTGGCCATGGTCAGCCTCGGCGCGAGCGCCGCCGATCCGATCAAGATCGGCTCGGTCCTCTCGGCCACCGGCCCCGCGTCCTTCCTGGGCGATCCCGAGGTCAAGACCCTCGAGATGTACATCGAGTCCATCAACAAGGACGGCGGCGTGCTCGGGCGCCCGCTGCAGCTCGTCTACTACGACGACGGCAGCGACTCGAACAAGGCCAACGGCTTTGCCAAGCGCCTGATCCACGACGACAAGGTCGACCTCATCATCGGCGGCACCACCACCGGCTCGACCATGTCCATGGATCCGCTGGTCGAGAAGGCCGGCGTTCCCTTCATCTCGCTGGCCGGCGCGGTCGTGATCATCGATCCGGTCAAGAAGTGGCTCTTCAAGACGCCGCACACCGACCGCATGGCCGCCGAGAAGGTCTTCGAGGACATGAAAAAGCAAGGCATCACCAGGATCGCGCTGGTGACCGAGACCAGCGGCTTCGGCCAGTCGGGCAAGAAAGAGGCCGAGACCGTGGTGGGCAACTACGGCATCAAGATCGTGGCCGAGGAGACCTACGGGCCCAAGGACACCGACATGAGCCCGCAGTTCACCAAGATCAAGAACAACGCCGACGCGCAGGCCGTCTTCATCATCGGCCTGGGACAGGGTCCGGCGCTGGCCACCCGCAACTACAAGCAGCTCGGCATCAAGCTGCCGCTCTACCATGCGCACGGCGTGTGCTCGGACGAGTTCATCAAGCTCTCGCGCGAGGCGGCCGAAGGCGTGCGCCTGCCCTGCGCCGCCCTGGTCGTGGCCGACAAGCTGCCCGACAGCGATCCCCAGAAGCCGGTCGTGACGGCCTACAGCAAGGCCTACAAAGAGCGCTGGAAGTCCGACGTGTCGACCTTCGGGGGCCACGCCTATGACGGCCTGATGATCGCGGTCGACGCCATCAAGCGCGCCGGCGGCACCGACAAGGAAAAGGTCCGCGACGCGATCGAGAGCACCAAGGGCCTGATGGGCACCGGCGGCGAATTCAACATGTCGCCGACCGACCACATGGGCCTGGACCTGAGCGCCTTCCGCATGCTCGAGATCAAGGACGGCGACTGGAGCCTCATCGACTAGGACGGCCGAGCGCCGGCCGCCCTCGCCGGGCGGGCCGGCCATCCGCCGCAGCCCCCCCCGCCGCGGCGCCGCCAGCACCTGGAGGCGCCGCGGTTTCCATTCGAGCCCGCCATCCGGCCCGGGCGCGCGCCGGCGGCAGTACGATGCGCGCGCCATTCGCTGTACGATAAAAGAGCCATCGAAAACCAGAACAGCCATTCCGAGAGGTATCCCATGCTGCAGGCCGGCGCCGATTACGAACAGACCGCACAGTCTTTCACCTGGGCGATCCCCGAGCACTACAACATCGGCGTGGACGCCTGCGACAAGTGGGCCGACGGCAGCGGGCGCGTCGCCCTGATCATCGAGACCCCAGGCGCCGCGCCGCGGCGCCACACCTTCGACGAGCTCAAGGCCTGGTCCGACCGCTTTGCCCAGGCGCTGAGGGCCCATGGCGTGGACCAGGGCGACCGCGTCGGCATCCTCCTGCCGCAATCGCTCGAGACGGCGATCGCCCACCTGGCCATCTACAAGCTCGGCGCCATCGCCGTGCCGCTGTTCACGCTGTTCGGCACCGAGGCGCTGCAATACCGGCTCGAGAACTCGGGCGCGCGCGCCCTGGTCACGCACCGCGAGGGCGCGGCCAAGATCGCGGCCATCCGCGACCGCCTGCCCGAGCTGGCGTCGATCTTCGACATCGAGGAAAGCAGCGAGCCGGGCCACGGCCTGCATTCCTTCTGGCAGGCCATCGAGGCCCAGGACGGCGCCTTCGCCCCGGTCGACACCCTGGCCGAGGATCCGGCGCTGATCATCTACACCTCGGGCACCACCGGCAAGCCCAAGGGCGCGCTGCACGCGCAGCGCGTGCTGCTGGGCCACCTCCCCGGCGTCGAGATCTCGCACAACTTCTTTCCAAGGCAGGCCGCCCTCATGTGGACGCCGGCCGACTGGGCCTGGATCGGCGGGCTGCTGGACGTGCTGATGCCCTCGCTGCACCACGGGATCCCGGTGCTCGCCTGCCGCCTGCCCAAGTTCGACGCGGACGTCGCCCTCGAGCTCATGGCGCGCCACGGGGTCACCCACGCATTCCTGCCGCCCACGGCCCTCAAGCTGCTGCGGGCCGCCGGCGACCCGGCGCGCCACGGCCCCTTCCGGCTGGTGTCCATCGCCAGCGGCGGCGAGACCCTGGGCAAGGAGCTCATCGAATGGGGCCGCCAGCACCTGGGTCTGACCATCAACGAGTTCTACGGCCAGACCGAATGCAATATGATCGTCTCGTCCTGCGCCGCGCTGTTCGAGCCGCGCATCGGCGCCATGGGCCGGCCCGTGCCCGGCCACGAGGTGCGGATCGTCGATGACGCGGGCCGGATCCTGCCCGAGGGCGTCGAGGGCCACATCGCCGTGCGCCGCCCCGATCCGGTCATGTTCCTGGAATATTGGTGGAATCCCCGGGCCACGGCCGAGAGCTTCGCCGGCGACTTCCTGCTCACCGGCGACCGCGGCAAGCGCGACGCCGACGGCTTCATCTGGTTCATGGGACGCGGCGACGACGTCATCACCACCGCCGGCTACCGCGTGGGGCCGGGGCCGATCGAGGACTGCCTGCTGGGCCACCCCGCCGTGCGCATGGCGGCGGTGATCGGCGTGCCCGATCCCGAGCGCACCGAGATCATCAAGGCCTGCATCGTGCTCAACGAGGGCTACGAGGGCACCCCCGCCCTGGTCGCCGAACTGCAGGAGCACGTGCGCCGCAAGGCCGCCGCCCACGAATACCCGCGCCTGGTCGAGTTCATGGCGTCACTGCCCATGACCACCACCGGCAAGGTGATCCGCAAGGAGCTGCGGCGGATGCATGCGGAGGGGTAACCTCAAGCCGGAGCAGCTCTCCACGTCGCGGCCTGCATGCCGCTCCGATTCGCTAGGCATAGGGCAGTCCGCAGGGACTGCCCTATGTCCGAGCTCATCCACCTCGCGGCTTGCATGCCGCTCGGATTCGACAGGCACAGGACAGTCCGCAGGGACTGTCCTGTGT
>JBIQHJ010000068.1:0-17324 GCA_044508625.1 Alcaligenaceae bacterium
AGGTCATCAAGCTCGACCGCAAGCGCAACAACGTCGTGCTGTCGCGCCGCGCCGTCCTCGAGGCCAGCATGGGCGAGGAACGCGAAAAGCTCCTCGAGACCCTGCACGAGGGCGCCATCGTCAAGGGCGTGGTCAAGAACATCACCGACTACGGCGCGTTCGTCGACCTGGGCGGCATCGACGGCCTGCTGCACATCACCGACATGGCCTGGCGCCGCGTCCGCCATCCCTCCGAGGTGCTGCAGGTCGGCCAGGAGATCGAGGCCAAGGTCCTCAAGTTCGACCAGGAAAAATCCCGCGTGTCGCTGGGCGTCAAGCAACTGGGCGAGGATCCCTGGATCGGCCTGGGCCGCCGCTACCCGCAAGGCACCCGCCTGTTCGGCAAGGTCACCAACCTCACCGACTACGGCGCGTTCGTCGAGGTCGAGGCCGGCATCGAGGGGCTGGTGCACGTCTCGGAAATGGACTGGACCAACAAGAACGTCGATCCGCGCAAGGTCGTGACCCTGGGCGAGGAAGTCGAGGTCATGGTCCTCGAGATCGACGAGGATCGCCGCCGCATCTCGCTGGGCATGAAGCAATGCCGCCCGAATCCCTGGGAGGATTTCGCCGCCAACTTCAAGCGTGGCGACAAGGTCCATGGCGCGATCAAGTCGATCACCGACTTCGGCGTGTTCGTCGGCCTGCCCGGCGGCATCGACGGCCTGGTCCACCTGTCCGACATCTCGTGGACGGAATCGGGCGAGGAGGCCGTGCGCAACTTCAAGAAGGGCGACGAGATCGACGCCGTGGTGCTGGGCATCGACACCGAAAAGGAACGCATCTCTCTGGGCATCAAGCAGCTCGAGGGCGATCCGTTCAACAATTTCGTGGCCACCTACGACAAGGGCGCCGTGCTCTCGGGCACGGTCAAGTCGGTCGAGCCCAAGGGCGCGGTCGTGACCCTGTCGGTGGACGTCGAGGGCTACCTGCGCGCCTCCGAGATCTCCGCGGGCCGCGTCGAGGACGCCACCACGGTGCTGCATCCCGGCGACCAGGTCGAGGCCATGATCATCAACATCGACCGCAAGGCGCGTTCGATCCAGTTGTCGATCAAGGCGCGCGACAACGCCGAGACCGCCGAGACCATCCAGCGCATGACCGAAGCCAGCGCTTCCTCGGGCACCACCAACCTGGGCGCGCTGCTCAAGGCCAAGCTCGACCAGCAGCGCGACGATAGCTGATGGGTGGCTTGACCAAGTCTGAGCTCATCGCCATACTCGCGAGCCGCTATCCCCAACTGGCGGCCCGCGACATGGATTTTGCGGTGAAGACTCTCCTCGATGCGATGGCGGACACCCTGTCCAGGGGCCAGCGCATCGAGATCCGCGGCTTCGGCAGCTTCTCGCTGTCGCGGCGGTCGCAGCGCATCGGCCGCAATCCCAAGTCCGGCGAAAAAGTGCTGGTGCCCGCCAAGCTGGTGCCGCACTTCAAGGCCGGCAAGGAACTGCGCGAACGCGTCGACCTCGGCCCGGACGGCGACGACGGCGAGGAACTCGCCACGGTCGCCGATCTCTACCAGGCGCGGATAATCAACGGGTGAAACTGGAGCGGCTTGCGCCGCTCCCCCATCCCCACAGGCCCTCCCCCGAGGGCCTGTCTCATTGGGGCCCGGGCGGGACGCGAGGCGGTCCCGGAGCCCCTCCGTTTCCCCTTACAATGACGGAATTCCCACGCACGGAGCTTTGGACATGCGCTATCTGGTCTGGATACTGCGGCTGGTGATCTTCATCATCGTGCTGCTTTTCGCCCTCAAGAACACGGCGCCGGTGGATGTGGGGTTCTTTGCCGACAGGACCTTCCATCAGGTGCCCCTGATCGTGGTGATGCTGGTCGCCTTCGTCCTGGGCGTGGTCTTTGGCCTGCTGGTCGCCGCCACTGCGGTGCTGCGCAAGCGCCGCGAGGCCGCGCGCCTGCGCCGCGAGCTGGCACGCGCCCAGGAGGCGCTCGAGCACCCCCAATCCTCGACGGGGCCGATCATTCCCGAGACCGTGGCGCCCTTGGCGCCGCTCTGACGCCAGGGGGCGCGCGAGTGTCGTTCGAACCCTGGTGGTTGATTTTCGTACCGGTGGTCTTCGCCCTGGGGTGGATGGCCGCGCGATTCGATTTCCGGCAGATGATTTCCGAGACCCGAAACCTGCCGGATTCCTATTTCAAGGGCCTGAATTTCCTGCTCAATGAGCAGCCCGACCGGGCGATCGACGCCTTCATCGAGGTGGCCAAGCTCGATCCCGAGACCACCGAGCTGCACTTCGCCCTGGGCAGCCTGTTTCGGCGACGTGGCGAGATGGAGCGCGCCATCCGCGTGCACCAGAGCCTGCTGGCGCGCCAGGACCTGCCCATGCCCGATCGCGAGAACGCCCAGTTCGAGCTGGCCCAGGATTTCCTCAAGGCCGGCATGCTGGATCGCGCCGAGCAGGGGTTCCAGGCGGTGATGCACACGCGCCACGCCCTGGAGGCGGTGCGCTCGCTGATCCGCATCTATGAATCCGAGCACGATTGGCCCCGCGCCATCGAGGCCGTGCAGCACCTGCACAAGCTGGTGGACGAGCCCGTCCCGCAGCTCGCGCACTATCAGTGCGAGCTCGCCAGCGGGATGCTGGCGGCCCGGCCCCCCGACCTGGAGGGCGCCGCCCGGGCGCTCGATGCGGCCGACAACGCCATGCGCAAGACCGGCACCAGCCCCGCCGCGGAAACCCGCGTGCGGATGCTGAGGGCGCAATGGGCGGCGGCGAGCGGCGATGTGGAAGGCCAGCGCGCGCACCTCGAGGACATCCTGGCGAGCGCCCCCGAGTATGCGGGCCTGGTGGCCGAGCCGCTGCTCGCATGCTACGAGGCCCTGGGGCGGCCCGACGAGGGCCTGAGCCTGCTGCACGCCCATTACCTGCGCGTCCCGACCCTCGATCTGTTCAACGTCGTCTTCCGGGCGATGAGGGCGCGGCGGGGATCCCTGCAGGCCTGGGCTTTCGCGCGCGAGGCCCTGCGCGCGCATCCCTCGCTGCTCGGCCTGGACCGCCTGCTCGAGGTCGAGCTCGCGCATGCCAAGGAGGGCGGCACCGACCAGATGATTCCGGGCGCGGACCTCGGCCTGCTGCGTTCGATGATCCACAAGCACACCCAGCGCCTGGACCGCTACGCGTGCCGCCATTGCGGCTTCGAGGCGCGGCGGTTCTACTGGCAGTGCCCGGGATGCAACACATGGGAGTCCTATGCGCCGCGCCGCCTGGAGGAATTGAAATGACGCCGTTTCCGGCACAGGCGGCCCGCGCCGCCAGGATCCTCGTGGTCGGCGACGTCATGCTGGATCGATACTGGTTCGGCGAGGTCGACCGGATATCGCCCGAGGCGCCCGTGCCCGTGGTGCGCGTGGCCCGCTGCGAGGACCGCCTGGGCGGCGCCGCCAACGTGGCGCGCAACATCGCCGCGCTGGGCGCCAAGGCGGTCCTGGTCGGCGTGGTCGGCGCCGACGAGGCGGGCGCCCGGGTGGGCGAGCTGGCCGCCGAGGCGGGCATCGAGGCGCACCTGGTCGCGGATTCCGACGGCATGGACACCACCCTCAAGATGCGCGTCCTGGGCCGCCAGCAGCAATTGCTGCGCGTGGATTTCGAGCATGTCCCGGGCGAGCGCGCGCTCGACGGCGTGGACACCCGGGTGGCCGCCGCGATCGCCGACTGCCAGTTGCTCGTGCTCTCGGACTACGCCAAGGGCGCCCTGGCGCGGGTCGAGGGCCTGATCCAACTGGCGCGCGCCGCCGGCGTCCCGGTGCTGGTCGATCCCAAGGGGCACCGGTATCGCCGCTATTACGGCGCCAGCATCGTCACGCCCAACCGCAGCGAGATGCAGGACGCGGTCGGGCGCTGGGATTCCGAGGATGACCTGACCCGGCGCGCGCAGGCCCTGCGCACCGAGCTCGGGCTCGAGGCCCTGCTGATCACGCGCTCCGAGCAGGGCATGACCCTGTTCACCGGCCAGGGACGCCAGCACGCCGACGCCCAGGCGCACGAGGTCTTCGACGTGTCGGGGGCGGGCGACACGGTGCTCGCCACCCTGGCGGTCGCCCGCGCCGCCGGCCTGGACTGGCACGAATCGATGCTGTGGGCAAACCGGGCGGGCGGCATCGTGGTCGGCAAGCTCGGCACATCCATCGTCAGCGTGGAGGAACTCTCATGATCATCGTGACCGGCGGCGCCGGCTTCATCGGCAGCAATCTCGTCCGGGGCCTCAATCGGCGGGGCACCGACGACATCCTGGTGGTCGACGACCTGACCGACGGCGACAAATTCCTGAACATGGCCGACCTGCGCATCGCCGACTACCTGCACAAGGACGAATTCCGGCGGCTGGTGCGCTCGGGCGAGCTGCCCCGGCCCGAGGCGGTCCTGCACCAGGGCGCGTGCTCGGACACCACCGAGCGCGACGGCCGCTACATGATGGACAACAACTACCGGGTGACGCTCGAGCTGTTCGAGTATTGCCAGGCGCGCGAGGTGCCCTTGCTGTACGCTTCGTCGGCGGCGGTGTACGGCGCGGGCCCGCGCTACGTCGAGGACCCGGCCTTCGAGGCGCCGCTGAACGTCTACGGCTATTCCAAGCTGCTGTTCGACCAGGTCCTGCGCCGGCGGATGGACCGGCTCACCGCGCCGGTGGTGGGCCTGCGCTATTTCAACGTCTACGGCCCCGGCGAACAGCACAAGGGGCGCATGGCCTCCGTGGCCTTCCACAACATGAATCAATACGCCACCGAGGGCCATGTGCGGCTGTTCGGCGGCTGGGACGGCTATCCCGACGGCGGGCAGCAGCGCGATTTCATCTATGTCGAGGACGTGGTCAAGGTGAATCTGTTTTTCCTCGACCACCCCGGGATCTCGGGGATCTTCAACTGCGGCACGGGCCGCGCCCAGCCGTTCAACGACGTGGCGCAGACCGTGGTGAACTCGCTGAGGATCCATCAGGGGCGCCTCGCGCTGCCCCTCGAGGAACTGGTGGCCCAGCAGTCCCTGCGCTACATCCCCTTTCCCGACGACCTCAAGGGCCGCTACCAGAGCCACACCGAGGCGGATCTCACGCGGCTGCGCGCGGCCGGCTACGAGGGCGCCTTCTGCGACGTGCAGACCGGCGTGTCGGCCTATGCCCAGCGGCTGATCGAGCAGGGGCGCCTGTCCTAGGGCCTGCGTTCGCACCGATCGCGGCTCGTCGATCGGTGCGGGCCGCCCTGGCGGGACAATCCCGTGGCCCGCGGCTTGCGCGCATGGGCATGGACCTCCCCGGGGCCTGTTCCCGGCGGGCGGGGCGGGTCATCATGGCCGGACCCACACCACAGGAGTCCGCCATGAATCCCTTCCTGCATTCCACCGTCGCCCGGCCCCTGCGCGCCGATGATCCCTCCCGGGTGCCGCCCCCGCGCTTTCCCACGAGGCGCCGTGTGCCCCGCGGCCGGCGCCTCGCGCGCGCCCTGGGCGCCGCCGGCCTCGCGGCGCTTGCCTGGTCGGGCGGCGCGCTGGCCCTGGACCTGAACACCGCCACGATCGCGCAGTTGCAGGGCATCCGCGGCATCGGCCCCAAGACCGCGCAGATCATCCATGAGGAACGCGAGCGCGGCGGGCGCTACACCTCGTTCGAGGACCTCTCCGACAGGGTGCGCGGCATCGGCCCCAAGCGGGCCGAGACCCTGCGCGCGGCCGGCCTGACCATCGGCGCAGCCCAGGCGGCGCAGGGGGGGCCGCCGGACGCGCCGGCGGATGCAAAGGCCACCGGCCGCACGCCGCCCAAGCGACCATGACGACCGCGCGTCCGCGAGGCGCGATGCCGGCGCCCGGTGTATGATTTTGGGCATGAAAACATACCCGACCATCGAAGACATCATCGGCTCCACTCCCCTGGTGCGCCTCCAGCGCATCCCGGGCGAGGCGGGGCAGGCGCGCGGCAACGTGGTCCTCGCCAAGCTCGAGGGCAACAACCCGGCGGGGTCGGTCAAGGACCGGGCCGCCCTGGCCATGATCCGCGGCGCCGAGCAGCGCGGCGAGATCTCGCCGGGCGACACCCTGATCGAGGCGACCAGCGGCAACACCGGCATCGCCCTGGCGATGGCCGCCGCCGTGCGCGGCTACCGCATGATCCTCATCATGCCCGACAATTCCTCGCAAGAGCGCTGCGCGGCGATGACGGCCTACGGGGCCGAGCTCATCCTGACGCCATCCCAGGGCGGGGGCATGGAGTACGCCCGCGACCTCGCGCAGCAGATGCAGGCCGAGGGCAAGGGCAAGGTCCTGGACCAGTTCTCCAATCCCGACAATCCCAAGGCCCATTTCGAGACCACGGGCCCCGAGATCTGGGAGCAGACCGAGGGCCGCATCACCCATTTCGTCAGCGCCATGGGCACCACCGGCACCATCATGGGGGTCGGCGCCTACCTGCACGGGCGCAATCCCGCGGTCCGCGTGATCGGCGCCCAGCCGGCCGAGGGCGCGCACATCCCCGGCATCCGCAAATGGCCCGAGGCCTACCAGCCCTCGATCTACGACGCCTCGCGCGTCGACGCCTTCGAGCCCATCTCGCAGGACGAGGCCGAGGCCATGGCGCGCCGCCTGGCGGCCGAGGAGGGGATCTTCGGCGGCATCTCGTCCGCGGGCGCCGCGGTGGCCGCGATGCGGGTGGCCGCCTCGGTGCGCGACGCGACCATCGTGTTCATCGTCTGCGACCGCGGCGACCGCTACCTCTCGACCGGCGTGTTCGGCTGAAGGCGGCCGCCTGGGGGGCTGCCACTCCGGGGCTCCCCGACCCGGCCGCGAGCGGGCCTCCGCCGTGGGTCCCGTCGTGGACGGGCCTCAGGAATCCATCCGATTGGGGTCGCCGTAGCCGATCCGGTCGGCGATCTCGTGCGCCAGGTCCGCCACCGAGGCGGCATAGAAATAGCTGCGGTTGTACTGGGTCAGCGCAAAGAAATTCGGGGTCGCGCAGCGGTATTCGTTCACCCCGCGCACCTCGTCGCGCAGGTCGATCACCCCCAGCGGCGCCGCCTGCCAGGCCTTGCCGCCGCCCGGCAGCGCCCGGGCGCCCGCGGCGCGCAGGCGCGGCCAGTCGGTGGTCGGCGTCAGGCCATCCTGCACCAGGGCCTCGGGCCGCGCCGGCAAGGCCACCGGGGCAAAGACGGGGATCCCCGGCACCCAGCCGTGCTGCTGGAGGAAGCTGCCGACCGAAGCGATGGCGTCGGCCGTGCTGCCGCTCAGGTCCACGCGGCCGTCGCCGTCGCCATCGGCCGCGTAGCGCATGAGGCTGCCCGGCATGAACTGGGGCAGGCCGAAGGCGCCCGCGAACGAACCCTCGGCCTGGCGCGCGTCGATCAGGCCCTGGTGGTCCAGCACGATCAGGTCCTCGAGCTGCTGGCGGAACATCCGTGCGCGTTCGGGGCGGCCGGGGTCCGGATAGCGGAATCCCAGCGTCGCCAGCGTATCCAGCACCCGGTGGTTGCCGGTGTGGCGGCCGTAGACGGTCTCGATCCCGATGATGGCGACGATGATGGAGGGCGGCACGCCGTAGCGCCGGCTCGCGCGGTCGAGATCGGCGCGGTTGGCGTTCCAGAAGGCGACGCCCTCGCGGATGCGGATCGGGTCCACGTGCCGCTGCCTGTAGCTCAGCCAGGCGCGGCGGATGCGCTTGCCCGACGGGGTCATGAGGCGGGCGGCATCGGCGTCGTATCGGGCCTCGAGCAGCAGCGCCTCGACCCGGGGCAGCGCGATGCCATGGGCCGCGGACACGTCGCGGGCGAAGGCCGCGACCTCGGGCTGGAGCTCGCCGCCGGCCGTGGCGAAATCGCCCCGCGCCGGGGCGGCCGGCCCGCGATCCGCGGGCCCGGTCGACACGGACACGGCGTTTGTGTTTGAATGTGCGGCGCCGGAGGCGCTTTGGTCCGCGGTGCCGCTCGTGGCGCAGCCAGACAGCAGAAGTGACGCAACGGCAACTTGTAAAATGCGGACGGGTCTGAACATAATCGCCTTTATGGATACTCTCTATATTACCCATCCCGAATGCTGGCTGCACGAGATGGGTCCCTGGCATCCCGAGTGTCCGGAACGTCTGGATGCGATTTCCGACCGGCTCCTGGCCAATGGCCTGATGGACTTCCTGGTGCAGCGCACGGCGCGGCCGGCGGGGGACGAGGACGTGCTGCGGGTGCACCGGGCCGAGTATCTGGCGGACTTGCGCCGGTGGGCGCCGGCGCGGGGCCATTTCCCCATCGACCCCGATACCGTGATGAACCCGCACACGCTCGAGGCGGCGCTCGCGGCGGCGGGGGCGGGGCTCACGGCGGTCGATGCCATCCTCGAGGGCGAGGCCTGCACGGCGTTTTGCGCGGTGCGCCCGCCCGGCCACCATGCGCGCCCCGCCCAGGCGATGGGGTTCTGTTTCTTCAACAACATCGCCATCGCCGCCGCCCATGCGCTGGAGCACCACGGCCTCGAGCGCGTCGCGATCGTCGATTTCGACGTGCATCACGGCAACGGCACCGAGGAGGCCTTCCTGCGCGACGAGCGCGTCCTGATGTGCAGTTTCTACCAGCATCCCCTGTTCCCCGACATGTGGGCCCGCGATCCCGGGCCCAATATGATCAATGTTCCGGTGCCTCCGTACGCCGAAGCATCCGTCTGTCGTGATATCGTGACGGATCGCTGGTTGCCGGCGTTGCGGGCGTTCCGGCCCCGCCTCATCCTGGTCTCGGCGGGCTTCGATGCCCATCGCGAGGACGAGATGGGGCAGCTCAAGCTGACCGAGGCCGATTACGCCTGGATCACGCGGCAACTGGTCGAGGTTGCGCACGAGTCGGCCCAGGGGCGGATCGTGAGTTTCCTGGAAGGGGGGTACGACCTCTCCGCCCTGGGACGCAGCGCCGCCGCGCATATCCGGGCGCTGGGCGGATTATGAACACACGCATTCGATGCATGGCTCGAAAACATCCGGCGCACGGCAGGCAAGGCCGCGCGCGGGTCATTTTTTTCCATTTGGAGATAGCTCGATGAAGGTCCTGGTACCCGTCAAGCGCGTCGTTGACTACAACGTCAAGGTGCGCGTGAAGTCCGATCAAAGTGGCGTGGACATCGCCAATGTCAAGATGTCCATGAACCCGTTCGACGAAATCGCCGTCGAGGAGGCGACCCGCCTCAAGGAAAAGGGCGTGGTCCAGGAGATCGTGGCCGTGTCCTGCGGCGTGGCCCAGTGCCAGGAGACCCTGCGCACGGCCATGGCGATCGGTGCGGACCGGGGCATTCTGGTGCAGACCGACGTCGAGCTGCAGCCGCTGGCCGTCGCCAAGCTGCTGGCCGCGCTGGCCGCCAAAGAGCAGCCCTCGCTGATCATCCTGGGCAAGCAGGCCATCGACGACGACGCCAGCCAGACGGGCCAGATGCTTGCCGCCCTGCTCGACTGGCCGCAGGCGACCAACGCCAGCAAGGTCGAGCTCGAGGGCGATCGGGTGCAGGTCACCCGCGAGGTCGACGGCGGCCTCGAGACCCTGAGCCTGGCGCTGCCGGCCGTGATCACCACGGACCTGCGCCTGAACGAGCCGCGCTACGTGACGCTGCCCAACATCATGAAGGCCAAGAAAAAGACGCTGGACACCTTCTCGCCCGCGGACCTGGGCGTGGACGCGGCGCCGCGGCTGAAGACCCTCAAGGTCTCCGAGCCGCCCGCGCGCGCGGCCGGGGTCGTGGTGCCCGATGTGGCCACGCTGGTGGACAAACTCAAGAACGAAGCGAAGGTGGTGTAAATGAGCATTCTCGTCATTGCGGAACACGACAACGTCCAACTCAATGCCGCGACCCTGAACGTGGTGGCGGCGGCGGCCGCGCTGGGCGGCGACATCCACGTGCTGGTGGCCGGGGCGGGGGCGCGCGCCGTGGCCGAGCAGGCCGCGCAGGTCCAGTCCGTCGCCAAGGTGCTGCTGGCCGACGGGCCGGCGCTGGCCAATGGGCTGGCCGAAAACCTGTCCAGGCAGGTCCTGGCCCTGGCCGGCGACTACGGGCACATCCTGTTTGCCGCGACCGCCTCGGGCAAGAACGTCGCGCCGCGCGTGGCGGCCAGGCTGGACGTGGCCCAGGTCTCGGACATCATCGCGGTCGAGTCCCCCGACACCTTCGTGCGCCCGATCTACGCCGGCAACGCCCTGGCGACCGTGCAATCCGCCGATCCGGTCAAGGTCATCACCGTGCGGACCACGGGCTTCGATCCGGTGGCGGCGCAGGGCGGCGGCGCCGCCATCGCCGAGGTCGAGGCGGTGGGCGATTCGGGCAAATCCTCCTTCGTCGGCCGCGCCCTCGCCAAGAGCGACCGTCCCGACCTGGCCTCGGCCTCGGTGGTGGTCTCGGGCGGACGCGGGCTGGGCAGCGCCGAGAACTTCAAGATCCTCGACGCGCTCGCCGACAAGCTCGGGGCGGCCCTGGGGGCCTCGCGCGCCGCGGTGGACGCGGGCTATGCGCCCAATGACTGGCAGGTCGGCCAGACGGGCAAGATCGTCGCGCCCCAGCTCTACGTCGCGGTCGGGATCTCGGGCGCCATCCAGCACCTGGCGGGGATGAAGGACTCCAAGGTCATCGTGGCGATCAACAAGGACGCCGAGGCGCCGATCTTCGGGGTGGCCGACTACGGCCTGGTGGCCGACCTGTTCGAGGCGGTGCCGGAACTGGTCAAGGCCCTCTAGGCCTCCGGCATTCCGGGCGCCTCGAGCGCCCGACACGGCGGGCTCCGGCGGGGCCCGCCATCCCATCCATGCGACAGGAACGATCATGACTTATCAGGCCCCCACCCAGGACATCCGCTTCATCCTGCGCGAGCTCGCCGACCTGGAAGGCGTGCTGGCGCTGCCCGGTTTCGAGGAGGTGTCCGAGGATCTCGTCGATGCCGTCCTCGAGGAAAACGCGCGCTTCGTCGAGCAGGAGATCGCCCCGCTGAACGTCGAGGGCGATCGCAATCCCGCCAGTTGGCACGATGGCGAGGTCCGCAGCTCGCCGGGCTTCAAGGCCGCTTTCCAGGCCTTTGCGCAAGGGGGGTGGCAGGGCCTGCAGCACGAGGCGGAGATCGGCGGCCAGGGCCTGCCGCGGCTCGTCGGCGCCCCCGTCACCGAAAACCTGAATGCCGCCAGCCTGGCGTTCTCGCTGTGCCCGCTGCTCACCGACGGGGTGATCGAGGCCCTGTCGCTGGTGGGAACGCCCGAGCAGCAGGCCCTCTACATCCCCCCCTTGCTCGACGGACGATGGACGGGCACCATGAATCTCACCGAGCCCCAGGCGGGCTCGGACCTGGCTTTGCTGAAATCCCGCGCCGTGCGCCAGGACGACGGCAGCTACCGCGTCACCGGCCAAAAGATCTTCATCACCTATGGGGATCATGACATGGCCGAGAACATCATCCATCTCGTCCTGGCGCGCACGCCCCAGGCGCCCAAGGGCGTCAAGGGGATCTCGCTGTTCCTCGTCCCCAAGTTCCTGGCCGCCGAAAACGGCGCCCTGGGCCCGCGCAACGATGTCTATTGCGCCTCGCTCGAGCACAAGCTCGGCATCCACGGCAGCCCCACCGCCGTCCTGCTGTACGGCTCGGGCAAGGGCGAGGTGGGCGAGGGCGGCGCCGTGGGCTACCTGATCGGCGAGGAGAACCGCGGCCTGGAATACATGTTCATCATGATGAACGCCGCGCGCTACGCGGTGGGACTGCAGGGCATCGCGGTGTCCGAACGCGCCTTGCAGCAGGCCACGGCCTATGCCGGCGAACGCGTCCAGGGCCAGGCCCTGGAAGGCTCGGACGGGCCGGTGCCGATCGTGCGCCACCCGGACGTGCAGCGCATGCTGGGCATCATGCGCGGCCTCACCGAGGGCGCGCGCGCGGTGGCCTATGTCGCCGCCTCGCATCGCGACAAGGCGGCGCACGAGCCCGATCCGCAGGCGCGGGCCCGGCACAAGGCCGTCTACGAGTATTTCGTGCCCATCGTCAAGGGATTCTCGACCGAGTCCTCGGTCGAGGTGGCCTCCCTGGGCGTGCAGGTGCATGGCGGCATGGGCTTCATCGAGGAAACCGGCGCGGCCCAGCATTACCGGGATGCGCGCATCCTGCCGATCTACGAGGGCACCACGGCCATCCAGGCCAATGATTTCATCGGCCGCAAGCTCCTGCGCGACGGCGGCGCCGTCGCCAGGGCGCAGATCGCCGGCATGCTCGAGACGGTCTCCGCGCTGCGCGCGGACGGCGGGCCCGAGGCCGCGGGCCTGGGCCTGATCGCCGACCGGCTGGAGGCCGCCGCCCGGGCCTACGGCGATTCGATCGACTGGATCCTCGCGCGGGCCGGCACGGACCTGCGCGGTGTCTTCATGGGCAGCGTTCCGTGCCTGATGCTGGCCGGCACCGTGCATGCCGGCTGGCAGCTCGGGCGTTCGGCGCTGGCCTCGCTCCGCGCGATCCGGGAGGGGTCCTCCGACGGCTTCCATCCCGCCAAGATCGACACCGCCGTGGTCTATGCGGCGCACGTGCTGCCGCGCGCGGGCGCGCTGGCCGACGCGATCTCGGCCGGCGCGCTGGCCGACCGGCATGCGAACCGGGCCTGGCGCGGCGCGTAGCGGGTCCTCCGGATTTGCAAGCGATTTCGCGGTGGTTTTGCGGCGGGCCTGGGGGGCAACGGCCGGATCTGCGGATCCGACGCCGGGCTCGCCAGTGATCGCGCCGGCTTTGCGGAAACGCGCCAGTTTGCCGGGCGCGGGGTCGGCCGCGTGGTGCTGGCTCCAGCCCCGCGAGCAGCGCTGGACCAGGCTGGCGAGCGGCGCTGGATATGAATATGAGCAAAAACTATTTGGGCCCGATTCTATATTTTGTCAAAATATGAAGTGTCAACTTTCATCGCCGCCGGACTGGTCCGGGCGGCGGACACTTCCAGTTTGCAAAACAGGAGCATTCGATGGCCACACTGCGTCTGGGCGACATCGCCCCCGACTTCGAGCAGGATTCCTCGCTCGGCAAGATCAAATTCCATGAGTTCCTGGGCGACGGATGGGGCGTGCTGTTCTCGCACCCGGCCGACTTCACCCCGGTGTGCACCACCGAGCTGGGCTACACCGCGATCCTATCGGGCGAATTCGCCAAGCGCGGCGCCAAGGTGATCGCGGTCTCGGTGGACGGCAAGCAATCCCACCTCGACTGGATCAAGGACATCGACGACACGCAGAACACCAGCGTCCAGTATCCGATCCTGGCCGACGAGGACCGCAAGGTCGCGACCCTCTACGACATGATCCACCCCAACGCCAGCACCACCGCGACCGTGCGTTCGGTGTACGTGATCGACCCGGCCAAGAAGATCCGCCTGATCCTCACGTACCCCGCCAGCACCGGCCGCAATTTCGACGAGATCCTGCGCGCCCTGGATTCCCTGCAGCTCACCGACAAGTACAGCGTCGCCACGCCGGTCAACTGGAAGCAGGGCGAGGACGTCATCATCGCGCCCTCGATCAAGGATCCCGCCGTCCTGAAGGAAAAATTCCCCAAGGGCTACAAGGAGATCCGTCCCTACCTGCGGATCACCCCCCAGCCGGACCGCTGATCCCCGCACGGCCGACCCCAGGCCGGCCGATGATCCCGAACTGACCGTTGCTTTTCCCTTGGCCGATGTCCTGTCGGCCGCATTCGCCAAAGGCCCGAGCTCGATGCCCGGGCCTTTGTGCGTCTGGCGTCTCGAGGTTTCCGGTATCTCGGTGTCCCGATGTCTCGAGGGCTTGCACGAACAACTGTTTTTTCGTACAGTATTGAAAACTGTATGAAACAACAGTATTCCGGCCCGGCCATCCCGGCCGCCCGGATCGACGAGGCGAGGTGACGGCATGACGGCAACGGTTTATTCCCAATGGCAGGTCCCCCTGGCGCCCGCGGCGCGCCGCAGCGGTGCATCGGTCCGCGTCTCGCAGCCTGTGGCCGGTCGCCCCCTGCGAGTCCGCCGCGTGGATCACGCGCGTGCCGCGACGGTGAGGGCGGGCAGGTCGGCGGGTACGCAGACGCTGGGCGCATCGATGGCAGGTTCGTCGGCTGCGGATGCGCCGATGGCGCACGTATCGGCGATGGGCGCATCGATGATGGGTACATCGGCAACGGGCGCGTGGGCGGCAAGGATGCCGGCGGTAGGGATGTCGGCCGCAGGGATGTCGGCGACAGGGATGTCGGCGACAGGGATGTCGGTGGCGAGGGCCGCTTCGGTGGCGGGCACCGGCTTTGCGCGGGCCCGGCGGGCGGCCCGCCTGCGCCGCGTGGCCATGATGGCGTGCGACACCTGCATGGTGCTCGCCTGGGCGGCGATGATCCCGGGTCTGATGTGGCTGGGGGCGGCGGCTGGGTTCTGAGGATCGGCTGAGGCGGCCTACCGGCGCTGTTTTTCGGCTTGCTGCCCATCGCTTGTGCGTCTATCGACCATCCCTTCATTCCTCCATTGGCAGGTGGCCGGCCGTCTGCCGGCCAGCCTTCTGCCGATCGGCCTCTTGCCAGCCAGTTTCTTGGCGGTCGGCCTCCTTCCAGGTTCGTCAGCTTCTGTCTCGGGTGGCTCGTCAAGGTCCACTTTTTCTCGCCGACTCGCCTGATCCAGGCTTTCGTCCGACCCTGCCTACGCCCGTCAAGCTTCTGCCCGAGCCAAGCCTCCGCCCGCGCCAGGCTTCCGTCGCGCCAGGCCTCCGTCACGTCAGGCTTCCGTCACGTCAGGCTTCCGTCACGTCAGGCTACCGTCACGTCAGGCTACCGTCGCATCAGGCTACCGTCGCATCAGGCTACCGTCGCGTCAGGCCTCCGTCGCATCAGGCCTCCGCCCGGGCAGCGCGTTTCCTGTATAATGCCCTGTTTCACCAACTCATCCTCTGGCGCGGCACGCCAATTCCGATCAATGGCCGCGTGAATGATGCATCGGAGCTTTACCGTGAATCTCATCGAAACTCTCGAACAAGAAGAAATCGCGCGCCTGACCGCCGGCCGCGAATTGCCCGATTTCGGCCCCGGCGATACCGTCGTGGTCAATGTGAACGTCGTCGAAGGCACGCGCAAGCGCGTCCAGGCTTACGAGGGCGTGGTGATCGGGCGCCGCAATCGCGGGCTGAACTCCGCCTTCACTGTGCGCAAGATCTCCTCCGGCGAGGCCGTCGAGCGGACTTTCCAGCTCTATTCCCCGCAAATCGCCTCCATCGAGGTCAAGCGCCGGGGCGATGTGCGCCGTGCTAAACTGTATTACCTGCGCAGCCGTACGGGTAAGGCCGCCCGCATCAAGGAAAAGCTGGTTCGCAAGGCCGCCAACTGATCGCGCCGCCGCCAGTTCCATCGAGGGCACCCGTTCGGGTGCCTTCGTCGTTTGGTGCCGTGCTTCTTCGATTCGTCGCCATGAAAATGTGCCTTCACGCGCGATGCGGCCTCGCAAGCCTTGCAGGCACGCCGTTTTCATCGCCGCGGCCGACCGTCGGGGCGCGGCATTAGGATTCCATGTCTGACCGGATATCATCCTCGGCTGTTGTGCGCGCCGCCGGTTTCGATCCCGCAGCGCAACCCGTGATCCAGTGCGCGCCACTGCCCGGCCTGCCCGGGGAATGCCTGCGGCTGGACTACATCCGCGACGCGTTCCAACGGCCCGTGCGCTGGCAGGTCGAGCCCTTGTTCACCGACTCGTTTTCGCCGAGGGTGTTCGACCTCTCCGGCTTGTCCGGCGCGCCTGACCTCCCGGGCGGTCCGGGTTCATCCGGCGCACCCGGCCTCTCCGGCGGTGCCGGTTCATCCGGCGTACCTGGGGGTGCCGGTTCGTCCAGCGCAACAGGCCTCTCGGGCGGTCCCGGCGCCCCCGGCTTCTCGGGTGGCTCCGGCCCATCCGGCGCCCCAGGCCCGTCCAGTGTCCCCGGTTCCTTCGGCGCATCCGGTGTATCGGGTTTCCCCGGCTCCTCAGCTACCTCAGGCCTGTCCGGCACCTCGGGCCCGTCGGGCACTTCAGGCCTGTCCGACGCCCCTGGTTCCTCCGCAGCTTTCGGCATCCGGGGCACCCCTGGCTCGCTCGGCACGGCAGCCGTCGGTGCCCCCGGCTCGTCCAGCACGCTCGATCTTTCGAGCGGGCCCAGCCTCCTGGGCGCGCGGCAGGCGGCGGTGCTGATGCCGCTGGTGCAGCGTGAGCAGGGCCTGCACGTGGTCTTTACGCGGCGCGCGGAGCACCTGCACGATCATGCCGGCCAGATCAGTTTTCCGGGCGGGCGCATCGAGGCCGGCGACCGCGACCCCATCGCCGCCGCACTGCGCGAGACGCGGGAGGAGATCGGCATCGATGGACAATTCGTGCGGGTCATCGGCGTGCAGCCGAGCTTCCTCACCTCGACCCGGTTCGTGATGACGCCGATCATCGGCGAGCTGCTGCCGGGTTTCACGATCCAGTCCGACGGGCGGGAGGTCGCCGAGGTGTTCGAGGTGCCGCTGAGGGTGCTGATGGATCCGGCGCAGCATCGGCTGCACGAGGTGCGCCTGCCCGGCGGCGGCGTGCGCTGCTATTTTTCCATCACCTGGCAGTCCTATTTCATCTGGGGCGCCACGGCCGTCCTGATCCGCAATTTCTATCATTACCTGGCGGCTGCGCGCCTGGGTGAATAGCGGTCTGCTTGCGGGTTCAGGTCGAGGCGTGCCCTTGGTGTGGTCCGCGCCGGTGTTGCGGAATGAGTTTGCGGGTCAATCCAGGGTACATCTTGATATGCTGCCGCATGGCCCCGGCAACGGCCTCCAATCAACCTTGGCGGGTCCTGACGGAATCCGGCGCGGCGTCCTGGGGCGGTGCCGACGCGCGGATCGGGGGATCGAGGTTGGTTGCGGTATCCCCGCAGGCGGCCACGGTGATGGCCTGGGGCTCACCGGTCAGCGGGGCGAGGCGACGTCGCCCCGGGAGGCGGGCCGGCGGCGGTTCCGCGGCACGGGGTCCAGCGTGATGCGGAATGGCGGGGCGGGTTATGGCAGGGCTGGTTGGTTTGGTGCGGTCGCGCGAGTGTCAGAGGACAATCCCAGGCGGAATCAATCGCCGAACACCTCGTCCAGGGTGGCCGCCTCAAGAATGTTCAGCGACCAGGTCTCCAACTGCTCGGCGGTGGCCGAACGCACACGCTCCGTCACGATCTCGGGTACCTCGCCGAATCGGCGGGCCAGTTGCCGCAGCAGCAGGTCGGCCTGGCCTTCGATACGTCCTTCGAGGCGTCCTTCAAGACGTCCACGCCGCAGGCCGACGCGCTCGGGTGTGGTGATATATGTCACGGCATGCTCCTGTT
>JBIQHJ010000069.1:0-17302 GCA_044508625.1 Alcaligenaceae bacterium
CACAAGGATTTTCAATCCTCTGCTCTACCGACTGAGCTACCGGGCCAAGACGCAGCATCATACACGAAAAAACGACGTCCTGCAGGGTCGAGGGCCCCGGAATGCGCTCGGCCGCCGCCAGGCGTTTATAATGCGGATTGTCATTCTTGTGTAGATGTTTCAGGGCATGTCGGTCGACGTCCTCACCTTCGGGTTGAACCACGTTTCCGCGCCGGTCTCGGTGCGGGAACGCGTGTCGTTTCCGCTCGACGTGCTCAAGCCCGCGCTGGCGGGGCTGCGCTCGGCCTTCGGCAGCGCGGTGCGCGAGGCGGCCATCCTGTCGACCTGTAATCGCACCGAGGTCTATTGCGCCGCCGATCCCGGCGTGGGCGAGCGCCTGCCCGCCTGGCTGGCGGAGTCCAACCGCCTCGAGGCGGGGATCCTGATCCCGCACGTCTACCAGTACCAGCGCAACGATGCCGTGCGCCATGCCTTCCGGGTGGCGAGCGGCCTGGATTCGATGGTGCTGGGCGAGCCCCAGATCCTCGGCCAGATGAAATCCGCCGTGCGTGCCGCCGAGGAGGCCGGCACGCTGGGCACGCTGCTGCACCAGTTGTTCCAGCGCACCTTCTCGGTCGCCAAGGAGGTGCGTTCCCAGACCGCCATCGGCGCTCATTCCGTGTCCATGGCGGCCGCGGCCGTGCGCCTGGCCGAGCGTGTCCTGGGCGATCTGTCGCAGGCGAGCGTGCTGTTCATCGGCGCGGGCGAGATGATCGAGCTCTGTGCCACGCACTTCGCCGCGGTGCGGCCGCGCCGGATCGCCGTGGCCAATCGCACCGTCGAGCGCGCCGAGGTCCTCGCGGGCCGCTTCGATGCCCGCACGCTGAAATTGTCCGAGCTGCCCAACCACCTGTCCGAATACGACGTGGTCGTATCCTGTACGGCCAGCTCCCTGCCCATCCTCGGCCTGGGGATGGTGGAACGGGCTGCGCGCGCGCGGCGCCACCGCCCCATGGTGATGGTCGACCTGGCGGTGCCGCGCGACATCGAGGCCGAGGCGGCGCGCCTGGCCGACGTCTACCTGTACACCGTGGACGACCTGGGGCGCATGGTCCAGAGCGGCGCCGACGCGCGCCGCGCGGCGGTGGTGCAGGCCGAGGCCATCATCGAGACGCGCGTCCAGAATTTCATGCACTGGATGAGCCAGCGCGAGATCGTGCCGGCGATCATCGATTTCCAGCGCAGCGCCGACGCGCTGCGCCAGGCCGAGCTGGACCGCGCGCGGCGCCTGCTCGCGCGCGGCGAGGATCCGCAGGCGGTGCTGGACCTGCTCGCCCATGGCCTCACCCAGAAGTTCATGCACGGGCCGCTGTCGGCCCTCAATCGCAGCGAGGGCGCGGAACGCCAGCAGTTGCTGGCGCTGCTGCCGCGCCTGACGCCCGAGGCCGGCGCCCGCCGCCGGTAGCGACGCTCCCCGCGACCCGCGTCCCCCCGCCGGGGAGGGCATGCCTTTGTCCCCCGGATCCCGAACCCGCCTTGTACTGGATGACCCCACCATGAAACCCTCGATGCGCAGCCGGCTGGAGCAATTGGCCCATCGCCTCATCGAGATCGACGCCCTCCTGGCCGAGCCCGACGGCGCCGACGACCTGGACCGTTTTCGCAAGCTCACGCGCGAGCGCGCCGAGCTCGAGCCGGTGGTCGAGGCCTTCAAGGCATGGCAGCGGGCCGAGGCCGACCGCGAGGGCGCCCGCGAGCTGTTGTCCGATCCCGAGATGAAGGACATGGCCGAGGAGGAGCTCGAGTCGGCCGAGGCGCGGCTGGAGGCGCTCGAGGGCGAGCTGCAGGTCCTGCTGCTGCCGCGCGATCCCGACGACGACCGCAGCGTGTTCCTCGAGATCCGCGCGGGCACCGGCGGCGACGAGAGCGCGCTGTTCGCGGGCGACCTGCTGCGGATGTACATGCGCTATGCCGAGAGCCAGGGCTGGCGGGTGGAATTCATGTCCGAGAGCGGCGCCGAGCTGGGCGGCTATAAAGAGGTCATCGTTCACGTCGAGGGCGACGGCGTCTATGGCCGCCTAAAGTTCGAGTCGGGCGCCCACCGGGTGCAGCGCGTGCCCGAGACCGAGGCGCAGGGGCGGGTGCACACCTCGGCCTGCACCGTGGCGGTGATGCCCGAGGCCGACACGCTGGCCGACATCCAGATCAATCCCAACGACCTGCGCATCGACACCTTCCGCGCGAGCGGCGCCGGGGGCCAGCACATCAACAAGACCGATTCGGCGGTGCGCATCACCCACCTGCCCACGGGGCTGGTGGTGGAATGCCAGGACGACCGCTCGCAGCACCGGAACAAGGACAAGGCCATGCAGGTGCTGGCCGCGCGCCTGAAGGACCGGCAGCAGCAGGAGGCGCATGCGCGCGAGGCCGCGCAGCGCAAGACCCTCGTCGGCTCGGGCGATCGTTCCGAACGCATCCGGACCTACAATTTTCCCCAGGGGCGGGTGACGGACCATCGCATCAACCTGACGCTGTACAAGCTCGGCCAGATCATGGAGGGTGACCTGTCCGAACTCATCGACGCCCTGCTCACCGAGCACCAGGCCGAGCAGCTCGCCGCCCTGGCCCTGGACTGAGTGCGCCAGGCCCCGAGAGCCGCCATGCCCGACACCCTGCGCGACCGGATCGCGGCCAGCCCGCTGCCTCGGCTCGAGGCGCACATGCTGTGGCAGCGGGTGCTGGGGGTGCCGCGTAGCTGGCTGATCGCCCACGACACCGATCCGCTGGACCCCGAGCGCGTGGCGGCGTACGAGGCCCTCGAGGCGCGCCGCGCCGCGGGCGAGCCCATGGCCTACATCCTCGGGCGGCGCGAGTTCCTGGGCCGCGATTTCCAGGTGACGCCCGACGTCCTGATCCCACGCCCCGAGACCGAGCTGCTGGTCGAGGCGGCCCTGCGGGCCCTGGCCGGGCGCGAGGCGCCCCGCGTGCTGGACCTGGGGACCGGAAGCGGCGCCGTGGCGATCTCGATCGCGCTGGCGCGCCCCGATGCCCGGGTGGACGCGACCGACCTCAGCGCCGCGGCGCTGGAGGTCGCGGCCGCGAACGCGCGCGCTTTGGGGGCATCGCTACAGTTTTTCCATGGGAATTGGTACGATAGCCGATTGGGGTTGGCGCAATATGACCTCATCGTGTCCAATCCGCCCTATATCCGGGCGGGGGACCCGCACCTCGGGCAGGGCGATCTGCGCTTCGAGCCGGCGGCTGCGCTCACCGACGGGGCCGATGGCCTGTCGGCGCTGCGCGCGATCGCCGAAGGGGCGCCGGCGCACCTGGCGCCCTCGGGCGCGGTGTGCGTCGAGCACGGGTGGGACCAGGCCGGCGCGGTGCGCGAGCTGCTGCGCCGCCATGGTTTTGCAGACATTGCCAGTCTCCGGGATCTGGCAGGCATCGAACGGGTGACCCAGGGTCGCCTGCCGTTTTAATCGTTATATTTTTCTGGTGGAACACCATGAGCGAAGAAGTCCAATCCGAAGTCCAGGCATTCATCCGCGAGACGGTCACGGGCAACCCGGTCGTCCTGTTCATGAAGGGCACCGCGCAGTTCCCGCAATGCGGCTTTTCCGCGCGCGCGATCCAGGTCCTCAAGGCCGTCGGCGTCACCAAGCTCGTGACGGTCAATGTGCTCGAGGACGCCGAGGTCCGCCAGGGCATCAAGGATTACGCCAACTGGCCCACGATCCCCCAGCTCTACGTCAAGGGCGAATTCGTCGGCGGCACGGACATCGTGTCCGAGATGTACGAAAAGGGCGAGCTCGCCGAGCTCCTCAAAGAAGCCGGGGCCATCGAGTGACGGACCGGCGCCGCGCGGCCGCCGGCGTCGTCTCCGACCTCCATGCGCCACGTCCCTGTCGGGGCGGGGCGCATGGGCGCCCCTGCCTGCCGGCCTGATCCGCCGTTTCCGCCATGCTCAAGCGAGTTCCCGTTTCACGGCTGCGTATCGGCATGTACGTCCATGAGCTGTGCGGCTCGTGGCTGGACCATTCGTTCTGGCGTTCGCGCTTTCTGATCGAGCAAGAGAGCCACCTGGCGCGCCTGCGCGGCTCGAAGGTCGAATGGGCCTGGATCGATACCGACCGGGGGCTGGACGTCGAGGCCGAGGCCGCGACGGCCACCGCCGCCATGGCCACGGCCACGGCGGGGGGACGCCGCGGCGGGGCGCGCACCCAGGCCTCCGAGGCCGGCGCCGGCGATCCGGACGGCGGCGCGCGCAAGGCCTACGAGCGGGCGCAGGGGGTGCGCGACGCCTCGGGGGACATCGTCGCGCAGATGTTCAGCGACGCCCAGCTCGGGCGACGCCTGGACGTGAAGCAGGCCGAGCGTCTCGCGCGCGACGTGGCCGAATCCATCGACGAGCACCCGGACGCCCTGCTCAGCCTCGCGCGGATCAAGCGCGCCGACCAGTACACGTACATGCATTCGGTCGCGGTGGCCGCCCTGATGACCTCCCTCGCCCGCGAACTCGGGCAGCCCGAGGAACTCGTGCGCCTGGCCGGCACGGCCGGCCTGCTGCACGACATCGGCAAGGTGGGGATCCCGGAAAAGATCCTCAACAAGGCCGGGCGCCTCACCGACGAGGAATTCGAGATCGTCAAGCGGCATCCCGCCCATGGCGCGGACATCCTGCGCGCCGAGCCCGAGATCCCGCCCGAGGTCCTGGACGTCTGCCTGCACCACCACGAGCGCATCGACGGGCAGGGGTATCCCGACGGCCTGGCCGGCGAGCAGATCAGCGTGCTGGCGCGCATGGGGGCGATCTGCGACGTCTACGACGCGATCTCCTCCAACCGCCCCTACAAGAAAGGCTGGGATCCCGCCTTTTCGCTCAGCAAGATGGTCGAATGGAAGGGCCATTTCGACGAGGAGATCCTGGCGGCCTTCATTCGGGCGCTGGGGCGCTATCCGGTCGGCTCCATCCTCAGCCTCACCTCCGGCGAGCTGGCGGTCGTGGTCGCGCAGAACAGCGATGCGCCCGACGCGCCGGTGGTCAAGGTGTTCTATTCCAACCGCCTGTGCCAGTACACGGCCGGGCGCCGGATCGATCTCTCGGATCCGGACTGCGGCTGCCGGATCGTGCCGGCGATCAAGCCGGTCGACTGGGCCCAGTCGGGCCTCACCCTGCCGAGCTTCGCCGACTGAGCGCCACCCGCGCCGAGCCGGGGGCCTAGACCCGCGCGTCCGCCCGCCGGCTGATGGTGAGCGCCAGGGCGATGCCGACCACGGCGTAGGCGCTGGTCGCGAGCCAGGTCCATTGCCAGCCGCCGGCCAGGTTCACCACCCAGGCCACCACCGGCGGGCCCGAGAACTGCCCCAGCGACGAGCATTGCTGCATCCAGCCCACGGTGGTGGTGGTCGTGTGCGGGGTGGGCGCCAGGGCGATGGCCAGCACGAACAGGGTCGCCGGGATCAGGCCGCCGACGGCCGAGAACACCAGGATCGCGGCGAATTGCGCGGCGGTCGGCAGGCCCGCGCCGAAGGCGGCGAAGGCGCAGGCGATCATGGTGACGAAGCCGATGATGATCAGCCGGCGCGCCGGCAGGCCGCCGTGCAGGAGGCGTCCGGCAAGCAGGTTGCCGATGATGTTGGCGCCGGCCACCAGGGCGGTCAGGAGCCCCGCCGTCGTGCCCGCGATGCCTCCGGCCGCGTAGATCGTCGGCAGGAAGCCGATGACCGCGATCCACTGGGCCGCGTACACGCCGAAGGTCAGGGCGATCATCCAGACATCGCGCGAGCTGAGGGTCAGACGCACCATGCGCAGGGCCGAGGGCCGGGCCGCGGCATCCTCGCCGGCGCGGGCCTGCCCGGCCGGCGTCGGCGGGCGCGAGTCGGCCCCGGCGCGCGGATTGGCCGCGGCACGCGAATCGGCCACGGCGCGCGGATTGGCCTGCGCCCGCGGATCGGCCGGGACCAGCGCCCAGGTCAGCAGCAGCATGGCGAAGGTCAGCGCCCCCAGCAGGATCCACAGCATGCGCCAGTCGCCAAGGCTCAACAGCCAGGCGCCGCCGATTAGGATGATGACGGTGCCGGTGGGCATGTAGCAGCCCCACAGGCCCATGACGCGGCTGAGGCTGGCCGGCGGCACCAGGCGGCGGATCAGCGAGGGCGCCGGCATGGCGACCATCAGGAATCCGCAGCCCTCGATCCCCCGGAACAGCAGGATCATGGCGGCGGTGTCGAAGCGGGTGCCCGCCGCGGAGGCGGCCGCGAGGATCGCCAGGCCGGTCATCACGCAGCGGCGCAGGCCGATGCGCTCGGCGACCAGCCCGATGAGCAGGCCCAGCGTCATGCCCCCCATCTGCACGATGGACAGCAGGAAGCCCGACTGCACCAGGTCCAGGCTGAACTCGGCCTGCAGGGCCGGCAGGGCGGGGGGCAGCTTCCAGATGTGCAGCGCGGCGCAGATGCCGGCCAGCACGAGGCACAGGGCGGCGCGGACGGAAGGGGCGGGGGTGGAGGAGGAATGCGTCATGGCCTGCAAGGGGCGCGCGTTCGCGCGAGTCATGCGGAAATCCGGCGCGGGAGCCAGCGCCAGAACATATAGGCCGCCACGTAGCCCAGGCTGCCGATGGCCAGGATGCCGGCGACCAGCGACAGGGCGGCGGTCAGGGCCGAGAGCAGGAGCGGCCCGCCGCCGCCGCCCAGGTCGGTGATGACGCGCCAGATGCCCAGGAATTGCGTGCGCCCCTCGTTGGGGGAGGCGTCGGCGCCGATGGTCATGATGATGCCCGAGCCGATCCCGTTGCCCACGCCCAGGAGCATGCTGGCCGCCATCAGGGTCGCGAAGCCGTGGGTGAGCGGCATCAGCATCAGCGCGGTGGCCATGATCAGCATGGAGGGGAAGGCGATCCAGAGCCGGCCCCTCACGTCCATGACCTTGCCGGAGGGGTAGAACAGCAGCATGTCCACGCCGCCCATGAAGCCGTAGATGAGGGCGGTGGTGGTGGCGTCCATGCCGATGTGGTCCGCCCACAGGGGAATGACGATCTGCCGGCAGGAGCGCAGGGCCGAGACCAGGGCGGTGGCCAGCCCCAGGGTGAGGAACACGTGCGCGTGGCGCCGCAGCATCCCGCCCATGGCGACGTGCCGCGCCGAGGCGCGCTGCCTGCGGTCCCCCGGCAACTCGGGGATCAGCATGGACAGCAGGCCCGCGCCCAGGATGGCCAGGGCGGCCGCCCAGTAGGCCCCGTCCAGCCCCAGGAGGTGGATGAAGCCGGCGGCGATGAACGGCCCGCAGAACAGGCCGATGCGCATGGTGCCGCCCAGGGTCGACATGGCGCGCGCGCGCATCGTCAGGGGCACGGCCTCGACCAGGTAGGTCTGGCGGGCGAGCAGGAAGACGGCGCTGGCCATGCCGATCATGAAGACGCCGATGCCGAACACCCAGGGCTCGCGGGCCAGCAGGCACAGGGCCAGTCCCGCCAGGCTGAAGGCGGATGCCCCCACCATGGCGCGGCCCTCGCCGAAGCGGGCGGCCAGGGCGGCGGCCGGCAGGTTGGCGAGCAGGGAGCCGATGCCCACCAGCGCCACGATGAAGCCCGACCATGCCGCCGAGGCCCCGAGTTCCCTGGCGCTGAGCGCCAGCACGGGGAATATCGCGCCCTCGCCCATGCCGAACAGGAGCGAGGGGCCGAAGGCGGCCAATGCGATCTTGCGCAGACTGAATGGAGGATCGGGTTCCTGCACGGGAAGCGGCCTGGATTCGAAGGGCTCTATTCTTGCATATCCGGCGCGAGGGCGCGGCCTTCCCCGCGGCGCGCGCGCGGAGCGGCGGGCTGCGGGGAGGGCAGCTCGACCTGCGGGATCCGGTCCAGCGGGGCGCTCAGCAGGCGGTCGAGCTGGGTGTAGGTCCGGTCGATCAGCTCGCGCCCGATGGCCTCCTCGATCAGGCGGTACTGGGCTTCGACCAGCGGCGCGATCCGGTCGCACAGGGCCTGGCCGCGCGGCGCCAGGCGGATGATGGCGCGCCGCTGATCATGCGTGGCGCGCCGCCGCACGATCAGGTCCATGGCCTGCATGCGCGCCAGCACGCCCGCCATGCTGGGACTGAGGATCTGGCAGGCCTGGCAGAGCTGGTTGGGCTCCATCGGGCCGTGCTCGGCCAGGCTGCGGATGACGCGCCATTGCTGCTCGGTGAGGCCGAAGTGATGGAGGATGGCGCGGAATCGGCCGAGCAGGGCCTCGCGCGCCTTGAGGAGGAGCTGGGGGAGGTTCCGGTGGGCGATCTTCTGGGCCATGGGATTCCTGTGCGACGGGCTTGACTGCCTAACATGTTAATCATATCATTCCAGAAAGCTAACATATTAGATATTTTCTGGCCGGCATTCCCGCCCGAGAACCAGCGAGACCGTGGAAAATGGGCGAGAGCTTCCTCCCTTTCGGACATGCCATGACAGCAGACTCCATTCCGAGCGCCGGCGCCGCCGTCTACGGCGTCATCATGAACGACCGGGCGAGCCTCGCCCGGTTGGGCGAGGCGGCGTCGCGGCCCCCGTACGGAGGCCTGCCCAGGGCGCCGGCGCTGTACCTCAAGCCGCGCAACACCTGGGCGCGGCCCGGCGCCACGATCGTCCTGCCGCGGGGCGAGGACCGCGTCGAGGTGGGCGCCGTCGTGGGCCTGCGGATGGGGCGGGACGCCGCGCGCCTGCGTCCGGAATCGGCGCTCGGCCACGTCGACGCCTGTCTGCTCGCCGCCGACCTCAGCCTGCCGCACGAGGAGTATTTCCGCCCCGCGATCCGGCAGAAATGCTTCGACGGCGCCCTGCCGATCACCGGCCTGGCCGGGCTGGCGCCCGAGCACTTGCCGGACCTCGTCCTGCGCACCCGCATCGACGACCGCCTGGCCGACGAGCGCGCCCTGTCGGATCTGGTCCTCGAGCCCGCCCGGCTGCTGGCGGCGGTCACCGAGTTCATGACGCTGCGGCGGGGCGACGTGCTGCTGACCGGCGTCGTCTACCGGTCGCCGATCGCCGCGGCGGGATCCGGCGTGCGGATCGAGGCGCCCGGGCTGGCGGAACTCGCGTTCGCCCTGGCGGCGGAGGGCTCGGCATGAGGCGCGCGCGCATCGCCTGGCGGGGCGCGATTCATCGCGTGGTGGTCGAGGACGGCGGCATCCTGCGCCTGGCCGACGGCCGGGCCGCCCCGCCGTCCGAGGTGGTCTGGCTGCCGCCCGTCGAGATCGGGACCGCGTTCGCGCTGGGCCTGAACTATGCGGACCACGCGGCCGAGCTGTCGTTCAAGGCGCCCGAGACGCCGCTGGTCTTTCTCAAGGGGCCCAACACCTTCATCGGGCACGCCGCGGCGACCCGGCGACCGGAGGGCGTGCGCAGCATGCACTACGAGTGCGAGCTGGCCGTGGTGATCGGCCGCGGCGGGCGCGGGATCCGCCGGGAGGACGCCTATGGGCACGTGGCGGGCTATACGGTGGCCAACGACTACGCCATCCGCGACTGCCTCGAGAACTGGTACCGGCCCAACCTGCGGGTCAAGAACCGCGACGGCTGCACGCCCATCGGGCCGTGGATGGTGGACCGCGCCGACGTGCCCGATCCGATGGCGCTGGGATTGCGCGCCCGCATCAACGGCGAGGTGGTGCAGCGGGGCACGACCGCCGGGATGATCTTCGACATCCCCTTCCTCATCGAGTACCTGTCGTCCTTCATGACGCTGTCGCCGGGGGACGTGATCCTCACCGGCACCCCGCAGGGCCTGGCCGAGGTGCGGCCGGGCGACGTCGTCGAGACCGAGATCGACTCGGTGGGCTGCCTGTCCAACACCATCGTGGGGGACGAGGCCTGTTTTTCACAGCACGAGCAAAAGGAATGATGCCGGCATGATCAAGCATCTGATCGATGGGCGCGAGGTCGAGAGCGCCGAGGGTTTCCAGACCCTGAACCCCGCCACCGGCGAGGCGCTGGCCGAGGTGGCCAGCGGCGGCGCGCGCGAGATCGACCTGGCGGTGCGCGCGGCGCGCGAGGCGGCGCCCGCCTGGGCGGCGCGGCCGGCGGCCGAGCGCGCCGCCATCCTGCATCGCCTGGGCGAGCTGATCACGCGCGACGTCCCCGAGCTCTCGGTGCTCGAGACCCGGGACACCGGGCAGGTGATCGGCCAGACCGGCAAGGCCCTGGTGCCCCGCGCCGCCCATAATTTCCATTTCTTCGCCGAGCAGGCCCTGCGCATGGATGGCGAGAGCTATCCCTCGGACACCGGGCACCTGAACGTCACCCTGTGGCAGCCGGTGGGGGTGTGCGCGCTGATTTCGCCGTGGAACGTGCCCTTCATGACGGCCACGTGGAAAACCGCGCCCTGCCTGGCTTTCGGCAACACGGCGGTGCTCAAGATGAGCGAGCTCTCGCCCCTCACCGCCGACCGCCTGGGCAGGCTGGCGCTCGAGGCGGGCGTGCCGCCGGGCGTGTTCAACGTGGTGCACGGCTACGGGTCGACGGCGGGCGAGGCGCTGGTCTCGCATCCCGAGGTGCGGGCGGTGTCGTTCACCGGCTCGACGGCGACCGGCCACCGGATCGTGCGCGCCGCGGGCCTGAAGAAATTCTCGATGGAACTCGGCGGCAAGTCGCCCTTCATCGTCTTCGACGACGCGGACTACGAGCGCGCGCTGGATGCCGCGGTGTTCATGATCTTTTCGAACAACGGCGAACGCTGCACCGCCGGCAGCCGCATCCTGGTCCAGCGTGGCCTCTACGACCGCTTCGTCGCCGACTTCTCGGCCCGCGCGGCCCGCCTCGCGGTCGGCGATCCCCTGGATCCCGCGACCATCGTCGGGCCCATGATCTCGGCCGACCACCTGCGCAAGGTGGGTGGCTACATCGAGGCCGGCATCCGCGAGGGCGCGCGCCTGGTGTGCGGGGGGCCCGGCGCGCCGGACGTGCCGCCGCCCCTGCGCGGCGGAAACTGGGTGCGGCCCACGGTGTTCGCGGACGTGGACAACCGCATGAGCATCGCGCGCGACGAGATCTTCGGCCCGGTCGCCTGCCTGATCCCGTTCGAGGACGAGGCCGGGGCCCTGGCGGTCGCCAACGACACGCCCTACGGCCTGTCCTCCTACGTCTGGACCGAGAGCACGGGGCGGGCCCTGCGCATGGCGCGCGCGCTCGAGGCCGGCATGGTGTTCGTCAACAGCCAGAACGTGCGCGACCTGCGCCAGCCCTTCGGCGGCGTCAAGGCCTCGGGCACCGGCCGCGAGGGCGGCCACTACAGCTATGAGGTGTTCTGCGAGGCCAAGAACATCTGCCTGTCTTTCGGGGACCACCCGATTCCGCGCTGGGGCGCCTGAGCCCCGGCGAAACCGCACAACCGCCATCGGATCCAATGGAGGAGCAGGAAAAATGGGGAACGTCGCTCTCGCCGCGAAAATCACGCACGTGCCGTCGATGGTCATTTCCGAGCAGGAGGGGCCGCACAAGGGCTGCCGCAAGGCGGCCATCGACGGCCACGCCGAGATCGGCCGCCGCTGCCGCGAACTGGGTGTGGACACCATCGTGGTGTTCGACACGCACTGGCTGGTGAACTCGGGCTACCACATCAATTCCGCGGCCCGCTTCGAGGGGATCTACACCAGCAACGAGCTGCCGCATTTCATCAAGAACATGCCCTATGCCTATGACGGCAACCCGGCCCTGGGCAGCCTGCTGGCGCGGGCCTGCACGGAGGCGGGCGTGCGGGTGCGCGCCCACGAGGACACCAGCCTCGGCCTGGAATACGGGACGCTGGTGCCGATGCGCTACATGAACGCCGACCGGCATTTCAAGGTCGTGTCGGTGGCGGCGCTGTGCACCGTCCACGACCTCGGGGAATCGGCCCGCATGGGCGCCGCCATGCGCCGCGCCGTCGAGGAATCCTACGACGGTACGGTCGCGTTCCTCGCCAGCGGCTCGCTGTCGCACCGCTTTGCCCAGAACGGCGTGGCCGAGGATTATCTGTTCAGGGTCTGGAGCCCCTTCCTCGAGACCGTCGACCGGGCCGTGATCGAGATGTGGCGGGCGGGCGACTGGCGCACCTTCTGCGCCATGCTGCCCGAGTACGCCGAGAAATGCCACGGCGAGGGCAATATGCACGACACGGCGATGCTGCTCGGGGCGCTGGGCTGGGACGAATACCGGGGCAAGGCCGAGATCGTCACGCCGTATTTCGGCAGCTCGGGCACCGGCCAGATCAACGCGGTCTTTCCGGTCTGAGGCCGGTCATCCATGGGAGCATGCCGATGGCACACCTGATTTTCGAGTACACCGACAACATCGGGCGCGAGGAGGGGGACATCCCGGGCCTGCTGCGCAAGGCCAACCACGTCCTGCTCGAACAGCGGCTGTTCCCGCCGGGCGGGATCCGTTCCCGCGCGCTGCGCCTGGAGGACTACTGCATCGCCGAGGGCGGCCACGACGACGCCTTCGTGCATGCGACGGTCAAGATCGGCGCGGGGCGCGATCCGGCGGCGGTGCGCCGCACGGCCGAGGCGCTGTTCGAGATGATGAAGGCCCATTTCGCCGAGCTGTTCCAGCGCCGCACCCTGGCCCTGTCCCTCGAGCTGACCGAGTTCTCGGAGGCCGGGACCCTCAAGCACAACAACATCCATGCACGCTATGCCAAGCCTTGATTCCCCCACCCTCGACCGCGAGGGCCGCGCCGCGGCTCCCCGCCTTTCACGAGACGAGCTCGCGCGCGCCGCCCGGGCCCTGCGCGAGGCCGAGCGCACGCGCCGCCAGGTCCGGGCGCCTTCGCTGGACCACCCCGGCCTCACCCTCGAGGACGCCTATGCGATCCAGGGCGCGGGCATCGAGCTCAAGCTCGCCGAGGGCCGGCGCGTGGTGGGGCGCAAGATCGGGCTGACCTCGCGGGCCATGCAGCGTTCCTCGCAGATCGCCGAGCCCGATTACGGGGTGCTGCTCGACGACATGGTGTTCGACGAGGGCGGCGACATCCGCCACGACCGCTTCATCCAGCCCATGGTCGAGGTCGAGCTCGCCTTCCACCTGGCGCGGGACCTGTCGGGGCCCGACATCACGCTGTTCGACGTGCTGTCGGCCACCGATTACGTCGTCCCGGCGATCGAGATCATCGATGCGCGCTGCCACCGGGTCGATCCCCAGTCCGGCCGCCCGCGCCTGGTGCTGGACACGATCTCGGACAACGCGGCCAGCGCGGGCGTGGTGGCCGGGGGGCGGGCGCTGCGGCCCATGGACGTGGACCTGCGCTGGGTGTCCGCGCTGCTCAGCCGCAACGGGGTGATCGAGGAAACCGGCGTGGCCGCGGGCGTGCTGAATCATCCCGCCAACGGCATCGTCTGGCTGGCCCGCAAGCTCGCCGCGCATGGCGCGGGCCTGGAGGCCGGGCAGCTCATCCTGGCGGGGTCCTTCACCCGGCCCGTGGCCGTGCGCCCGGGCGATACCTTCCACGTCGATTATGGCAAGATGGGCAGCCTCGCCTGCCGCTTCGTCTGAGGCGGCGCGGCCATCCCCCTTTTTACAGGAGTCCAGCATGCCCGTCGCCAGCAACGCGTTCAAGGCCGCCCTGCGCGAGGCGGGGCCTCCGCGGATCGGCCTGTTCCTCGGGCTGTGCGACGCCTATGTCGCCGAACTGCTGGCGGGTACGGGTTTCGACTGGCTGCTGATCGATGCCGAGCACGGGCCCAACGACACGCGCAGCATCCTCGCCCAGCTCCAGGCCCTGGAGGGCCGCGGCCCCGACGTCCTGGTGCGCGTCCTCGATCACGATCCGGCACGCATCAAGCAGATCCTGGACATCGGGGCGCGCACCCTGCTGGTGCCCATGGTCGACTCGGCCGAGCAGGCGCGCGCCCTGGTGCGGGCGACCCGCTATCCGCCCGAGGGGATCCGCGGCGTGGGCACCGCCCTGGCGCGGGCGGCCGCCTGGAACGGCGTGCCGGACTACCTGCACCGGGCCAACCGGGAAACCTGCCTGATCGTCCAGGCCGAGTCGCGGGCCGCCCTGGACGCGCTCGACGAGATCCTGGCGGTCGACGGGGTCGACGCGGTGTTCATCGGGCCCTCCGACCTGGCGGCCTCGATGGGGCACCTGGGCCGGGCCGACCATCCCGAGGTGCGCGCCGCGGTGCTGGACGCGATCGGGCGCATCGCGCGCAGCGGCAAGGCCGCGGGCGTGTTCGCCACGCGGCTGGACGCGGCACGCGCCTTTTGCGAGGCGGGGGCCCGTTTCGTGGCCCTGGGCACGGACACGCTGCTGCTGCGGCAGGGGGCCCAAGGCCTGGTGCAGGCGTTCCGCGCAGGCGGGGACGAGGCGGCGGGGGCCGGCTACTGATCGCCGCAGGCCCCGCGGCCGGCGGCTGGGTGCGGGCCGGCGATCACGGGTGCCGCGGCTGGCCGCGGGACACGGGCCGCGATCGGCGGCCTGCGCGGATGCCGCGGCGAGGCGGGTCGCCGGCGGCGGGCGACTGGCGGGGGCGGCGAGCTAGGGCAGTTCCACCGACCGGATCCGGTCCAGCGGCGCGCTCAGCAGGCGGTCGATCTGGGCGTAGGTGTCGTCCATCAGCTCGCGGCCGATGGCCTCCTCGATCAGGCGGTATTGTTCCTCGATCAGCGGCGCGATGCGGGCGCAGATCTCTTGGCTGCGCGGCGTCAGGCTGATCATGACGCGCCGCTGGTCGCGCGCGACCTTGCGCCGGCTGACTAGGTCCAGGGCCTTCATCCGCGCCAGGACCCCGGTCATGCTGGGGCTGAGGATCTGGCACAGGTCGCAGAGCTGGTTGGGCTCCATGTCGCCGTACTGGTTCAGGCTGCGGATGACGCGCCACTGCTGCTCGGTCAGGTTGAAATGGGTCAGGATGGGACGGAAATGGCAGAGCAGCGCCTCGCGCCCCCTGAGCAGCAGATGGGGTAGATTGCGATGCGCAAGCGGTGTCTTCATGGACGGGCTCCTGCTTGGATCATGCGCCTACTTTACCGGGTTTTTCCGGGCGATTCGGCCCGCGCCGCGGCGGATCGTGAACATCATAATAAATATCAAGTTTGTGGCCACCCGTGGGATTCTCCCTGCGTGTATCAGGGTTTCTACGGACCGGTTTCCTAGCGTTAATACTTATTGCCTAAATCAGTCTGGTTCCTGCACTATGCACGCGCTCTCGCCCGTTTACAAAACGGAAACGTCTACTCAGGTTTACAAACCAAGCAACAGGGGCTCTCTCATGCAACGTCGTTCCTTCCTCAAGAAGGCCGCACTCGGTGCGGCCGCCGGTGGCGCCACCCTAGCCGCTCCGGTCTTCGCCCAGGATGCACCCACACTCCAGTGGCGTCTCGCCTCCAGTTTCCCCCGCAGCGCCGACGCCATCTACTCGGGCGGTGAGCACGTCGCCAAATATGTCTCGGAGGCCACCGGCGGCAAGTTCCAGATCCGCGCCTTCCCCGGCGGCGAGATCCTGCCCGCCCTGGCGGTGCTGGACGGCGTGCAGAACGGCACGGTGGAATGCGGCCACACCGCGTCCTACTACTACTACGGCAAGGACCCCTCGCTGTGCTTCGACGGCGCCGTCCCCTTCGGCCTGAACACCCGCCAGTACAACGCCTGGGTGCGCCATGCGGGCGGCCTGGACATCCTGCGCGAGATGTTCGCCAAGTTCAACATCGTGAACTTCCCCTGCGGCTATACCGGCACCCAGATGGGCGGCTGGTTCCGCAAGGAAATCAAGACCGTCCAGGACCTGCAGGGCCTCAAGTTCCGCACCGCCGCGTTCGCCGGCGCCGTGCTGACCAAGCTCGGCGTGGTGCCGCAGCAGATCGCCGGCGGCGACATCTACCCCTCGCTCGAAAAGGGCACGATCGACGCGGCCGAGTGGATCGGCCCCTATGACGACGAAAAGCTCGGCTTCCACCGCGTGGCGCCGTTCTATTATTTCCCGGGCTGGTGGGAAGGCACGCTGCAGGTGTCCCTGTACGTCAACAAGGACAAGTACGAGGCCCTGCCCAAGCACTACCAGGCCGTGCTCGACCAGGCCTCGTCCCTCGCGACCAACGTCATGATCGCCACCTACGACGCCGAGAACCCCAAGGCCCTCAAGCGCCTGATCGGCGAGGGCGCCAAGCTCCGCGCCTTCCCCAAGCCCGTCATGGACGCCTGCTACAAGGCCGCCCAGGACACCTACGCCGAGCTCTCGGCCAAGGACGCCGGCTTCAAGAAGATCCACGACCACTACATGGGCTTCCGCGACAGCGAGATCCCCTGGTTCCGCGTGGCCGAGGGCAGCTTCGACCAGTACATGGCCTCGGCCGCCAAGTAACCACATCCGCCGCCTCGGACCCTGTATGCCGGGCTCCGATGATGCGTGACACGCGCATGCCCCCGCCCCCGGGGGCTTGCGCGTGTCTTGTCGTTATCTTCTTCAAAGATCCTCACCATGAAAGCTCTGTTAGCCCTTTCGCGGGCGATTGACGCCGTCAATCGCCGCGTGGGCCGGGCCGTGACCTGGTTGATCCTGCTTGCCGTATTCGTCAGCGCCACCAATGCGACGGTGCGCAAGCTGTTCAACGTCAGTTCCAACGCCTGGCTCGAACTCCAGTGGTATCTGTTCGGCGCAGTGTTCCTGCTCGCCGCCGGCTATACCCTGCTCAAGAACGAGCACGTCCGCGTGGACGTGCTCGCCCAGCGCCTCTCGCGCCGCACCCAGATCAAGATCGAGATCATCGGCGTGGTGCTGTTCCTGTTCCCGGCCTGCTTCATCATCATGTGGCTGTCCTGGCCGGTGTTCATGGACGCCTTCATCAACAACGAGCAGTCCTCCAACGCCGGCGGCCTGATCCGCTGGCCCGCCAAGCTGCTGATCCCCATCGGCTTCGCCCTGCTGATCGCCGCGGGCCTCTCGCACCTGATCAAGTGCGTGGGCTACCTGCGCGGCGAATGCCCCGATCCCACCGACACCCACAAGGGCAAATCGGCCGAGGAACTGCTCGCCGAGGAAATCGCCCGTGAGGCCGCGGCGCGCGAGGCCGCGGAACGCGAGGCCATCTCGCATCACGGGGAGCGCTGAACATGGAAGCCCTATTCCTCGCATACATCGCGCCGATCATGTTCGGCACCCTGGTGTTCCTGTTGCTGCTGGGATTCCCGGTGGCCTTCGCCCTGGCCGCCAACGGCGTCCTCTACGGCCTGATCGGCATCGAGATGGGCCTGCTGTCGCCGGCGCTGTTCCAGGCCCTGCCGCAGCGCGTGTTCGGCGTCATGGCCAACGAGTCCCTGCTGGCCGTGCCGTTCTTCACCTTCATGGGCCTCATCCTCGAGCGCTCCGGCA
>JBIQHJ010000070.1:0-17221 GCA_044508625.1 Alcaligenaceae bacterium
AGGCCGGACGGCGGGTGGGCGGCGGGTGGGCGGCGGACGGGACGGCGGACGGGCGGACGGGCGGACGGGCGGCGGACGGGCGGCGGACGGGACGGCGGGGACGGGTGACGTGGGCGGACGAGATTCCGCGCCCGCGCAAACGAAGGGCCCGCCGAAAGGCGGGCCCGGAAACACGGCGTGGCGACGGGAGGCGACGGGCCGGAAACCCTGGGGCCCCGGCCGGCCGCCGGCCTTCAGGCCGTGCCGCCGACCGTCAGCCCGTCCATGCGCAGGGTCGGCATGCCCACGCCCACCGGGACGCTCTGGCCTTCCTTGCCGCAGGTGCCCACGCCGCTGTCGAGCTGCAGGTCGTTGCCGATCAGCGAGATCCGGCTCATCGCCTCGGGGCCGCTGCCGATCAGCGTGGCGCCCTTGACCGGGTACGCGATCTTGCCGTTCTCGATCATGTAGGCCTCGGAAGCCGAGAACACGAACTTGCCGCTGGTGATGTCGACCTGCCCGCCGCCGAAGTTGACGGCGTACAGGCCGCGGTCCACCGAGGCGATGATTTCGTCGGGAGGCGTGTCGCCGGCCAGCATGTAGGTGTTGGTCATGCGCGGCATCGGCAGGTGGGCATAGGACTCGCGGCGCCCGTTGCCGGTGGGGGCCTGGCCCATCAGGCGCGCATTGAGCGAATCCTGCATGTAGCCCTTGAGGATGCCGTCCTCGATCAGGACGTTGCGCTGCGTCGGATGGCCCTCGTCGTCCACGTTCAGCGAACCGCGCCGGTCGGCCAGCGTGCCGTCGTCCACCACGGTGACGCCGCGCGAGGCCACGCGCTCGCCGATGCGCCCCGAGAACACGCTGGAGCCCTTGCGATTGAAGTCGCCCTCGAGGCCATGGCCGACCGCCTCGTGCAGCAGGATGCCGGGCCAGCCCGATCCCAGGACCACCGTCATCTGGCCGGCGGGCGCGGGCCGCGCCTCGAGGTTGACACGGGCCTCGTGCACGGCGCGGCGCACGTATCCCTCGAGGATCTCGTCCGTGAAATAGGCCAGGCCGGTGCGTCCACCGCCCCCGCCGCTGCCCATTTCGCGGCGGCCCGCGCGCTCGGCGATCACGGTGACCGACAAGCGGACCAGGGGACGCACGTCGGCGACCAGGCGGCCGTCGCTGCCCGCCACCAGGATCACGTCGTATTCGGCCGCCAGCCCCGCCATCACCTGGATCACCTCGGGATCGGCGGCGCGCGCCATGCGCTCGACGCGCTCGAGCAAGGCGACCTTGTCCGGCGCCGAGAGCGAATCGACGGGATTGACCGGCGCGTACAGGTGCCGCCGCCCGTCGGGGGCGCCCTCGATGCGCCGGCGGCCGGCCCCCCGGCGCGCAATGGTGCGCACCGCGCGGGCCGAGGCCATCAGCGCCGATTCGGACAGGCTGTCCGAATAGGCGAAGGCCGTCTTTTCGCCGCTGACCGCGCGCACGCCCACGCCCTGGTCGATCGAAAAACTGCCGGTCTTGACGATGCCTTCCTCGAGGCTCCAGCCCTCGCTGCAACTGTACTGGAAATACAGGTCGGCATAATCGACCTTGTGCGCATGGATCTCGGACAGGGCGCGCGCGAGATGCGACTCGTCCAGCCCCCAGGGCTCGAGGAGCAGCGATCGCGCGGTGGCCAGCGATTCCATGCCCGGTTCTATCAGCTTCATATCCTTCCTTTTCTCGACAATCACATCACGCGGTGGCGCAGGGCCGGCAGGGATTCGCGCACCTGCTCGAGGCGCCCGGCATCGAGCAGGCCGGCCACCACGCCTTCGCCCTCGGGCAGGCATCCGAGGATCTCGCCCCAGGGATCGATCAGCATGGAATGGCCCCAGGTCCTGCGGCCGTTGGCATGCTTGCCGCCCTGGGCGCTGGCCAGCACGTAGCACTGATTCTCGATCGCCCGCGCACGCAGCAATACCTCCCAGTGTACAGAACCCGTGGTATGGGTAAAAGCCGCCGGCAGGACCATCAGCCGCACGTCCCCCTGCGCCCGGAAGAATTCCGGAAAGCGCAGGTCGTAGCAGATGCCCAGCGCCGTGCGCCCGAAGGGCAGGTCGAAGACCCCCGGCGCATTCTCGCCGGGACGGATGGTCGCCGATTCGTCATAGGATTCCTCGCCGCGCCGGAAACCGAACAGATGGATCTTGTCGTAGCGCGCGCAAACCTCGCCATCGGGCCCGAAGACCAGGCACGCATTATAGATGCGGCCGGCATCCGGACTTTGCAAGGGCAGCGTCCCGCCCACCAGCCACACGCCGTGCCGGCGCGCCTGCGCCGCCAGGAAATCCTGGATCGGCCCCGCGCCGGCGCGCTCGGCGACGCCGAGCTTGTCCGTATCGCGCATGCCCATCAGGCAGAAATACTCGGGCAGGGCCACCAGCCGCGCGCCGCCGGCCGCCGCCTGCGCGATCAGCGCGCCGGCGCGCTCGAGATTATCCCCCACGGCAAACCCCGACACCATTTGAACCGCGGCCACCGCGAAACGCCGATCATCCTCTTTCATGCCTTTTCCCATCACGACCCATCACACGAAACAAAACCGGGAGAAACTTCCGAACACATCATGCGGGCGCCGCGAGCCTTTCATTATTGACACGAAGGCACCACAATCTATTAATATTGATTTAAAATCCGTTTCACGCAAGATTCACGCAAGATTATCCACCCTCAACCACACACGGAAATCATAATGGTCCGCGCCAGCTATTCGACCCAAAAGCTCAAACTCGAAAAAGAAATCAACAAACTCCAAAAGCAGATGGAAAACCTGCAAAGCAAGCAGCGGGCTCCCGTGATCGCCTCGATCGTGCGCTCGATGCGCGAATACGATATCGGCGTCGAGGAAATCACCGCCGCCCTGGGCCGCCGCGCCGGCGGCCGTCCGGCGGCGGGCGGCGCCCGCAAGGCCGCGTCCAAGGCCGCGAAAACCACCAAGCGCGTCATCGCCCCCAAATACCGCCACCCCGAGACCCAGGCCACCTGGACGGGACGCGGCAAGGCGCCGCGCTGGATCACCGACGCCGAGGCGCAGGGCCAATCCCGCGACTCCTTCCTGATCCAGCAGTGAGGCGGCGGGCGGCCGCCGGCCGCCCCCTCGCCCGACCCGTTCAGGATTTCCCGATCGGATATTCGACCTCGATCACCTGGGCATTATGCCCGGGAAAACGATCGAATATCGCGCGGGCCAGGTACGGCATGACCACCGTCAGATTGTCGGACTGGCCGAGGCTGACCGCGGTGGCACGATAGACCTCGCGGCCCTGATGCTGGCGATCCTGGATCGTCACCGTCAGGGTGTGGCGATACAGGTCGACCGGCACGTTCTCGACCGGCGGCCCGAACGCCCATCCGCCCCACGGGCGATACATGCCGACATAAGGCCCGTGGAATCCATAGGGGCCGCCCGGATAATAAAAGGGATCGACCGGGCGCGCGATCCACGCGCGCGTCATCGGGCTGCCATAATCCAGTCGCACGTCGAACCGGGCCTCGGATCCGCCGCTGGCCTCGACCAGGCCGGTGGCGCCGATGGCCGCGCGCACCATGTCGGAATAGGCCTGGAATTGCAGGTCGTTGCCCTGGCCCTGGGCGGCCAGGATGCGATAATGCGCGCCGGCGGCATCGGCCGGCCACTGCTGATAGCGGGTGACCTCGGCGGAAAACGTGGATGCGCATCCGCCGAGCAGGATCATCCCCAATACCGCCACGCCCGCGCGCATGATCCGCGCGCAGCGGGATATGCCTGCCTCGATCATTCGATACCTCGCCCACGACGGCCCGGCACCGCGGGCCACATGCCTTCATCATAGAGCCTGGCGCAACGGCGCGGAACCCCGCGGTTGCATACCGATACACCGGCACGGCGCCGGCGCACCGCCGCGGCGCGCGCACTACAATGGAGGCCTCTTTGCACTCCCGCCCCCGCCTCCGACATGCGCACCGACTCCGCCCAGACCATCCACCGCCTCGACTACGCCCCCTATCCCTACCGCCTGCCCGAGGTGCGGCTCGAGTTCGACCTGGATCCCGAGCGCACGCTCGTGCACTCGACGCTGCGCTTCGAGCCGGTCGCGGGCTTCGAGGGGCGCGCGCTCGAGCTCTACGGCGAAGACCTCGAGCTGGTCTCGATCGCGCTCGACGGCCGCGCGCTGGCGGCCGGCGACTACGTGCTGGACGACCGCGCCCTGAGGCTCCAGCCGCCGGCGGGCCGGCCCTTCACCCTGGCCGTGACCAGCGCCTGCCGGCCCGCGGCCAACACCAGCCTGATGGGCCTGTACGTCTCGGGCGGAAAACTGTTCACCCAATGCGAGGCGCAGGGTTTCCGGCGCATCACCTGGTTCCCCGACCGCCCCGACGTCATGTCGCGCTACCACGTCACGCTGCGCGCGCAGCCCGGCCCCTTTCCGCTGCTGCTGTCCAACGGCAACCCGACCGCGCAGCGCGCCCTGGACGACGGCCGCCACCAGGCCACCTGGGAGGATCCGCACCCCAAGCCCTGCTATCTGTTCGCCCTGGTGGCGGGCGACTTCGACTGCGTCGAGCGCGTCGAGGCCACGCGCAGCGGCAGGCCCGCGACCCTCCAGGTCTACAGCGACCGGGGCCATGCCGAGCAGACCCGCTGGGCGCTGGACTGCCTGGCGCGCGCCATGCGCTGGGACGAGCAGCGCTTCGGCCTCGAGCTCGACCTGGACCGCTTCATGGTCGTCGCCGCCCGCGACTTCAACATGGGCGCCATGGAAAACAAGGGGCTCAATATCTTCAACGCCGCCTACGTCCTGGCCGACCCGGACACCGCCACCGACGCGGCCTACCGCGGCATCGAGGCGGTGATCGGCCACGAGTATTTCCACAACTGGACCGGCAACCGCGTCACCTGCCGCGACTGGTTCCAGCTTTCCCTCAAAGAGGGCCTGACCGTCTTCCGCGACCAGGAATTCTCGGCCGACATGATGGCCCGCGGCCTCCCGCGGCACGAGGCGGCCAGCGCGCGCGCCGTCAAGCGCATCGACGACGTCACCGCCCTGCGCATCGCCCAGTTTCCCGAGGACGCGGGCCCCATGGCCCACCCCATCCGGCCCGACAGCTACCAAGAGATCGCCAACTTCTACACGGCCACCGTCTACGAGAAAGGCGCCGAGGTCATCCGCATGCAGCACACGCTGCTGGGCGAGGAGGGCTTCCGCGCCGGGCTGGACGAGTATTTCCGGCGCCACGACGGCCAGGCCGTCACCTGCGACGATTTCGTGGACGCCATGGAATCGGTCTACCGCCGCCTGCGCCCCGGCGAGGATCTCTCGGTGTTCCGCCGCTGGTACTCCCAGGCGGGCACGCCGCGCGTGCGCGTGCAAATCGAGCACGACGCCGCGGCCCGGGCCTGCAGCATCACCCTGAGCCAGCGCTGCCCCCCCGCGGGGCTCGAGGCGCGCCGCAACCCGGTCGAGGAAAAGCCGCCCCTGCACATTCCCTTCGCGATCGGCCTGCTCGACCCGGACGGCGCCCCCATTCCCATCCAATGGGAGGGCGGGCCGCGCGACACCGTCCTGCTCGAACTGCGCGAGGCCTCGCGGACCTGGGTCCTGCCCGGCATCGAGCGGCGGCCGGTGGCCTCGCTGCTGCGCAATTTCTCGGCGCCGGTGATCGTCGAGGCCGAGCGCGGCGACGCCGAGCTCGCATTGCTCGCGCGCTGCGACACGGATCCATTCGCCCGCTGGGAGGCGGGGCAGGAGCTCGCCCGGCGCCACCTGCTGGCTTGCGTCGCCGCCCTGCAGGCCGATCGCCGGCCGCCCGCGATCGGCCCCCTGCTCGAGACCTGGCGCGCGGCCCTGGCCGACGCCACCCTGACCCCGGCCTACCAGGCGCGGCTGCTCGCCCTGCCCTCGCCCAAAGAGGTCCTCGAGCTCACCGAGCCCATGGATCCCCTGGCCACCGCCCGGGCCTGGAGGCACGTCCAGCAGGCGCTGGGCGCCGAGCTCCAGGAGGCCTGGCGCGAGATCCACGACCGCCTGGCCGCGGACGACGGCCCCTACCGGCCCGATCCCGCGTCCTCGGGCCGCCGGGCGCTGCGCAACCTGGCCCTCGCCTACCTCGCCGCGGCGCGCACCGGCGACGGCCGCGAGAGGGCGCTGGCGCAATACCGCGACGCGCGCAACATGACCGAGCGCATGGGCGCCCTGACCGCCCTCCTGAACCAGGATGGCGGCGACGAGGCGGCCGAGGGCATCCTCGCCGATTTCCATGCCCGCTGGCGGCACGACCCCCTGGTCGTCGACCGCTGGTTCGCCGTCCAGGCGGCCGCGCCCTCCTGCGACACCGCGCGGGTGCGCCGGCTGATGACCCATCCGGACTTTTCCCTGCGCAATCCCAACCGGGCCCGCTCGGTGGTCTTCCGCTACTGCATGGACAATCTCGAGGGCCTGCACACGCCCGAGGGCCACGCCTTCTGGGCCGAGCAGGTCCTCGCGCTCGACCGCATCAATCCCGAGATCGCCGCCCGGCTCGCGCGCGCCTTCGACAACTGGGCCCGCTACGCGCCCTACGCGCGCGACGGCATGCGCGATGCGCTGCTGCGCGTCCACGGCGCGGCGGGCCTGTCGCGCAACGTCGGGGAAATCGTCTCCAAGGCCCTGAACGCCTGAGGGCGTCCGGGCCTTCCATCCACATCCGATAAAAAGGGGGAACCGCCTTGAAATTCAAATCCCTGACCCAGTACCTGGTCGAGCAGCAGCGCGAGCACCAGGCCGTCTCCGCCGACGTCCGGCTGCTCATCGAGACGGTGTCGCGCGCCTGCAAGGCCATCAGCCACGCCGTCAGCAAGGGGGCCCTGGGGGGCGTGCTCGGCAGCCTGGGCACCGAGAACGTCCAGGGCGAGGTCCAGAAAAAGCTCGACGTGCTCTCGAACGAGATCCTGCTCGAGGCCAATGAATGGGGCGGCAACCTGGCCGCCATGGCCTCCGAGGAGATGCAGACCATCCACCGCATCCCCAACCACTATCCCAAGGGCCAGAACCTGCTGCTGTTCGATCCGCTGGACGGCTCCTCGAACATCGACGTCAACGTGTCCATCGGCACGATCTTCTCGGTCCTCCAGGCGCCGGCCGGGGCGGCGGGCCGCGAGATCGCCGAGGAGGACTTCCTGCAGCCCGGCACGCGCCAGGTCGCGGCCGGCTACGCGGTGTACGGCCCCCAGACCATGCTGATGCTGACCGTGGGCGCCGGCGTCGTGGGCTTCACCCTCGACCGCGAGATGGGCTCGTGGCTGCTGACGCACGACGACATCCGCATCCCCGAGGACACGGCCGAGTTCGCCATCAACATGTCGAACATGCGCCACTGGGAGGCGCCGGTGCGGCGCTACATCGACGAATGCCTGCAAGGCGAGACCGGGCCCCTGGGCAAGAACTACAACATGCGCTGGATCGCCTCGATGGTGGCCGACGTGCATCGCATCCTCTCGCGCGGCGGGGTCTTCATGTACCCGCGCGACGCCCGGGCCTCGGGCCGCAAGGGCAAGCTGCGCCTGATGTACGAGGCCAATCCCATGAGCTACATCGTCGAGCAGGCGGGTGGCGCCGCCATCGACGGCGACACGCGCATCCTCGATCTGCAGCCCTCCCAGTTGCACCAGCGCACCGGCGTGATCCTGGGGTCGCGCAAGGAGGTCGAGCGCCTGCTGCGCTACCACCAAGAGCAGGCCGAGCCCGCGGGGCGGGCCGCCCCCGTCACTCGAGGGTGAGGACGGTCGCCCCGGTCGTGCGGCGCCCGGCCAGGGCGCGATGCGCCTCGGCCACGTCCTCGAGGGCGAAGCGCTGGCCGATGGCCACCTGGATGTTGCCGTTCACGACCTGGGCGAACAAATCCGCCGCCGCCTCCTGCATGGCCTGGGCGGTCGCGACGTGGGTGGCCAGTATGGGCCGCGTCACGAACAGCGAGCCCTTGGCCGCGAGCTGGCCGAGGTTGACGCCCTCGACGGGGCCCGAGGCATTGCCGAAACTCACCATCAGGCCCCTGGGCTGCAGGCAGTCGAGGGAGGTTTCCCAGGTGCTCTTGCCCACGCCGTCGTAGACCACCGGCACCTTCTGTCCGCCGGTGAGCTCGAGCACGCGCGCGACGACGTCCTCGCGCGTGTAGTCGATGACCTCCCAGGCGCCGTTCTGGCGCGCCAGCGCGGCCTTTTCCGGGGTGGACGCGGTGCCGATCAGGCGCACGCCCAGGGCCCGGGCCCACTGGCAGGCGATCAGGCCGACGCCGCCGGCCGCCGCATGGAACAGGATCGTCTCGTTGCCCTTCAGGCGGTAGGTCTGGCGAAACAGGTACTGGACGGTCAGGCCCTTGAGCATCAGGGCCGCCGCCTGCTCGAAGCCCACCGAAGCGGGGATCGCCACCACGCGGTCGGCCGGCACGTTGCGCAGCTCGGCGTAGGCCCCGATGGGGCTCTGCCCGTAGGCGACCCGATCGCCCACGCGCAAGTGGCGGACCTGCGCGCCGACGGCCTCGACCACCCCCGCGGCCTCGTAGCCCAGGCCGTGCGGCAAGGGATTGGGGTACAGCCCCGTGCGGCAATAGATGTCGATGAAATTCAGGCCGATCGCCTTTTGCCGTATCCTGACCTCGTGATCGGCGGGCGCCGGCACCGCCTCGGTCACGATGCGCATGACCTCGGGGCCGCCGTGCTCGCGGACCTGGACCTTTCTGCTTTGCTCCATGCTTTTGATCTCCTCGCGCGATCGCACGCCGCGCCGCTGCTTTCCCGAACCCTGGATAGACTATCACGAACGCCGGCCGGCCCTGGAGTCGCGGCCGCGGCGCCGCCCCCCCGCCGAACCCGCGGGGCCCGCGGGGCCGCGCCCTGCCAGAAGCGGGTACAAAGGTTAAAATCAGGCCTTCATCCGATGAACCGCTCGACCGATTGAAAGACTGACGCTATGGCCGGACACAGCAAGTGGGCAAACATCCAGCATCGCAAGGGGCGCCAGGACGCCAAGCGCGGCAAGCTCTGGACCAAGATCATCCGTGAAATCACCGTCGCCGCGCGTGCCGGCGGCGCGGATCCGGACGCCAACCCCCGCCTGCGGCTGGCCTGGGACAAGGCCACGGGGGCCAACATGCCCAAGGACAACATCCTGCGCGCCATCCAGCGCGGTGCGGGCGGCGCGGACGACGCCAACTACGAGGAAATCCGCTACGAGGGCTATGGCGCGGGCGGTGCGGCCGTGCTGATCGACTGCATGACCGACAACCGCCAGCGCACCGTGTCCGAGGTCCGCCACACCTTGTCCAAGCACGGCGGCAACCTGGGCCAGGACGGCTGCGTCTCGTTCATGTTCAAGCATTGCGGGCAGTTCCTGTTCGCGCCGGGCACCTCCGAGGAACGGGTCATGGACGTGGCCCTCGAGGCCGGCGCCGAGGACGTGCAGACCGACGACGAGGGCGTGATCGAGGTGATCTGCGAGCCCGGCCAGTACGCCGGGGTCAAGGCCGCCTTCGAGGCGGCGGGCCTGGCGCCCGAGGTGCAGGGCGTCGTCATGAAGGCCCTCAGCGAGGTCGAGCTCTCGCCCGAGGATTCCGAGCGCATGCGCAAGCTCATCGACACCCTCGAAGGCCTGGACGACGTCCAAGAGGTCTACACCACCGCCGTCCTGGACGAAACCGAATGAAGCTCCTCGTCATCGGCGCGGGGGGCCGCGAACACGCCCTGGCCTGGCGCCTGGCGCAGTCGCCGCGCATCCAGACGGTCTACGTGGCGCCGGGCAACGGCGGCACCGACGCCCCTCCCCAGCTCCAGAACGTCGACCTCCACGACGCCGAGGGCCTGATCGACTTCGCCCGCCGCGAAAGGATCGCCTTCACCGTCGTGGGACCCGAGGCGCCGCTGGCCGCCGGCATCGTCGACGCCTTCCGCGCGGCGGGCCTGCGCATCTTCGGCCCGACCCGCGAGGCGGCGCAGCTCGAGAGCTCCAAGGACTACGCCAAGTCCTTCATGCAGCGCCACGGCATCCCCACGGCGGCCCATGCGACCTTCACCGACCCCGAGGCCGCCAAGGCCTACATCCGCGAGCGCGGCGCGCCCATCGTCGTCAAGGCCGACGGCCTGGCGGCCGGCAAGGGCGTCGTCGTGGCGGGCACGGTGGCCGAGGCGACCGAGGCCGTGGACCACATGCTGGGCGACGGCAGCCTGGGCGCGGCCGGCGCGCGCGTGGTCATCGAGGATTTCCTCGAGGGCGAGGAGGCGAGCTTCATCGTCATGTGCGACGGGCACCACGTCCTCGCCCTGGCCACCAGCCAGGACCACAAGCGCCTGCGCGACGGCGATCAGGGCCCCAACACCGGCGGTATGGGCGCCTATTCGCCCGCCCCCATCGTCACGCCCGCCCTGCACAACCGCATCATGCGCGAAATCATCCTGCCGACGACGCAGGGCATGGCGCGCGACGGCATCCCCTACACCGGCTTCCTGTATGCCGGCCTGATGATCGGGCCCGGCGCCGACGCCGCGCGCAGCCTCGAGGTCCTCGAGTTCAACTGCCGCCTGGGCGACCCCGAGACCCAGCCGATCATGATGCGCATCAAGAGCGATCTCACGACCGTCTTCGACCATGCGCTGGCGGGCACCCTGGACCAGGCCGAGATCGACTGGGACCGCCGCGCGGCGCTGGGCGTGGTGCTCGCGGCCCAGGGCTATCCCGAGTCCCCGCGCAAGGGCGATCCCATCACCGGCCTCGCGCCCGACTCCGAGACCTGCATGACCTTCCACGCCGGCACCACGCGGCGCGACGGGGTCCTGCTCACCAACGGCGGGCGGGTGCTGTGCGTGACCGTCCTCGCGGACTCGATCCGGCGCGCGCAGCAGGCGGCCTACGATGCCGTGTCGCAGACCGTCTTCGAGGGCCGGCAGTTCCGCGGGGACATCGGCTGGCGCGCCCTGCCGCCCGGCAAGCACTGAATCCGGCGAGGAAACCCCATGCTCGTTCCCACCGATCGCGTCCACGACGCCTTCATCGGCCTGCAGGCCGGCATCGTCCAGTCCCTCGAGGCCCTCGAAGGCGGGCCCTTCGGGCGCGACGCCTGGACGCGGGCCGAAGGCGGCGGGGGCCTGACGCGCCACCTCGAAGGCGGGCGGGTCTTCGAGCGCGCCGGCGTGCTCTTCAGCCACGTCCGCGGCCGGACGCTGCCGCCCTCGGCCAGCGCCCACCGGCCCGGCCTCGCCGGCCGTTCCTGGGAGGCCATGGGCGTCTCGATGGTGCTGCACCCGCGCAATCCGCACGTCCCCACCACGCACATGAACGTGCGCCTGTTCGTCGCCCACGGGGCCGAGGGCGCCGAGGACGTGTTCTGGTTCGGCGGCGGCCTGGACCTCACCCCCTACTATCCCGTCGAGGACGACGCCCGCCACTTCCACCAGGTGTGCCGCGACGCCGTGGCGCCCTTCGGCGCCGACAAGTACCCCGCCTACAAGGCCTGGTGCGACGACTATTTCCTGCTGCGCCACCGCGGCGAGACGCGGGGCGTGGGCGGGCTGTTCTTCGACGACCTGGACGCGCCCGACTTCGAGACCTGCTTCGCCCTGACCCGGGCCGTGGGCGAGTGCTTCGTGCCGGCCTACGTCCCCATCGTCGAGCGCCGCAAGGACACCCCCTACACCGAGGCGCAGCGCGACTTCCAGGCCTACCGCCGGGGCCGCTACGTGGAATTCAACCTGGTCTACGACCGGGGCACATTGTTCGGCCTGCAGTCCGGGGGGCGCACCGAGTCCATCCTGCTGTCCATGCCGCCCATCGCCCGATGGCGCTACGACTGGACGCCCGAGCCGGGCAGCCCCGAGGCCGCCCTCGCCGACTACCTCAAGCCCAGGGAATGGGTGTAGTGCCGCGGATCGGGCTCCTGGGCGGCAGTTTCGACCCCGTCCACCGCGCCCATATCGCGCTGGCGCGCGCCGCGCTCGACGCGCTCGGTCTGGACCGCGTCGAGCTGATCCCCGCCCACCGGCCCTGGCAGCGGGGCGCCCTGGGCGCCAGCCCCGCGCACCGCCTGCGCATGCTCGAGATCGCCTGCCAGGGCGATCCGCGCCTGGCGGTCAACCCGATCGAGCTGCAGCGCTCCGGCGCGACCTACACCATCGACACCCTCGAGAGCCTCCCGCAGGCCCGATACACCTGGATCCTCGGCGCCGACCAGTTGGCGAACTTCTGCACCTGGCATCGCTGGCGCGACATCGCCGCGCGGGTCGAGCTCGCCGTCGCCCGGCGCCCAGGATCGGACGACGCGCCGCCGCCCGAGCTCGCCCGGGCCCTGGCCGAGGGCCACGGGGTGCTGCGGCGCATCCCCCTCCCCCCGCTGGCGATCAGCGCCACCGCCATCCGGCACGCCCTGCGCACCGGCCGGCCGGTCGATGATATGCTGGACCCGAACGTGCTCGAATACATCCGGACGCACCATCTCTACTCCGATCCGGCGGCCTCCGCGGATCCCGACCCCGCCCTATGAACATCCAGAAACAGCAACGCATCGTCATCGACGCCCTCGAGGACGCCAAGGCCCAGGACATCAAGGTCTACAACACGACCGAGCTCACCAGCCTGTTCGACCGGGTCATCATCGCCAGCGGCACCTCCAGCCGCCAGACGCGCGCCATCGCCGGCCACGTCGCCGACCAGGCGCGGCGCCGCGGCATCGAGGTGATCGCCTGCGAGGGCGAGGATTCCGGCGAATGGGTGCTGATCGACCTGGGCGACATCGTCGTGCACTGCATGCAGCCGGCGGTGCGCGCCCACTACCATCTCGAGGAGATCTGGGGCGCCAAGCCGGTGCGGGTCAAGCTCCTGCCCCAGGGCCCCGCCACGGCGGCGATGCTCGGGGACTAGCGCCCCATGAAGCTCCGGGTCCTGGCCGTGGGCGTGCGCATGCCGGCCTGGGTGCAGGAGGCCTGGACGGACTACGCCCGGCGGCTGCCCCACGATTGCGCGCTCGAGCTCGTCGAGATCAAGCCCGAGCCGCGCAGCTCCGGCAAGACGCCGGCCCAGCTCATGCAGGCCGAGGCCCAGCGCATCGAGGCCGCCCTGCCCGCCCAGGCCTGGCGCGTCGTGCTCGACGAGCACGGCCATGATCTCGACACCATGGCGCTCGCGCGCCACCTGGAATCCTGGCGCGGGGCCGGGCGTGACGTGGCCTTTCTCATCGGCGGGCCCGACGGGCTGGACCCGGGCCTGAAACGCAGCGGGCACCAGACGATCCGGCTGTCCTCGCTGACCCTGCCGCATCCGATGGTGCGCGTCCTGCTGGCCGAGCAGATCTACCGCGCCTGGGCCATACTGGCCGGGCATCCCTACCACCGCGCCTGACCGGAGCCCGCCATGAATGCCCGCCGCCGCACCAAGATCGTCGCCACCCTCGGCCCCTCGAGCTCGTCCGCGCAAGGCATCGAGGCCCTGATCCTCGCGGGCATGGACGTGGCCCGCCTGAATTTCTCGCACGGCGCCGCGGACGAGCACCGCGAGCGCGCCCGCCTGGTGCGCGAGATCTCCGCGCGCCTCGGGCGGCACACCGCCATCATGGGCGACCTGCAAGGCCCCAAGATCCGCATCGCGCGCTTCGCCGAGGGCGCGGTCGTGCTGCATGCCGGGGATCCCTTCACGCTGTCCACGAGCCACGGCGCCACCGCCGGGACCTCGCGCATCGTGGGCATCGACTATCCCCCGCTGGTGCGCGACTGCGCGCCGGGCGACGAGCTGCTGCTCGACGACGGGCGCGTGATCCTGCGGGTCGACCGGGTCGACGACGACAGCGTCCACACCACCGTGGCCGTCGGCGGGCCGCTGTCCGACAACAAGGGCATCAACCGCCGGGGCGGCGGCATCTCGGCCCCCAGCCTGACGGACAAGGACCACGAGGACATCCTGCTGGCGGCCGAGCTCGAGCTCGACTACGTGGCCGTCTCGTTCCCGCGCACAGGGGCCGACATCGACCAGGCGCGCGAGCTGGTCCGGGCCGCCGGCAGCCAGGCCTGGATCATCGCCAAGATCGAGCGCGCCGAGGCCGTCGCCGACGACGAGGCCCTGGACGGCCTGATCCGCGCCAGCGACGGCGTGATGGTCGCCCGCGGCGACCTGGGGGTGGAAATCGGCGACGCGCGTCTCGCCGGCATCCAGAAGCGCATCATCCAGCACGCGCGCACCCTGAACAAACTCGTGATCACGGCCACGCAGATGATGGAATCCATGATCGCGAGCCCCCTGCCCACGCGCGCCGAGGTCTCGGACGTGGCCAATGCCGTGCTGGACTACACGGACGCCGTCATGCTCTCGGCCGAGAGCGCCTCGGGCCGGTATCCGGTCGAGGCCGTCGCGGCCATGGCCCGGGTCTGCCTGGGCGCCGAGCAGGAACCCACCAGCACGCGCTCGCACCATCGGCTGGGCGAGACCTTCACCCGCTGCGACGAGACCATCGCCCTGGCGACCATGTACGCCGCCAACCACTTCCCCGGCGTCAAGGCCATCATCAGCCTCACCGAAAGCGGCCACACCCCGCTCATCATGTCGCGCATCCGCTCGGGCGTGCCCATCTACTGCTACACCCGCCACGTCGCCACCCAGCGGCGCGCCGCCCTGTTCCGCGGCGTCTACCCCGAGGCCTTCGATGCCGCCAGCCTGCCGCCCGCCGAGGTCAGCGACGCGGCCATCGGCGTGCTGCGCGCCCGCGGCCTGCTGCAGCCCGGCGACTGGATCATCCTGACCAAGGGGGATTTCTACAGCGACAGCGGCGGCACCAACGGGCTCAAGATCCTGCGCGTGCCATGACCGGCCTCCCCTTGTACCTCGCCTCGGCCAGCCCGCGGCGGCGGGAAATCCTCGACCAGCTCGGCATTCCCCATCGCGTCCTGCGCGTCCCGGCGCCCGAGGGCGAGGACGAGCCGCAACTGCCGGGCGAGGCGGCGGCCGACTATGTGCGCCGCACGGCCCGGGAAAAGGCCGAGCGCGCCGTCCTCTGGCTGGCCGGCCCCCAGCGCCCCGAGGGCCTGCCGCCGCCGGGCGAGGCGCTGATCCTCGCCGCCGACACGACCGTCATCCTCGATGGCGAGGTCCTGGGCAAGCCGCGCGATCCCGCCGATGCCGCCTCGATGCTCGCACGCCTCTCGGGCCGCGTCCACCAGGTCCATACCGCCGTCGTCCTCGCCGTCCGCGGCCGCCTCCTCGAAGGCCTGAGCGCGAGCGAGGTCCGGTTCAAGCCGCTCTCGCACCACGACATCGAGGCCTATTGCGCCACGGGGGAACCCCTCGGCAAGGCGGGGGCCTACGCCATCCAGGGGCGCGCGGGCACGTTCGTGCGCCACCTGTCGGGCAGCTACACCGGGGTGATGGGGCTGCCGGCCTACGAGACCGCCCTGCTCCTCGAGCAGGGCGAGGTCCTGGTAAATCGAGCAGGCAAGGTCCCGGTAAACAAGGGATAACCCTTGAATCATTCTCATTTGCTTGACCCGTATTCGCCCAGCGCATTAGGATCGCGATACACCTTACAGACTCCTGTAAGGATGGGGTGATGGCCATGGCGGCATGGCATGGCCACCGTTGCAAGTATCTTCCTTCTCGAAAAAGGTATTGCACATGGTCAATCAAGCCAGCGAGGATGCGACATCCCAGATCGCGCCCGAAATCTCCAGCCTGTACCTGCCTCCTGTCACCTACCGCGATCTCCCCGAGCCCCTGCCGTTCAAGCAGGTCGTCGGGCCCAGCGTGCTGCTGCTGGCGGGCTCGATCGGATCGGGGGAATTCGTCCTCTGGCCGTACATCTCGACCCAGACCGGCCTCGCGCTGGTGTGGCTCGCGACGATCGGGATCCTCACGCAGTATTTCCTGAACATGGAGATCACCCGCTATACCCTGGCGACGGGGGAAACGGCGGTCACGGGATTCACGCGGCTATGGAAGCACTGGAGCTGGCTGTTCGTCATCATGGCCGTCATTCCCTGGATGTGGCCGGGATGGGCGACCGGCAGTTCGACGGCCCTGACCTACGCCTTCGGGCTCTCCGAGGGCGCCGTGATCCCGATCACGATCGCCTCGCTGGTCCTGATCGGCATCGTGCTGACCGTGTCCCCGGTGGTCTACAAGACCGTCGAAAAGATCCAGTTCTTCCTGGTCGCCCTGATCCTGCTGTTCATGCTGTACATGATCTTCGGCCTCCTCGGCGGATCGAGCTGGCAGGCGCTGCTGGCCGGCTTCACGACCGAGATCCCCAAGATCCCCGGCGCCATCGGCACCATCCCCACCGCGCTGCTGCTGGGCGCCATCGCCTTCGCCGGCGCGGGCGGCGTGATGAACCTGGCCCAGTCGAACTGGGTCCGCGACAAGGGCCTGGGCATGGGCGCGCACCTGCCCAAGATCGTCTCACCGATCACCGGCGATGAAACCACCAGCGCCTCGATCGGCTATTTCTTCCCGCAGGACGAGGCCAATATGCGGCGCTGGCACGGCTGGTGGCGCGTCGCCGACCGCGAGCAGTTCATCACCTTCTTCGTGCTGGGCCTGTTCGCCATCCTGCTCTTCATGATGCTGGCCTTCACCTACGTGGGCGTCGGCAGCACCGCCCAGAACTTCGATTTCGTGCGCCTGCTGGGCGAGACCCTCAACACCCAGGTCGGCGCCTGGGCCGGCCCCGCCTTCTGGTTCACCGGCGTGGCCGTGCTGCTGTCGACCAACCTGACCGTGGTGGACATGATCGGCCGCATCGTGGCCGACATCGTCAAGGCCAACTGGCTGCGCGACAGCAGCACCTGGACCGAAAGCCGCCTGTACTTCCTGGTGGTCTGGCTGATGGTGATCTTCGGCTCGGTGATCCTGCTCGCCGGCGTGAGCCAGCCGCTGCTGCTGCTGGTCATCGCCTCGGCGCTCAACGGCCTGGTGATGTTCGTGTACTCGGTGCTGCTGATCCAGTTGAACCGCGGCATGCTGCCCAAGGCCCTGGGCCTGGGCGGGGTGCGCTACGCGGCCGTGCTGTGGGCCGTAGTGTTCTACGGCGGGTTCTCGATCTACCTGATCGTCACGCAGTTCGGCAAGCTTTTCTGAGGCGGCAAAAAAAAACCCCCGCAAGGGGTGAGCTTGCGGGGGTTTTGCATGAGAGCCTGACGATGACCTACTTTCACAGGTGTCCACCCACTATCATCGGCGCAAAGGCGTTTCACTGTCCTGTTCGGGATGGGAAGGAGTGG